>NZ_UPHU01000001.1:5403336-5705004 GCF_900566075.1 Mycobacterium pseudokansasii | reverse complement strand
CACCCGAGTTGAAGAGGCCGGTGTTCAGCAAGCCGCTGTTGCCGAGGCCGAAGTTGCCGATGTAGGAGTTGAAAAGGCCGACGTTGCCGACGCCTGCGTTTCCGATGCCGAAGTTGCCTGGGCTGGTGGATGGCGTCGGGCTCGCGTTGAAGATGCCCACGTTGCCGTTGCCGGAGTTGAAGAAGCCGATGTTGTTGGTACCGGAGTTGCCGATGCCGATGTTGCCGCTGCCGGAGTTCAGCAGGCCGGGCAGGTTGATGCCGACCTGATTATTGCCGGTGAGCCCGATCCCCATGTTGTTGTTACCGGTGTTTCCGAAGCCGAAGTTGCGGATCCCGTTGTTGCCAGCGCCGAGGTTTCCGACACCGGTATTGCCGCCGCCGATGTTCTCGTTGCCGATGTTTCCGACGCCGACGTTTCCGTTTCCGAAGTTGCCCATGCCCAGGTTCACACCGGGATTTGAGCTGGTACTCGAATCGCCGGTGTTGCCGAAGCCGATGTTTTCGTTGCCGAAGTTCCCGCTGCCGAAGTTGTTGTTGCCCTGGTTTCCGTTGCCGATGTTTCCGCTGCTCACGATGGCGGAGTTGCCATTGCCGCTGCCGACGTTTCCGCTGCCGGTGTTTCCGTTACCGACGTTGGCGGTGCCGGTGTTGCCGCTGCCGATGTTGCCGGTGCCGCCCTTGTTGCCGATGCCGATGTTGGGTAACAGCGCCAGCAACTGCTCGAAGGGGTTCAACCCGGCGGCCGCCGCCGCCGCGCCGGCCTGATAGCCCGTCATCGCCGAGACGTCGGCGGCCCACATCTCCTCGTACTGCGCCTCGGCGGCGGCGATCGCCGGCGCGAAGAGCCCCAGGAAATTCGACCGCACCAGCTGCACGAACGAATTGCGGTTGGCCGCCACCGCCAGCGGATGAATCGTCGCGGCCCGCGCCGCTTCGAATGCGCCGGCCACCGCCTGGGCCTGCGACGCTGCTCCGGCAGCCTGCGCCGACGCCGCGCTCAGCCACCCCGCGTACGGCGCGGCCGTGGCCGCCATCGCCGCCGACGCCGGGCCCTGCCAAGCCTGACCGACCAGCCGCGAGGTCACCGACGTAAACGAATCCGCAGCTGCCCCAAGCTCATCGGCCAACCCGCCCCACGCTGTCGCCGCCTGCAACATCGGCGCTGAGCCGGCACCGTCGAACATCAGCAACGAATTGATCTCCGGCGGCAGCATCGGAAAACTGACCATGTCGACCTCCAACACGTTTCCACTCGGCCGCCCCCGACGCGACCGATACCCTAATGGAATCGAGCAATTCACGGATGCTACGCCAATTGTGCGGTGGAGAAGGGGTTTCCAGGCAAAGGCGGCCGGCGTTGGGTCGTTGATCGGCGAGATCGACGCGCGCGGCGCTGTGGGCCGGTAACGGCGCTCCGGGTTTTCTGGGCGCCAGCGCCGGTGTGATGGCGTTAAGTCATTGCGGCCCAGGAGAAACCGCGGCAAGGCGCCAGTTTACCGGCTGAGTTGTGGCAACAGCCGGCTGAGATTGAAGATGCCCGATACGGCAGTGCCCACGTTGAAGAAGCCGGAGTTCCTGCCGCTGATCGTGGGACCCAGGACTCCGGGGATGCCGGTGTTTCCGATGCCCGAGGTCACGCCGCTCTGTCCGGTGCCGCCGCTGGCCGTGTTGAAGAAGCCCGACATACGGCCCGCTGTACCGCCGCCGGTGGCGGTATTGAAGAAGCCGGAGCTCCCGGTTCCGGTGTTGTTGGAGCCCGAGTTCGGCAGGCCGGTGTCGGTGGTCGACCCGAAGCCGGTGTTGACATTGCCCGAATGCCAGAAGCCCGTGTTGTTGTCGCCCGAATTCCCGACCGAGGGCCGCGCGCACCTCGGTGGCCGAGCAAGCGCTTGGTTGATAGTCTGATCGGATGGACCGAGTGGCCAGTCAGGCTATTAGCCGGCGAGACGAGTTGCTGGAGCTCGCCGCGGCGATGTTCGCCGAGCGCGGCCTGCGCGCCACCACCGTGCGCGACATCGCCGACGGTGCCGGCATCCTCTCCGGCAGCCTGTATCACCATTTTTCCTCCAAGGAGGAGATGGTCGACGAACTGCTGCGCGGGTTCCTCGACTGGCTGTTTAATCGTTACCGCGAAATCGTGGACACCGAGCCCAATCCGCTGGAACGGTTCAAGGGGCTCTTCATGGCGTCGTTCGAAGCGATCGAGCACCGGCACGCCCAAGTCGTCATCTACCAGGACGAAGCCCAGCGACTGTCGTCGCAGCCCCGGTTCTCCTATCTCGAGGACCGCAACAAGCAGCAACGGAAGATGTGGGTGGAGGTGCTCAAGCAAGGCATCGCGGAGGGCTACTTTCGGCCCGACCTCGACGTCGACTTGGTGTACCGCTTCATCCGGGACACCACCTGGGTATCGGTGCGCTGGTATCAGCCCGGCGGACCGCTCACCGCCGAGCAGGTGGGCCAGAAATACCTCGCCATCGTTCTTGGCGGGATCACGAAAGAAGGAGTATGACATGCCGGAGGCTTACGTCGTTGAGGCCGTGCGGACAGCGGTCGGTAAGCGCAACGGAGCACTCGCAGGCGTGCATCCGCTCGACCTGGGGGCGGGCGTATTCCGAGGCCTGTTCGAGCGCGTCGACGTCGACCCGGGCGCGGTCGAGGATGTGATCGTCGGTTGTGTGGACGCCGTCGGCGGACAGGCCGGCAACATCGGCCGGCTGGCGTGGCTGGCCGCGGGGTATCCGGAAGAGGTTCCCGGCGTCACCGTCGACCGGCAATGCGGCTCCAGTCAGCAGGCGATTTCCTTTGGCGCACAAGCGATTATGGCGCAGACGGCCGACATCATCGTGGCCGGCGGAATCCAGAACATGAGTCAGATCCCGATCTCTTCGGCCATGGAGGTCGGCAAGCAGTTCGGTTTCAGCTCGCCGACTGCCGAGTCGAAGGGGTGGCAGCACCGCTACGGCGACGAGGAGATCTCGCAGTTCCGCGGCGCCGAAATGATCGCCGAGCGGTGGAACCTGTCCCGTGAGGAGATGGAGCAGTTCGCGCTCAGCAGCCACGAGCACGCGCTATCCGCAATCAGGGCAGGGCATTTCGACAACGAGATCGTGGCGGTGGGCGACTTCCGCCTGGACGAGGGACCTCGTGAGACATCGCTGGAAAAAATGGCCGGACTGCCGACCCTCGTCGACGGCGGCCGGCTTACCGCCGCGCTGGCCAGCCAGATCTCCGACGGCGCCAGCGCGGTGCTTCTCGCCTCCGAGCGAGCCGTCAAGGACCACAACTTGACCCCGCGGGCGCGCATTCACCACATCAGTGCACGCGGTGCCGATCCGGTGTTCATGCTGACAGGCCCGATTCCGGCCACCCGTTATGCGCTGGAGAAGACCGGGCTTTCCATCGACGACATCGACGTCGTGGAAATCAACGAGGCGTTCGCGCCGGTTGTCTTGGCCTGGCTCAAGGAAATCAAGGCCGACCCGGAGAAGGTCAATCCGAACGGCGGTGCGATCGCGCTGGGTCATCCTTTGGGAGCCACCGGCGCAAAGCTATTCACCACCATGCTCAACGAGCTCGAGCGCGTCGGTGGTCGCTATGGGTTGCAGACCGTGTGCGAGGGCGGCGGCACGGCCAACGTGACGATCATCGAGCGCCTCTAACCTCCGGGGTGCCCGAGGTTGCCGGTGCAGCCGCCGCGCTACTTCGGGCATAGGCGAAAATCGTCATTCTCAGCCGCGCGGCAAAGGTCTGCTCCGCGAGACCTCAACTTCGCGGCGCCGAGTGTGAACCAGACGACGCTTTCTCGGTGTGTCGCGTCGCGCAATGCACGGTCGGCGGGCTGTCGGTGGGTGCTGTCAGCATTCGCCCCATGAGCGAACTCGGTTGGCCGTTCCTGGGTGCGGAGGCATTGGCCGCGGCGGCCATTCCGGAGCGGGCCATGCGCGCGATGTACGAATGCGTCTACCCGGGCGTCTACGTCCCGTCCGGCATCGAGCTGACCGCGGGCCAGCGCGCACACGGGGCATGGCTGTGGTCGCGGCGGCGCACGGTGGCGCCGGCAATTCGGCGGCGGCGTTACTCGGCGCGAAGTGGGTGGACCCGCGGGCGCCGGCCGAGTTGGCGCATGACAATCGACGGGCCCCGGCTGGTATTACCGTGCATACGGAGATGGTGCTTCCCACCAGATGCTGACGGTCGCCGGAATCCCGGTCACCAACCCCGCCCGTACGGCCTTCGACATCGGGCGGCGCACGGCAACCCGGCTGTGGGCAGTGCAACGGCTCGACGCGCTGGCCAACGCGACCGAAGTCAAGGTCACCGAGGTGGCGGCCGTCATCGCCGACCATCCGGGCGCGCGGGGTCTGGTTCGGCTCCGGCGGGTGCTGCCCCTGGTCGACGGCGGCGCGGAGTCCCCGCAGGAGACGCGAACCCGGTTGGTGCTGATCGACGCAGGCCTGCGGAGACCGCAAACACCTCCGAGTGTTCGACGAGTACGGGGACGTCGTGGCCCGCATCGATATGGGTTATGACCAGTTGCGGGTCGGCATCGAGTACGACGGGCCGCAGCACTGGACTGACCCCGCGCAGCGCGACCGGGACATCGACCGCTATACCGCATTGCTTGATCTGGGCTGGACGATTATCCGGGTCACTAGCCAGCTGCTGCGTAATCGGCAGGGCACGTTCGTCGGCCGCGTGGTTACGGCCCTGCAGGCAGCCGGCCGGCGCCCATGAGCCGCCGAGCGTGAAAACCGCTACGCGTCAACGCGTCAGTGTCAACCGGTTAGCGCGTGGCCAGGATCAAGGCCATACCCGCGAGAGCTAGCAACCAACTCGCGAAGCTGCCCACCTAGAAGTATTCGGTCACCTCGTCGATGCCAACCTGGCCATTGCGGCCCTTCTGCGCGCTCAGCTCGGGAAACCGAATGAGACCCTTCGCCGCAACGACCGCCCCGGCGGCCTCCCACCTGCCCTCCCAGGCCAAGGCTGAGGATCAGCAGGCGCTCCATGGGACCCAGCAGCCGGCCGCCCTTCAGCTTGTCCGAGGGCTGCGGCTGACCTGCCGGACGCACGGCTCCCACCGCGCCGAGCACTAAGCGGATCAACTGATTGCCGGTCGCCAGCTGGAGCAGCACCACGCCGACGACCATCAGTAGCCGGGTAGGCGTAACGGTGCCCAACGGCAGGGCCACCCAGTGAGCCCAGCGGGCGGCGAGGCCACCCGCGTGAGATCCCAACCCGGACAGGATGATCAACACCGCAAGCGCGACGACCATGACGGCCAGCGCAGGACGCTGGTGCCCACCGGTGTGCTCGCTGCGCAGGCACAACATTTCCCAGGCCACCGCCGCCAGCGCCGCCAACCCCAGGGGCACGATGTCGCGGGCGTGCCATAGCCCGCACACCGCCGCACAGGCCACGATTACCACCGGTCCGGTGACCAGCGGCGGCCACACCGCCCTCGATAACCGCCGCCAGCCGTCGGCGATGCCAACGGCGATCAGCAGAACGGCGACGGCGCTCACGTGATCCTCCGGAGATATTGGGACGCAAGGATAATCAGGTCCAAGCCGTCACGGCTTGCGCGCTGGGACACCGCCGACGCGCTGATACCCTCGGCTACGGCGAGTTCCTTCTTGGTCAGCCCGTCCATCAAGCCCCTCACAATCCGCAATGACCTTTCATCGAGCGATCCAAGCAGATGGTCCCGACAAATCAGGGCCGCGTTGACCGCCGCGACGTCGGAGCGGGCGTCATCGGGCGCCCGAAATGTGGTCCGTACCAGCGCAAAGCCGGGCCGCTGCTGGATGTCAGCGGTATACCTGATGGCGTCTCGAGCTGCCCACCACGCCGGGCCGTCCTGGATCCCGGCGTCCGCGTCGAGGATGGTGACCGCGCCCCACCCGATCCCGAAACGGACGTCGACCTCGGGGGCCAGCAGCAACCGCACTCGCATCGCGGCGTCGATGGCAGCGCCGACAGTAGGGTAGCTGCCCTGGAACTCGTCGCCGACGGTGAACGCCGGTGCGTCGATCGCGCCGTCGGCGGCCTGCTGCAAAGCCGTTGCAGCGCGTCTATGCAGCGCCGACCGGTCAGCGGCACGGCGAGACCCGACCACGTCGCCGATCACCGTGGCCCGAACTGAAGCGCAATTCTTCAGGCCACCCATATGAAGATATTAGCTTAACTTTGACCAGATTAAGCTAATAGCTAAATACCATGCCGGGAGCGCTAGCTGGCTGTAGGTCGTGTCAAGTCATGGTTGGTGCGTGGGGCATTGTCGCCGGTGGTTGCTGGCGTTAGAAGACCTGGCCGGAGTGCGCGGTGTGCTGTGAGGAGTGCCGAGCGCCCATGCTGACTTATGCGACCTCACACGATTGGTGGGTCATCTGGCGTTCGTTCGGGCTGCTGTGAAGGCGAAGGGCCGGGTGCCAAGCTAGCGTCGGCGTAACCCGCGAGGGTCCGCCATAGCGGTTACGGCATCTGATCCGGCCCTTCGTCGTACCTTTCAGCCTGGCACTACCGGCCGCAGTTGTGAAGGGGCCGGCTTGACTCACGAAAACTGCCCGCGAAACACCCTCGGTGCCTCACTTAAGAATGCCCGCGAAACGGTGACCGTCGTGAGGCATGGAGAGTGGGTTGTCGATGTCGTCTCGTGCCGAGATCACCACCAGGTACGCCAGGGGCTATGTGAAAGCTGCGAAGAAGGACAAGGGAAAGGTTCTGGATCAGGTGGTCGAGGTGACTGGGTGGTCGCGCGACAACGCCCGGCGCAGGCTTACCGCAGCGGCGATGCGGCCGCCGGGATCGGGTCGCAGCAGCGCGAAGCGACCACGCAAGCCAAGGGCTTCAAAGTATTCCTACGACGCGCTCAAGGTGCTGCAGCGGGTCTGGGCCGCCTCGGGTGGTCCAATGCGGGAAGTATCTGGCTGCTTCGATGCGGCTCCAGCTCGATGGGCTAGAGCGCCACGGCGAGTTGGGTTTTGGTCGTGACCGTTACAGCCTCGCCGTGCGTGAGGAGCTGCTGAAGATGAGCGCGGCGACGATTGACCGGTATCTGGCGCCGGCGAAGGCCAAGGACCAGATCAGTGGTGTATCGACGACGAAACCCTGACCACTGCTGCGGAATTCGGTCAAGGTCCGTAAGGCAGGTGATGAGGTAGAAGACGAACCCGGTTTCTTCGAGGGCGATACGGTCGCGCATTGCGGCCCAACACTAAAGGGTGAGTTCGCCCGCACCCTGAACCTCACCGATGTACATATCGGCTGGGTCTTCACCCGCACCGTGCGCAACAACGCAAACACCCACATCCTGACTGGACTGAAAGCAGGGGTTCATGAGATACCTTATGAGGTAACAGGTTTGGACTTCGATTATGCCGACCTCACGATTATGCCGACGTTTCTGGGTAGCTGCTGGTCAGCGACGTGAGAAGGGTTGAACTGTCGGCATAATCAGGACTGATATCTCCTTCGACGGGTTTCTGACGAAGGAGGATGTGATGGGCAAGCCGGTCAGCAAGGTCACCGACGTTCGGTTCGAGGGTCCGCTCGCGCCGTTCGCGGATGGCTTTCGGGATAAGTTGCGGCAGTTGGGATATACGCAGTTGTCGGCGGTGCACCAGCTGCGGCTGTTGGCGCACTTGAGTCGCTGGCTGGACGAGCACGGCTGGTCGGGCCGGGATCTGACCGAAGGATGTGTCGTCGAGTACCTGGCCTCACGCCGCGCGACTGGTTATACGCTTCACCGCGGCCGGCGTGCGATGGTGCCGCTGCTCGACTTCCTTGTCGCGCAACATGTCACGCCGATCGCGCCGCCGCCACGTCCGCCGTCGAATGGGGTCGAGGCTCTGCTGGGCGGGTTCGAGCGTTACCTCGCGTCGGAGCGGGTGTTGTCGCGGTCCACGATCACGGCGTACATCGCTCGCGGTCGGCGGTTCCTGGTCGACTACACCATCGACGGCAAGGTGAGTGCGCTAAGGGCGGCGGATGTGACCCACGCGATCACCGCCGAGGCCGGGCGGGTGTCGGTGGGTGGGGTGCAGTACTACGTGGCCGCGGTAAGAGCGCTGCTGCGGTATTGCCATCTGCAGGGCCTCGTCGATGCGGACCTCTCGGCGGCGGCGTTGGCCGCGACCGGTCGCCGGATGTCACTGCTGCCCCGAGGAATCGGCGACCACGACGCGCCAGCGCTGCTGCACGCGTGCGATCGGCGCCGCCCGATCGGCCGCCGCGACTACGCGGTGCTGGTGGTGCTGTTGCGGCTGGGACTACGCGCCGGTGAGGTCGCCCGGTTGCGGCTCGACGACATCGATTGGCGGGCAGGTGTACTGGTCGTCCACGGCAAGGGCGGCCGAATGGATCGGATGCCGCTACCGTCCGACGTCGGCGCCGCGGTTACCGGCTATCTGCAACGCGGACGACCATCCACCGACCTGCGGGAGGTGTTCGTCACCGCCATCGCCCCGATTCATCCGCTCACCCGTGAAGCCGTCGGCGGCATCGTGCGCCGCGCGTGCGTGCGCGCTGGTGTGAGTCCGGTTGGGCCGCATCGGCTTCGGCACACGGCCGCGGTGCGGATGGTGCGGGCCGGGGTTCCGCTGCCGCACATCGGTCAGGCGCTGCGCCATCAGGGCCTGACCACCACCGCGGTCTACAGCCGCGTCGACATCGCCGCGCTGCGGATGCTGGCGCGGCCCTGGCCGATCGGAGACCCACGATGACCGCCGAGCTGCGCGCCCATCTCGACGACTACTTGCGGCTGCGGCGAGGGCTGGGATTCGCGCTGGCCGGCGACGGCCAGGTGTTGGCCCAATTCCTCGACTTCCTGCGCCAGCGGGCGTCGACATCGATCACGACCGAGGCTGCGATCGCGTTCGCGCGACTGCCGCGCAATGTCGACCCGGTCAACTGGTCGCACCGACTCGGCGCGATCCGCGGATTCGCCCGCTACCTGGCCACGATCGACCCGGCAACCGAAATCCCACCCACCAAGGTATTCCCCGGACAGGGCAAGCGGCCCACACCCTACATCTACACCGATGCAGAAATACAACGGATCCTGCACGCCGCCAACGACCTTCGCCCCGAGATGCGTGCCGCGACCCTACACACCCTACTGGGGCTGCTTGCAGTGACCGGCCTGCGGATCGGGGAAACACTGCCGCTGCGCCGTACCGACGTGGACCTGCGGGCGGGCGTGCTCACCGTCGCTGGCCGCAAGGCCGGCCACCCCCGCCTCATACCGCTGCACCCCAGCGCCGTCGAACAGCTGCGCCGCTACGCCCGCCGCCGCGACCGCCGGATACCGCCGCCGCGACGATCGGAGACGTTCTTTGTGGCCACCACCGGCGCCGCGCTGCGATATTCGTCGGTGCATGAGGCGTTCATCGAGATCACCACGACGATCGGACTACGCACCGCCACGGTCCGGCCCCGCGCACATGATCTTCGGCATGCCTTCACCGTGAGTTGCCTGCTGGACTGGTACCGATCCGGCGTCGACGTCGCGGCAATGATGCCGGTGCTGTCCACCTACCTCGGACACGTCAACCCGGCCAGCACCTACTGGTATTTGACGGCCACGCCCGAGTTGATGGGCCTTGCCGCGCAACGGCTGCAGGCGAGCAGACCCGGAGGCCGGCGATGACCGCGCTCGCCCCGATCCTGCAGGCCTACTTCACCGACCGGCTCATCGGGCAACTCCAGGCCAGCCCGAACACCATCGCCGGCTACCGCGACACGTTCCGGCTGCTGCTCGGCTATACCGCAACCCGCACCGCCAAACCGCCCAGCCAGCTCGACCTCGCCGATCTGGACGCGCCCTCGGTCGCCGGGTTCCTCGACCACCTCGAACACGATCGTGGCAACAGCGTGCGCACCCGCAACACCCGGTTGGCGGCCATCCACTCACTGTTCGGCTACGCCGCACTGCGCCATCCCGAACACGCCGCCTCGATCCAACGCGTGCTGGCGGTCCCGCCGAAACGCTTCCAACGCAACCTGATCACCTACCTCACCAACGAGGAGGCTGACGCGCTGCTGGCCGCCTGCGACCCCGACACCTGGGCCGGACGACGCGACCACGCGATGCTGGCGCTCACCTTGCAGACCGGGCTGCGGATCTCCGAACTGACCGCGTTGTCAGTCGCCGACCTGCAGCTCGGCCGCGGCGCGCACGTACACTGCATCGGCAAGGGCCGCAAACAGCGAAACACACCACTACTGCCCGACACCGTGGAAGTGCTGCGGGGCTGGCTCGCCGAACGTCGCGGCGCCCCCGACGACCCATTGTTCCCCACCAGCACCGGCAGATCGCTCAGCCGCGATGCGGTCGAGCGCCGAATCACGCTCTACACCAACCGCGCCCGCGGATCGTGTCCGTCGCTGCGCAGCAAGCGGGTCACCGCCCACACCCTGCGGCACTCCGCGGCCATGGCCCTGCTGCTCGCTGGTGTCGACATCACCGTCATCGCCTTGTGGCTTGGTCACGAACAGACTGCCACCGCCGAACTCTACCTGCACGCCGACATGACCCTGAAGGAACGCGCAATCGCCGCCACCGCACCCACGCACACCAAGCCCGGGCGATACCAGCCGCCCGATCCGATCCTCGCGTTCCTCGAAGGCCTCTGATTATGCCGATACCCCGCGACTGAACCCCCTGCACCACAACCGATCCCACTCAATATCGGCATAATCGTGAGGTCGGCATAATCGAAGCAATGCCGATATCGGCATTGCGTCGACAACGGTACCGAGTTCCTGAACAAGGCTGTCATCAAGTGGGCAGCGGAAATGGAGATCTTCTTCACCCGGTCGCGGCCCTACAAAAAGAACGACCAGGCCACCATCGAATCCAAGAACAACCACCTGGTGCGCGAATACGCGTTCTACTACCGCTACGACACCCCTGAAGAACAAGCCGTGCTCAACCGGCTCTGGCCACTGGTCAACGACCGGCTCAACTACCTGACCCCGACCATCAAACCCATCGGGTACGCCACCAGCGGTGACGGCCGCCGCCGACGCCTCTACGACACACCGCAGACCCCATTCGACCGGCTCCTGGCCGCCGGCGTCCTTTCACCAGCACAACAGGCCGAAGTGACCGCCTACCGCGACAGCCTCAACCCCGCCAAAATCGGCCGCGAGATCGCCGATCTGCAGAACCGGCTTCTCCTGCTGGCCAAGGAGAAGACCGAGCAGCTCTACCTGGCCAGCATCCCCACCGCCCTACCCGACATCCGCAAAGGCATCCGGACCAAGGCCGGCTGAACCGCCCCGTTTCACGGGCATTTTTAACTGAGGCATCGACCGACTTTCGCGGGCATCTTGACTTGAGGCACTACGGGGGCTGTCGTCGGTGGTGTTGTTCTCCCGTCGGGTCGAGGGGTGGTTTCCTACGTCCGGGCGAGGATGCGCCGGTGCTCGTCGCTGTCCACGTCGTTCGTCCTCGCTGCGCTGCGGGCGCTGCACGTGGACGGCTCCTGCGTCTCCGGCGCCGACGGCCAGGACCGAGGAAATCCCAAACCGGTGTCAACTCCAGCGGGACGGGTCGTAGCTGGCGTGATCGCGGACCAGTGCATAGGCGATCCGGGTGGCGCGATGCGCCAGCGCGCAGCCGATGATGCTGCCGTGCTTGCCGCGCGATTTCAGTTCGCCGGCATAGGCTTTGGCGGCAGGTTCGGTCAGCCACAGACCGATACCGAGGTCGATCAGGGCGCGGCGCAGCGCCACACTGCCCTCGCGGCTGATCTTTCCGTCCCGTCGTTTGCCGGCCGATTCGTATTGCATGGGTGAAAGTCCCGAGGCCCGGTAGATCTGCCGGGGTCCTGGCCACCGGTACGGATCACCCAGGGCGGCAGCATAATTGGACACCCGGACCACACCCCAGCCAGGGACCGAGGTCAACGTTGCGAACGGACTCAATGGGACCAACGTGGCCAGCTCGTCTTCGGCAGCAGCGATTTGGGTGTCCAGGTCGGCCAGCAGCCCCACGTCGGTGGCCAACACCCGCCGGGCCACCACGGCGTCGCGAGTCGGCAACGCGTCTCGAGCTGCGGTCACCAGACGCTCAGCCACCGGTCGCCGCAGCTGGATATCACGGACCGCGGCGAACCGGATCAGCCGGCTCACACCCAGTGCCGACAACCGGGCCGGGTCGGCGAACTCCGCGGCGACCAGCCGACCGATCTTGGTGCCCAACACATCGGGCAACGCCCGCGTCAACCCCGGAAACGCGCGGTCGAGTTGACCCAGCAGCTGATTCTTCGTCGCCGTGCGCGTAGACACCCGCCGCGATCGATGCGTCGCCCACGCCGCCAGCTCACCGATGAGCACCTCGCGGCCGGTGATCAAGCGGCCCCGCCCGGCCAACACCAGCTCGGTGATCGCCTCTAAGCCTGAATCCGTGGATCGATGATTTCGGGTGGTCATCGGCGGGTTCGGGCGAGTGGCGCTGGGGCGTGGACACTTTGGCGTGTATGTGATCCGCTGGCCTGCACCAGCTTTTCCTTTAGGGGTTCCTCGGGTCGGGCCTGGATGGCGGGGTGGACAGGGGCTGGCCGCTTGGTCAAGCGGCGCGGGGTTGCGCAGTCGGGTAGCCGATGACGCTGTCCCACAGGGCTTTCCACTCGACTTGTCGGGGCCAGTGGACGGGTAGGTGCAGCATCGGTTTGCGGGCCGGTGCGGCGAAGCGGGCGGGCACGTTGACCAGGTCGCGGCGCAGGGTGGCACCGCGGGCCACGATGTGGTGACCGCCGGCGAGGGTCCCGGTGGCGCGCAGCAGGTTATGGGCGATCACCGCGCAGGCCAACCAGGCGCAGTTCGCGGCGAACAGCCCTGAAGGGATCCGAGCCAGTGGGCCATCGATCAGGTCGGCGAAGGTGGTCTCGATGATGGCGTGGCGGCGGTGGGTGATGTCGGCCTCGGCAGTGGGCAGCTCGGAGTTGGTCAGAAATGGGTGATAGCGCCACACCGGAAACAACGCATCCGGGTAGCGGGCGTCTTTGACCCGGCGCACTACCAGTCGGGCCGTGATCTTCTTGCCCCGCCCCAGCCGTAGGGTGTAGGGAGTTTCGGCGACCTCGGCATCGGAGATCAGCGCCCCGGTGTCAGGGTCTTCGACCGCGCCCGGGTAGTGCACCGGGGTGTAGGCGGCCTCGTCGATGCCCTCGACCGCGGTGGTAATGGCCCGATTTCGGGTCATCGACAGGGAGAACTCGACGCCTTCGGCGATGCAGGCGCCGATCACCTTTTTATTGCCGAACGCGGTGTCGCCGCGCAGCATGATCTTGCCGGCCCCGCACCCGCGGGCGGTGGTGATGGCTTGTTTGACCTGCCAGGCCGCGGCGCGGCCGGAGCCGGCCTTACCGCTGCGCAGCCGCGCCTCGGCGATCACCGGTGGGGCCTGCGCGGTCGAGATCGTGGTGATCTGCGGCGACAGACCCAACCGCAGCAGCGCACGGCTGGCGATCTTGGCGTGCCCGAACGAAGCACCCTGCTTATGGCGCCCGTAGACCGGACGCAGCAGCGAGTCGATGTCCAAAAAGGCGCGCTCTTCGATGCCGGGCAACAGCGGCACCCGCTGCGCGAGCGCCACCAGATGCGCGCGAGCCACGGCCGCGAGCTGGTTGGCATGCCCGAAAGTGAACTCGCGCAAGAAGATCCCCAATGTCGAGGGCGCATACACCTCGTTGAACACCCGTGGCGTGCCGCCGGCACGCAACACGTCGACGTCGTCGATGCAGTCCGCGCCGCACATCATCCCGGCGATGATCGAGGTCAGCTTCCCGACCGGGTTGACCGCACCGGAGGCCACCCGTGTCGACGGCAGATCCACATGCTCACCGATCAATTCCGAAAGCCCGGTCTGCTCAGCCAATTCCAGCACCGGAACCAAACCCGCGGCCGACACCAGATTCGGCTCGTCAAACACCGCCGACCCGAGAGTGAACGTATACGATGAATGCACCGAAAATGCCTTCCTGAACACTGGAAAAAGACGACTTCAGCACTCGTATTATCCCAGGCCAGAAGGCATTTTCGCTGTTCACACGCCGATCAAACCACCAGCCGATCCACGGATTCAGGCTAAGTCAATCGCATCGGTCTTAACGCGCCGCCGGCCCGCCACCCGGCGTTGCTCAGCCACGTGCGCAGGATTGAACTCCAAAACCTCCCACCCAGGCGGCCACCGATAGTCCAGTACCGGGCGGTGGTAATGCCCCGCCGCCTCGATACCCACTTTGACCTGCGCACACGGTCCGATCACCGCGCCTACCCGATACACAACCCCGACCAGGCCCGAACGAGTCATCGCGAACTCGACCGGACCGAACACACGATGACGGGCGCTACCGGTCGCCGAGAGCACCGCCGAGGTCTTGCCGACATCGACGGCAACGACGATCGTGGACAACGTGACTGGGGCAAGATGCACAGACATAACAACACCTCCGGGGCGTGTCAGGAAACCCGCGTGCGCCAACACACGGACCTCAACAAGGAATCACTTACAGATCCCTTCCTGACACCTCCGGAGGCGTTTGTGAAGGACCACCCCGATCTATATCAGCGGTCGTAGTCGACGGATACGAACGGTGTGGTCGGGTGCGCCTGGCAGGTCAAGATGTAACCAGCGTCCAATTCGGCCTGGCCGAGAGCGAAGTTGTGGTCCATCTCGACGTTGCCGTCGATCAGCTTGGCCCGGCAGGTTCCGCACGCGCCGCCCATGCAGGCGTACGGTGCGTCGTCGCGGACCTGCAGCGCCCCTTCCAAAATCGAGTCACCAGGCACCAGGTCGAACGTCGCCGTCTGTCCGGACAGCGTGAACGTGACGGTCGCAGCGTCATACGGACGTTCGGGGGCCTCGGACGTGTCGTAGCCGTAGAACAGCTCGAGGTGAATGTGTTCGGGATCCACGCAATGTTCGACCAACGACTCGCGGACCGCGAAGGTCATTTCCATTGGGCCGCAGATGAACCACTCGTCGACGCTGTCCGGCTGCAGGCTGGTGGTCAGCCACTTGTTGAGTTTTTCGGTGTCGATGCGGCCGCGCAGCTCGGGAGTGTGCAACGGCTCGCTGGATAGCACGTGCAGTACCTCCAGGCGGTCGGCATAACGCGATTCCAGGCGGTCGAGCTCCGCCCGGAACATCGTCGATTCCCTGGTGCGGTTGCCGTAGATCAGCGTGAACCGGCTTTCGGTCTCGATCTCCAGCGTCGTCGCCAGGATGGACAACACCGGGGTGATCCCGCTGCCGGCCACCAGGCCCACGTAGTGCTTGCGGTGCAGCGGGTGCAGCGGGGTGCCGAACCGGCCGGTCGGAGTCATCAGCTCGAGCACGTCGCCGGCCTTGAGTTCGTTCGCGACGAACGTCGAAAAGGCACCTCCGGGAATGTGTTTCACGGCGATCCGCAACTGAGCACGGGTGGCCGGAGCGCAGATCGAGTAGTTGCGCCGAACTCCTTGCCCGCCTTCTTGGCCGACAGAGTCGGTACGTACGGTCACATGCTGGCCCGGCTCGAAACGAAACGCGTCCTGCAGCGCTTCGGGCACCGCGAAAGTCACCAATGTGCTGTCGGCGGTGATGGGGTCGACCGAGGCGACCGGGATGCGGTGCAACACCGCGTGTGGCGAGCTGGACCGCGCCGGCATCCGCACCGGTAACAGCTTGGCGAGCCGGCCGTTGAGCTGCTTCCATTCCCGGAACTCGTCCGGATTCAGTTGCTGGCCAAAAACTGTCGAGATCGCCGCGTTGCGCTCCAGGTAGGCCTCTTCGTTGCGCTTCCACGTCCGCAGGTACCGGTAGAACGGCACCGACGGGTGCAGATGGTGCACCAGGTGGTAGTTCTGCGACAGCAGCACCGGGGTGAACAGCCACTCCGCGCCGACGCGGTTGCGGGTCGCCCGGTACCGGTTGGTGCGCTGGGTGTCCTCGAGCCCGTGGTGGGGCAGCCAGTCGAACCACCATGCCAACACGGTGAGTCCGATGCGTTGCGGAATGAGGAAGACGACCAACAGTGTCCAGAAATTTCCGGTGACGATGGCAACGGCAAGCCCGGTCATGCTCAACGCGAACATCACCAGCGTCTCGGCGACTTCGGCGACGGGCCGGCTGCGGGCCCGGGGCAGGTAGTACTTGAGGTAGAAGTATTCGACCATCGGCCAGCGCAGCGGCAGCAGCCACGGCGAGCCGTGCGACGCGAACGTGTCCGGGTCCTGTTCGTCGTCGTTGGAGTGCCGGTGGTGCTGGATGTGGATGTACCCGAACGACGGGAAGGCGACCACCGGCCCGACAAAAAGCCACGCCAGCCGTCCGAATAAGCCGTTGACCCAGCGCGTCGAACTGATCGAATAGTGTGACGCGTCATGCACGACGGTGAACATGACGAAGGTCACCGAGGCATTGACCGGAATTGTCACCCAGAACGGCAACCATCCGTTGACGTAGCCGACCGTCGACAGCACGAATGCCGTCACCGCGGCCAGGAAGATCCCGACCGTTGGCACCGCGAGCCTGGGGACCGACTCCCCGGGATCGGGCAGGGCGTGGTGCGCAGATGAGTCCGGTGCCGCTTGGTCTACGGTGCCGATGGTCGACATAGCTGAAGAAGCGTACTCGACACGCGTCAACTACTCTACCGGCGCCGACGCGCGCGGCGTTGACTCATGGTTGCCGGTGACCAACCGTTTGCCCTGTTCGTGCTGGGTGAGCGGTGATCTCGGAACAGTGTTTGGATCTTTCAACAGCGACTCGGTGCAGCACCCCAGGCATTTCATCTTCTACCGGCGTGCTGACCCGGATCATGCGGCCGACGTCGATTGCCTGGGCGGTCAACGTACCGGGTCTCGGGATCGAGGCAATACAGTCCGCCACCAACGCCGAAGCCGCCCGCAGGTGCCGTCACGATTCAAGCTACGTTGAGCGCCAAGGCCGGTGATGCGACGTTGAGCGCCAAGAAACCGATGGCGAGCGCGAATTGGGGGCTGTAATCGCGGGCCAGGATGTGTGTGTAGATGGCACACACGAAGAACAGCACGAGCCCGATAGCTACGGCGACCCCGACCATCCGCAGGCCGGCCAAGCCAACCGCCAAGCCGATCGCGCCGCCGGTCTTCAGCGTGCCGATGGGGAAGGTGAGCCACGACACGAGTCGCTCTATGCCGGTGGCTTGCATGGTGCGCACGATGCTGGCTGTACTGGTGGTGGCGACCGCGGTGTCCTTTCGGTCGCGCGGGCCCACGGCCGACAGCACCGCGTCGCTTCCGCGCAGTGCCGGCCGCAGCAGATCGGGGTCTTCCAGCCCCGGCACGGTGGTGACCGTCAGCGCCGGGCTGCTGACCGGCAGTCTGGCGGGATCGCGGACCACCGCGCTTACGGCATGACCACGCTGGAGTGCTTGTGCTACCAGGTGTTTGCCAACGCCGCCGGTGGCGCCGAAAACGGTGATCTTCATCTGGCTTCCAAGGATTACGGTTCGTCGTGCGCGCGGGACCCCGAGCTATTACATGACGCTGCATTATCACAATTAGTGACGATCACATACTGTGCTTACCGCCTGCAGCTTTGATGAACCTCGTTGTTCTTGGAGCCAATGGTCAGACGGGTCGCCTGACGACCGCGCTGGATTGGCCGCGGGGAACCACGTCACCGCCGTAAAGCCGCCCGTGACGGGGGTCTACGACGACATACGGCGAATGGAAACATCGTTCGCGCTAACCGTCTCGATCAGACGATCGTCCGCGGTCTGTTCGACGTTCCCGCTCCGACAACTACGTGTCCGGCGGGCTATCGAACCCGTTAGCGCGGATTTCCGCGTAGTTGGTTCGGGGCAACACCCGCGCGTAGCGAGAGCCGCCTGACCTGCGGTTTCTTGGTGATTTCGGGTGTGGATCACTGACCTATATTGTGTATAGCTGGCTGTCATTATAGACAATTGGTGATCGTTGGCTGTCGTAATCGTCGAGCGGAGCGACGGGTAGAATCGCACTCTGAATTCAGCAATCGTTGCAGTTCAACACTTTCCGTGCCGGCATGTCGTAGTGCTAGCTTGCCGAGTAGAACTGTTAAAATTGTTGTGTGCCAGCTAGATCACCACAAGATCGAGAAGTGCGGGCGTTCACCGCGCCGGAGCAGGTGAACCAGCGCCGCTACGAGGCGCTGCGCGCGTTCTTCGTCGAGGGCCTGTCCCATGCCGAGGCCGGCGAGCGGTTCGGCTACACCCGGTGGGGAATGGTCAACCTGGTGCGCGACCACCGGGCCGGCAAGCTGGAGTTGTTCGCCCCGCAACGCAAGCCCGGCCCCGCACCGGGCACCGCGCCGGCCAAGGAGCGGGTCCGCGCCCGGGTGATCGAGCTGCGTCGCGAGGGGCTGTCCACCTACGAGATCTCCGCGCGGCTCGCCGGCGAGAACACCCCGCTGAACCGCACCAGCGTCGGCGAGATCCTCACCGAGGAGGGATTCGGGCGCCTGCTGCGCCACCCCGAACCGGTCGCCAGCACCAGCCCGGCCACCCCAGGACGGGACACCCGGCTACCGCGCACCGGCAAGCTGGACTTCCAAACCTGGCCCGCCACAGTCGAAACCGGCAAGGCGGGGCTGTTGCTGTTGATCCCGGACCTGGTCGCGCTGGGGCTGCCCGAGCTGGTGCGCCGAGCCGGCTATCCCGGCACCCGGGTGGTGCCCGCGACCTCGTGGTTGCTCTCGCTGCTGGCGTTGAAGCTGACCCGCACCCGCCGCGTCTCCCACGTCGATGACCTGCTGATCTCCGACCCGGCCGCGGCCCTGTTCGCCGGACTGGCCGCACTGCCGAAAAAGTCCGCCCTGACCGACTACTCCTATCGCACCGGCCACGACCACCAACGCCGCTTCCTGGCCGCACTGGATGCGAAGATGATCGACGGCGGGCTCGCCACCGGCGAGAACGCAGTCTTCGACCTGGACTTCCACGCCGTCATGCACTGGGGCCACGACCCCGCGCTGGAAAAGCACTACGTGCCCACCCGCTCGCAACGCGCCCGCTCCGTGCTCACCTTCTTCGCCCAAGACACCGGCACCCACAACCTGGTCTACGCCAACGCCGACCTGTCCAAAGCCACCCAGGCCCGCGAGGTCATCGCCTTCTGCGACCACTGGAAAACCGTGTCCGGCACCGACCCGGCCATGCTGATCATGGACCAGAAGGTCACCACCCACACCGTGCTCGGCGAACTCAACGACCGCGGCGTCAAGTTCCTGACCCTGCGCATGCGCTCGGCATCCCTGGTCAAACAGATCGACGCCCTCACGGGCAAAGACTTCACCACCGTGACCCTCGACCGGCCCGGAAAGTTCAACCGCCCCAAGGTATGTGAAACCACCGGCGTACACCTGACCGGCTACCCCGCCACCGTGCGGCAACTCGTCGTCACCGGGCTCGGCCGCGACACCCCCACCGTGATCATCACCAACGACCACGACCTGCCCGCCAAGGCCCTCATCGCCCACTACGCGCGGCGCATGACCATCGAGCAACGCCTCGCCGAGATCATCCAAGCCTTCCACGCCGACGCGCTGTCCTCAGCGGTCAACCTCAACGTCGATCTCGACATCATGCTCTGTGTGCTCGCCCAGGCCCTCACCGCCGCCCTGCGCAACCGACTACCCGGCTACGCCGCCGTCACCCCCGACGTGCTGCAACGCCGCTTCCTCGAAACCCCCGGCCAGATCACCACCACCAACGACACCATCACCGTCCGACTCGACCGACGCGCCTACACCCCCGTCCTCCGCCAAGCCGACCTGGCACACGACACCACCGTCCCATGGTGGGGAAACCGAACACTCCGCTACGAATTCAACTGACCAACTTGTGCCGAACTTCCTGCGCGGAAATCCGCGTTAGTGCGCTCACCGCTCAGATCGACCCGGCGGATTACCTGCTGGCCCTCGGCGCTGATTCGGCCGCGGTGGGCGAAATGGTGATCGGCGTAGTCATCCGACCTGCCCTACGAGAGCCCTAGTTGCGACAGCCGCTGGGCGTGATCGCTTGCAACAGAAAGGATGTTGCGGATCAACCCGCCGACTAGGCAGGTGGTGCTTACGATGATTGCGGTCAACGCCCTCGACCACTCTGCGAGTTGCGCCTGAGCAATGTGAGGGCAACGGCACTCGGGACGATACCGGTTGTGGATAGTATAAATACAGGCACAACCGCCCAGGTGAACAGATAGGTCAGCAACCCAAAAAGCGTAACGGGGAGAGTTCCTGCCAATGAGACGATCATCGCTGCGACGGCGAGGCCGTTGGTTGATTGGCGCGGGCGCGGTGCCTGGGGCGGCGCGGCGGCAGCATGGGGCTACTGGTATGGGTTGTTGACCACGGGTGGATCGGGTGGTGGTGCCACAAGCTTCGGTGACGCAAGTTTCGGGCCCAGCCCTCGGGCGGTTCCTCAACGAATTCTTGACACTAACGCCTGGTGCGGCGCCATGGTGAGGCGCGAGTCGACCACAGCGACGCAGATCGATAATCGGCTGACTGCTCAGCGCACACTTGCGCGGGCCATCGAACCCACGCCAGATAGCGGCAACGGACTGGCCCGTTAACCGTGCTGGGACATGCGCGGATGGACTCCCGGGATGAGTCCGGAGCCGGCGGCCATGCGCTGCAGAAGTTTCCGTAGGGCGTTGCGTTCACTGGCCGACAGCGGCGCAGACATCTCTTCGTCGAGCGCACGTCCCGATTCATCGAGGGCCGGGAGCAAGCGGCGACCCTTGTCGGTCAGGGTCACCGCGAAGGCGCGCCGGTCGTCGGGGTGGCGCAGACGCCGGACCAACCGCTTACGTTCCAGGTCATCGATGACCGTCACCATCACGTTGCGGTGGATTCCCAACCGGGCTGACAGCTGACGTTGCGATTGACCATCATCGCCTGCCAGGGTCAACAGCACCGCGTAGGACCGCGGCTCAACCCCGGTGGGAGCCAGCCGGCGGTGAAACTCGGCATCGCTATAGGAACCCAGTTGGGAGAGCAGAAACGCAATGCGTTCGTCCAATGCTGCAATGCCTGGCGGACGTTCGGCCATTCGATGAGACTAGCACGCACCCAATCAGATCGTCACGCAATATGATAATCATGGAATATTTTCGGGAGGTTTGTCGGGGAGTCTGTCGCGTCACCTCTGACAACGGCACAACGTGACCCGGCGCCGTCGCGCCACCAAACCCGGGCCACGGGAGCCATGCCTTAGCTTAGCTAAACTAGCCATCTTGAACAGTGTCGAGCGCAGGCAGACGCCGCCACCGTGGCGGCTACGGGAAGGCCCGCGCAACGACGTTCGCGCTGAGCTGCAAACCGGCGCAGGTACATTCTTGCCGCGGACCGATTTGGTGAAAGCGACGGTTTTGAGGCGCGACCCCGAGTAGAGTGAGCCGTCTTCAGCAACGTTCCCAGTGTTGCTGACGGAGGCGCGACATGGGTTCACGAAAGTCCGCAAGCGGCGGCCTTCGGCTGCGTGGGGGAAGCGGCCCAAAGACTTCAGGCCGGGAACGGCTATTGGCACTGTGTGGCGTGCTCTCCCAACAGTTTCGAGCGACCGGGGTTGTCACTGATCAGGGTAGCCGCGGCCGCGGTGGCCGATGGCCAAGGTAAAGCCACCTAGGAAGGGTCAGCGCGATGAATTTTCTAGTAGCTCCGCCGGAGATCAATTCGGTGCAGATGTATAGCGGTGCCGGCTCCGGACCGATGCTGGCCGCAGCGTCGGCCTGGAATGGTTTGGCAGCCGAGTTGGGTTCGACGGCGGGCTCGTTCTCGTCGTTGATCTCAGGGCTAGCGGGTTCGTCATGGCAGGGTCCCGCGTCAATGGCGATGGCGGCCGCGGCCGCCCCGTACGCGCGGTGGCTGAACGCCGCGGCCGAACAGGCTGGGAGCACGGCGGCGCAGGCCAAGGCGACGGCGGCTATCTATGAGGCGGCCCGGGCGGCGGTGGTGCATCCGATTTCGGTGGCTGCCAACCGTAGTGAGCTGATGTCACTGGTGGCCTGGAATCTGTTGGGACTCAACGCCCCAGCGATCGCAGCCACCGAGGCCGAATACGAGGAAATGTGGGCCCAGGATGTGGGCGCGATGCTGGACTATCACGGCGGGGCTTCGGCGGTAGCCGCGCAGTTGTCGCCGTGGGGACAGGCGTCTGCCGCCGCCGCCGCACCTGCGCAAGGTGTAGTCGAGTATGGGACTATTTTGGCTTTCCTGGCCAGTACACTCACCCTCTTGACCGGACCACTTCCGCAACCTCTGAAGCAGCCGCTGTGGGATGCATTTGACGGAGTAGTTAAGGAGCTCAACGCGGTAAACCTAACGAGCGAATCCGTATTGCTTAGCCAGCGCGCATTTAACGAGTCAGAGATCGCTGGTGCGCAAGCCGTGACCAGCAACGCCGTCAACGGGGCGGTCTCAGCTCTCAGCGCGGGTAACGTCGGAGGAGCCGCCGCCTATCTTGCTGGCGCGGGCCTGTATGACGCTGGCGCGGCGGTGAATCTCGTTGGTAGCAACGCTGTCTTCCCGCTGACCTTGCTCGGTGCCAACCTTCAGGCGCTGGGTACTGCGCTCGCCCCGTGAACCACTAATTACGCCCAAACGCGGCTAGCGGGCTGCGCCAGAAGTAGGCAGGCTGATCTCGATCGCGCACGGTGATCGCTGGCTAGCCGTCTTCGTCGTCGTCGTTTGCGCAGAGGAGCGTTTCGGGGTGGTGCATCGTGTTGGTGCAGTGGTCAACGCATCGAAGTTCAAATCCACCAACACATCCAGCGCCGCATCCAAAGCATCGAAGGCGGCCGTAACCGCCTCCCGATCCAAACACCGCGTCAGCTCACGTCCTCAATCTAGCGACCGGCATCGACAAGAAACGCCGCCGTGAGATCACGGAAACCAAAGAGGCACAAGTGTTTTGAGGGCTCGCGACTGACCGGTACCAGACTGGCGAAATTTGGCTTAGTCCACCACCAACGCCGACGCCGCCCGCAGATGCGCGACGGCATCGCGCACGATCGTCTCGATCAATTCCGCGCACGACGGCAAATCGTCGAGAATCCCCGCTACCTGGCCGGAGGCCAGCACCCCGGCATCGGTGTTGCCTTCGACCAGGCCGGCTTTGAGCAGCATGGGGGTGTTGGCCGCCATCACCACTTGCGACCAGGTCATCTCCTTGCCGTGGCGCATGGCCAGGCCGTCCCGAATCATCGACCGCCAGGTCATCTGCGATATCTGCTTGAACTTCGCCGCGTTACACACCGCCGCGGTGAAACCCCGTACCCGCGAACCGCTTTCCAGCTTCTCGACCAGGCCGGTGCGCAGCACCCGGTGCGGCATGCCGTCGACGCGGGTGGTGACGACGGTGCCGTCCAGTGCGGCCTGAAGATAGCGCTGTTTCACCGCTTCGGGCACGGTGGAATCCGACGTCAGCAGAAACCGGGTGCCCATTGCCACACCGGCCGCGCCATAGGCCAGGGCTGCGGCCAGCCCGCGCCCGTCGAAGAAACCGCCCGCGGCGATCACCGGGATGCCGGTGCCCTGCACGGCGTCCAGGACCGACGGCAGCAGCAGCGTGGTCGCCACCGGTCCGGTGTGGCCGCCACCCTCGCCGCCCTGCACGATCATCGCGTCGGCGCCCCAGGCTGCGACCTTCCGGGCGTGCTTGGCCGCGCCGATCGACGGAATGACCACCGCACCAGCCTCTTTCAGCCGGGCGATCAACTCGGGCTTGGGCGCCAGGGCGAAGGACGCGACCTTGACGCCCTCGCGGATCATCAACTCGACGCGGTCAGCCGCGTCTGCCGCGTCGGCGCGGATGTTGACACCGAACGGCTTGTCCGTGACGGCCTTGACCTTGCCGATGGCCGTCGCCAACTCGTCCAGGGTCATGGTGGCCGACGCCAAGATGCCCAGCCCCCCGGCGTTGGCCGTGGCGGACACCAGCCGGGCCCCTGCCACCCATCCCATGCCGGTCTGCACCACGGGATGTTCGACGCCGACCAGATCGGTCAGCGGGGTACGTAACCTCACGATCTAATCTCTTTGTCGCGCAGCGACTTCGGGTCTACAACTTCGCGAATCAGGCGCAGTTCGTCATCGGTGGGCAGCCGGGTCTCGCCGGCCTCGTCGAGACCATGCACCTCGAATGAGGTGGCTTCGTGGACGTCGTCGGGCGATACCCCGGGATGTAGAGACACCGCACGCATCGTGTAGTCGGGACCGCCGAAATCGAACACGCCGAGGTTGGACACCACCCGGTAGACGTTGGCGAACCGAAATGCGGGGTTTGTTGGGTCGATCTTGTCGTAGCCGATACCGCACACCACGTCGACCGCATTGACCAACACCCGCTTGGAATGGTTGCCGACCCAGTAGCTGGTGGCGTGATTGATGGTGTTGCCGGGCGAACCGCGGACCCCGAACATCTGCCGGGTCGGGTGCTGCAACGGCCCGAACGCGGAGATGTTCTGATTGCCATAGCGGTCAACCTGATTGGCGCCCATCACCACATGCCGCCGGCCCCAGGCCAACGTCTCGAACACCCGGCCGAACGGCATCCAGCCCTCGACGGCTCCGGCCGCCCCCAGCGCCGGCGTATCTGCCAACAACTGGGCTTCACCGTCGGTCAGCAGAATGTCAGGGGAGAAGCTAAGGCGCGCCAGCCGCGCTCCGACCGAGGCCATGGTCGTCATCGGGCTGATCATGATCTCGCCTGCGTCGCGGAACAATTCGGCGCAGGCGACGGCACAGATCTCGGCTCGGGTGCTCATGACGAGACCTCCTTGGCGAACGCGCGCACCGCGGCCTGGTAGTCGGCTTCGCTGCCGGAAAGATACCTGGCGACGAATTCCCGCCAGCCTTCTTCGGTCGACGACGCCTCGGCGTAGTGCCGCTGGAACTTCTCGTCGCGGCCGTAATCCGGCGCGGCGGTGGTGAAGTGGGCCCCGCCGGGTGCTTCCACCACGGCGTCGACCATCATCCGGTTGACCAGCAGGGCCTGCGGCGGAACGGCTTTGACCAGCTCTTCGGTGGAGGCGATGCGCTCGACCGACAGAAACCGCTTCTCGGCGGCCATCAGAAAGAGGTCGTCGAAGTAGGGATCGATGCCGGTGTAGGCCGCATTGCCGTGGCAGTCACCGAGATTGAGGTGGGCGAAGGCGGCGTCCAGGCGCAGCGCCGGCATGGCGAGAAGGGTTTCGTGCCCGCCTCCGGGGGCCGGGTAGGGACTGGTCACGGTGGCCAACTCGCCCTCCCAGAAGTCAGGAACCGAGCTGCCCAGGCCGGCGCGGATCGGCAGGAACGGCAGCCGCTGGGCGGCCGCCTGCAGCCCGCACCGCAGCATGCCTTCGTCCATTTCCCGGGCCTCGATGGCGCCGCTGGTCCGGGCCCTGGCGAACCAGGGGTCGTAGAACGGCGGCGAATCCAGTGACACGAATCCGTAGTAGACCCGCTTGACCTTGTTGGCCGAGCACAGTAGCCCCAAATCGGGCCCGCCGTAGGTGACCACCGTGAGGTCGGTGACATCGGTGCGCAGCATGGCGCGCACGAAGGCCATGGGCTTGCGTCGTGATCCCCAGCCGGCGATGCCGATCGTCATGCCGCTGCGCAACTGCGCGACGGCGTCGTCGAGCGTGGTCCTCTTGTCGCTCATGATTTCTTCACGAACGCGTCGCGGTGCTCGTCGGACACCCCCGCCAGGTTGAGTTCGAAGGTAAAGCCTTGCTCCATGCGGTAACTCGAGTTGACCCGTTGCACGTCGATGAAGTTCAGCGCCTCCTTGGCGGCGCGGATGACCCGGGTGTCCTTGGCGGCGATGTCACGCGCCACCCGCAGGGCCGCCTCGTCGAGGTCGGCGCGGGGCACTACTTCGTGCACCGAGCCGAAGTGATGCAACGTGGCGGCGTCCACCGTCGTGGCGGTGAAGAACAGCCGCCGCATCATGTGCTGCGGCACCAGGCGCGACAGATGGGTGGCGGCACCGAGCGCGCCGCGTTCCACCTCCGGAAGCCCGAACCGGGCGTCGTCGGAGGCCACGATGACATCGGAGTTGCCGACCAGGCCGATGCCGCCGCCCACACAGAATCCGTTGACGGCGGCGATCACCGGCACCGCGCATTCGTAGACGGCGCGGAACGCGGCAAAGCAGCCGCGGTTGGCGTCGATCAGTGCGATGAACCCTTCCGTCCGCTGCATTTCCTTGATGTCCACACCGGCGTTGAAGCCGCGGCCCTCGGCGCGCAGGATCACCGCGTGGGTTTCGGGATCGGCGCCCGCAGCCGTGATGGCCTCTGCGAGTTCGAACCAACCGCGTGACGGGATGGCGTTGACGGGCGGGTAGTCGACGGTGACGGCGACTACGCCCGGTTCGAGGGTGGCGGATGTGATTGTCAATTGGCACTTCCTGTCGGGAACCCGGGTACCTGAGCAAGCACTTGCTTGGTACGCTAGCACAGTGACCCGCGCCGAAGGAGGCCCTCTGGCCGGAGAAGCAATCAATCTAGGTCTGGCCGGGCGGGTGGTGTTGGTGACCGGCGGCGTTCGTGGGGTAGGCGCCGGCATCAGCGCGGTCTTCGCCGAACAGGGCGCGACCGTCATCACCTGTGCACGACGAGTCGTCGAAGGCCTGCCGTATGAGTTCCACGCCTGCGACATTCGCGACGAGGACTCGGTGGGCCGGATGATGGGCGCCATCGCGGAACGCCACGGCCGCCTCGACGTGTTGGTCAACAACGCGGGAGGGTCGCCGTACGCCCTGGCGGCCGAGGCCACGCACAATTTTCACCGCAAGATTTTCGAGCTCAATGTGCTTGCGCCGCTGCTTGTTTCGCAGCTGGCTAACGCGCTGATGCAAAAGCAGGAGCGCGGCGGGGCGATCGTGAACGTCTGCAGTGTCAGCGGTCGCCGTCCCACTCCGGGTACCGGTGCATACGGGGCGGCCAAGGCCGGGCTCGAAAACCTCACTGCCACATTGGCAGTGGAATGGGCTCCACAGGTCCGGGTCAACGCGGTGGTGGTCGGCATGGTCGAGACCGAACAATCCGAGCTGTTCTACGGAGACGCCGAGTCGGTAGCCCGCGTCGCGGCCACCGTGCCATTGGGCCGGCTGGCAAAGCCCACCGATGTCGGATGGGCCACAGCGTTCTTGACGTCCGATGTGGCTTCGTATATCAGCGGCGCCACGCTGGAGGTGCACGGCGGTGGCGAACCGCCGCCGTATCTGGCCGCCTCGAGCGCCAACAAATAACCAGTAAGGAGCAAAGGTATGGGCCTGGTTGACGGCCGTGTCGTCATCGTCACCGGAGCGGGCGGCGGTATCGGTCGCGCGCATGCGCTGGCCTTCGCGGCCGAGGGCGCGCGCGTGGTGGTCAACGACATCGGGGTGGGGCTGGACGGTTCGCCCGCGAGCGGCGGCAGCGCGGCGCAGGGCGTGGTCGACGAGATCACCGCGGCCGGTGGCGAAGCCGTCGCCAACGGATCCGACGTCTCGGACTGGAACCAGGCGGCCGGCCTGATCCGGACCGCCGTCGAAACCTTCGGTGGCCTCGACGTTTTGGTGAACAACGCCGGCATCGTGCGCGATCGCATGATGGCCAACACCAGTGAGGAGGAGTTCGACGCCGTCATCGCCGTGCACCTCAAGGGCCACTTCGCCACGATGCGGCACGCCGCGTCATATTGGCGGGGACTGTCCAAGGAGGGGAAAGCGGTTGAGGCGCGGATCATTAACACCAGCTCCGGCGCGGGACTGCAGGGCAGCGTCGGGCAGGGCAACTACAGCGCCGCCAAGGCGGGCATCGCGGCCATCACACTCGTCGGCGCCGCGGAGATGGGCCGCTACGGCGTCACCGTCAACGCCATCGCACCGTCGGCCCGTACTCGCATGACCGAGACCGTCTTTGCCGAGATGATGGCCAAGCCCGAGGAGGGTTTCGACGCGATGGCGCCGGAGAACATCTCCCCGCTGGTGGTATGGCTGGGCAGCGCCGAATCCCGCGACGTGACCGGAAAGGTGTTCGAGGTCGAGGGAGGCATCATCCGGGTCGCCGAGGGCTGGGCGCATGGCCCGCAGGTCGACAAGGGCGCGCGATGGGATCCCGCCGAGTTGGGGTCCGTCGTCGCCGACCTGCTGGCGAAGTCACGGCCTCCGGTTCCGGTTTACGGGGCCTGACGGGCGCATCCGGAGTTCTTACCGTCACGTTCCCGGTCGCACGTGCCCGGCCCCACGCTATTTTGCTTCGCATGGATGAACCCGTGGCACGATCGCTCGGCGAGTTGGCTCGGCCCAGCGGCCTCTCGGCCGTCTTTTGCGCCGGCACGTCCCCGCTGGGCCACCGGTGGGAGCTCCGCGGAACCGACAACGTTCTGCTGGCCCGTACCGCCCGAGTGCACAGCGGCGGCAAGGCGGCACAGAACTTCTGGAAGCTCGTGACTTTGACGGGCATGGATGTTGGCAATGACATCCACGTCGAGGTGTGCGGAGCGGGCGGCGCGGTCTTGGCCCGGATCAGCTCGATCAACGAGAAGCCGGCTCCAGTGACGCTCAGTGATCCCGACCGGCGGCAAATCGCCAAGACTGTCCGCAAGAAGGACGATGTGACCGTATTCGGGCCCGACGACAGCGTGCTCGCTCACCTGGTCTGTGACGGCGATGGGCCCTGGCCGGTGCGTGACAGTGCGGCCGTTGTGCTGGGCCAGTTGGTTGGCGGCGAGCCGGGACCGTCGCTCAGGCCGGAGCTTCTCGAGTCGTTGTTGTTCCCCCGGGAAGCGGTCAACTCGGCTGCGTACAAGCAGAGTCAGCATTTGGGGTTGCGCCGGGTGACGCGGTACACGTTCCTGCCGGCGACCGGGGAGACGCCCTCTCCACCCCTGGCGTTGCTTCCGTTGATGGCCGGACTCACCTACTGAGTTATTCGCGGCTGCAGTACCACCATGTTGATCTGCACCTGGATCGCGCTTTTCACGATGCGTCCTTTGGAGGCGGCGACAATCACCCGGTCTGCATCACGCGATAGTCCGCTGGGACCAACAGCCCTACGAGACGCCGGGACATCCTGGCGAAGTCCAGGACGTGCTGCTTTCAACTGCGATACGGTGCGTTTTTGCCGACCATGTCGCGGGTGCTCGGACACCAGCAGGGATGTCATGACCCATCGGGAGGTCTCAGATGTCGAGTTTGATCGCGGTGCCCGAGATCCTGGATTCGGCCGCAACGGATCTGGCCGGTATCGCTACGACGCTCACCGCCGCGGATATGTCCGCAGCGGCCCATACTACGGGGATCTTGGCGGCGGCCGAGGACGAGGTCTCGGCCGCGATTGCGGCATTGTTTTCCGGCCACGCGCAGACTTACCAGGCGGTGAGCGCGCAGGCTGCCGCGTTTCACCAGCAGTTCCTGCAGGCGTTGACCGCGGGCGCGGCGGCCTATGCCGGTGCCGAGGCGGCCAACGCTTCGCCCCTGGCACAACTGCTTGCCGCTGTCAACGTGCCGGTCCAGGCGCTGACCGGGCGTCCGCTGATCGGCAACGGCGCCAACGGTGCCCCGGGCACCGGGGCCAACGGGGCGCCGGGCGGCTGGTTGCTCGGTGACGGCGGCGCCGGCGGCTCCGGTGCGCCCGCGACGGCTTCCACGCCCGGGGGCGCCGGCGGTGCGGGCGGGACCGCCGGATTGCTGGGCTCCGGCGGGACCGGTGGGGCCGGCGGCAGCTCATCGTTTGCCGGTCAGGCCGCGGGGGCCGGCGGCGCCGGCGGGACCGGCGGGTGGTTGTCGGGCAACGGGGGTGTGGGCGGCGCTGGTGGAGCGGCCGTAACGGCGGCGGGGAAGGCCGGTGCGGGCGGGATCGGCGGAATCGGCGGGGCCGGCGGCCTGCTGGGTGCCGGTGGGGCTGGCGGTGCTGGTGGAACCAGCGTTGGTATCAACGGCGGTGACGGCGGGGCCGGTGGGGCCGGTGGGGCCGGCGGGCTGCTTGCCGGACTGGTCGGCGCCGGCGGCGGGGACGGCGGGGGCGGCGGCTTCGGTATGACGGCCGGGGGTGCGGGAGGCCATGGTGGCAACGCGGGCCTGCTCGCCGGACCCGGCGGCGCCGGCGGCGCCGCCGGCGGCAGCCTCAAGGCCGGCACCGGTGCGATCGGCGGGGACGGCGGTAACGCCGGCTTCCTGTTCGGCAGCGGCGGCATCGGTGGGGACGGCGGGTTCAGCGCCGTCGGCGACGGCGGGGCGGGCGGGCGCGGCGGCAATGCCGGCCTGCTGTTTTCCAGCGCCGGATCAGGCGGAGCCGGCGGGTTCAGTGGTGGTGGCATCGGCGGGGCCGGCGGAGCCGGCGGGGTCGGTGGACTGCTGGGTTGCGGTGGCATCGGCGGTGCCGGCGGCTACGGCAGCACCACCGGCGGTGATGGCGGCGACGGCGGCACCGCCGGCCGCCTGATAGGTATCGGCGGCGCGGGTGGGGCCGGTGGCGAAGGCGGCACGACCGGTGGCGACGGCGGAGCCGGCGGCAATGCCGTGCTGGTCGGCAACGGCGGCAACGGCGGCAACGGCGGGACCGGCCCGACCCTCGGCGGCAACGGCGCCGGCGGTCCCGCCGGACTGCTGTTGGGCGCCAACGGGACCAACGGCCCGAATGCCGCCACGCCACTGCCGCCGGTGCGACAGGCTGTGCTCAATGCGATCAATGCGCCTGCCGAGGCGCTGACCGGGCGCCCGCTGATCGGCAACGGCGTCAACGGGGCTCCGGGCACCGGAGTCGCCGGTGCACCGGGCGGGTGGTTGCTCGGCGACGGCGGATCCGGCGGGTCCGGCGCGGCGGACATTGGCCAAGACGGCGGGACCGGCGGGGCCGGCGGGCTGTTGGGCTCTGGAGGCGCCGGTGGGGCCGGCGGAAGCTCCTCGACCGGCAACGGCGGGGCCGGTGGGACCGGTGGAGCCGGCGGATGGTTCTCGGGTAACGCGGGCGTCGGCGGGTCCGGCGGACCCGCAACGGGATTCGGGCCCACCAAGGCCGGCGGGGCCGGCGGGGCCGGCGGTGTCGGGGGGCTGTTGGGCGCTGGCGGGGCCGGTGGTGCCGGTGGATTCAGCCTGGGCGGCATCGGCGGGGCCGGTGGGACGGGCGGTGCCTCCGGATCGCTTGCCGGGTTGGTCGGTGCCGGCGGCGGCAACGGCGGGACCGGCGCGTTCGGCCACGCCACCGGGGGTGCCGGTGGAGCAGGCGGCAACGCCGGTCTGATCGGCGGCCCCGGCGGGGCCGGTGGCGTCGCCGGGGTTGGCGCCGTCAACGGCGGTCACGGTGGGGACGCCGGCAACGCCGGCCTGCTGTTCGGCAGCGGCGGGCTCGGTGGTGCCGGCGGAGTCGGCGTGGGCGGCAAAGGCGGGGCCGCAGGTCATGGCGGCGATGCGGGGCTGCTGTTCTCCAGCGCCGGGCCTGGCGGGGCCGGCGGCTTCGGCGGCTCGACCGGCGGAGCCGGGGGCGGCGGCGGCAACGCCGGCCAACTCGGCTGCGGCGGTATTGGCGGAGCCGGTGGGTTTGGCAGTACCAACGGCGGCACCGGTGGCACCGGTGGCACCGGCGGGCGGCTGGTGGGTGTCGGTGGTGCCGGTGGCGCCGCCGGCGACAGCACGACGACCGGCGGGGACGGCGGTGACGGCGGCAATGCCGGGCTGATCGGGAACGGTGGCAACGGCGGCAACGCCGGAACGGGCCCGACCACGGGATCTGGAGGGACCGGTGGAACGGGAGGAACTCTGTTGGGCGTCAACGGGTTTGACGGTTTGACGTAGCCGGTCGGTTGCAGCCGAAAGGGCCCTAGTCCGGGTTCTCGGTCCACCCGCCGTGACGGCGCCCGCCACTGCGGTTGTCGCGGGTAGCTGGGCAGAACGAATGTCCTTGGCGGAGGGGACTGCTGCGTCGCAAGCGACTACGACGTGCACCAGGAGGCGCACCCGTCACACCTGGCACAGTGGTCGTCGGCACGGCGAGGACTGCCAACGTGCCCACCTCAACGCGACAACCGGCCGATGCGGCCCCCAGCGCCGGGTCGCTACGGCTCGCAGACCACGATCGGAATGGTCCGGTCGGTCCAGGACTGATAGTCCTGGTAGGTCGGGTACATGTCCACCAACTGCCGCCAGTACTTGGCGCGCTCTTCGTCCGTGGCGTCGCGCGCGGTGAGATCGAGAACTTCCTTTTTGATCTGCACCGAAACCTTAGGGTTGGCCTTGAGGTTGAGGTACCACATCGGGTTCCTGTCGGCGCCGCCCTTGGACGCGGCGACAATCACCCGGTCGCCGTCGCGCAGGAAGTACAGCGGACTGACCCGCGGCTGGCCGGTCTTGCGGCCGGTGGTGGTCAGCAGGGCAACCGGGATCTTCTGGAAGGTGCCGCCCAGGCCCTCGCCGCCGTTGCGGCGGTACATCCAGGTATTGAGGCGCGACATCCACTTGATCAGAAAGTCGGTGAACGGCGAATTCAGATATCTCGGCGGCGACTTCGGCATGACGGACATCCTACGGGCGCGCTACCGCTGAATGAATGGGCGAAAACGCACGACGATGTGCGCGATCTCGGCCTTCCCGCTGGCGCTGTCGACGGGAATCACGAATGTCTCGTTGACCCGTGAGGCGATCCGACGGCCGGCGAACGCGGCCTTGGTCAGCACGTCGTACGTCGCGTGCACCTCGTCACCGACGATGCGGTAGTCCGGTGGTGTCGCATCGGCGATCACCCGGTACTGAAGTCCGCGGTTGAGGCTGCGCCGCAGGTGAGCGCCGGAAAACCCGTTCTTGACACCTTGCTCGACCCGGGTGCAGCCGGGCGCGAACGGCACCTTGTCGGCATCATGGCTGACCAGCGCGTCGATGTAGGCCTGCGCCGCGGCGATGCGGTCTTCGTCGGAGACCGTCATCAGATCCGCTCGATGATGGTCCCGGTGGACAGTGCACCGCCGGCGCACATGGTGATCAGCGCGATGCTTTGGTCCGTCCGCTCCAGCTCGTGCAATGCGGTGGTGATCAGCCGGCTGCCGGTGCACCCCACCGGATGGCCCAATGCGATCGCGCCGCCGTTGACGTTGACCCGGTCCATGTCCGGCTCGTGGACCCGCGCCCACGACAGCACCACGGAAGCGAACGCCTCGTTGATCTCGGTGATGTCGATGTCGCCCATCTTCATGCCGGCCTTTTCGAGGACCTTCGCCGTCGACTGCACCGGGCCGTCCAGGTGGTAGTAGGGTTCGGCGCCGACGAGCGCCTGGCTGACGATCCGAGCGCGCGGCTTCAAGCCGAGCGCCTTGGCTTTGTCTTCGTCCATCCACAACACTGCGGCCGCGCCGTCGGAGATCTGCGATGACGTGCCCGCGGTGTGAATGCCGCCTTCCAGCACCGGTTTCAGCTGGCTCAGCCCCTCCATGGTGGTGTCCCGCAGGCCTTGGTCGCGGCCGACCATATGGCGCTCGCTGGTGGGTTGCTTTTGCTCGTCGAGCACCGGCGCCTCGATGGGCGAGATCTCCCGGTCGAAACGGCTCTCGTCCCAGGCGCGCTTGGCGCGTAACTGCGACTCGAACCCGAAGGCATCGATGTCCTCGCGGGTGATGCCCCGTCGCTTGGCGATTCGCTCGGCGGCCTCGAACTGGTTGGGCATGTCGATGTCCCACGACTCCGCTCGCCAGTTGCGGTCCGGCCCCGCGTTGGCCCCCAATCCGACCCGGCTCATCGCCTCGATTCCGCAGGCGATGCCGACGTCGATCGCGCCCGCTGCGATCAGCCCGGCGATCAGGTGATTGGCCTGCTGCCCGCTGCCGCACTGGCAGTCGACTGTGGTGGCGCCGACGTGGTCGGGCAAGCCGACGGTCAACCACGCGGTGCGGCTGATGTTGTTGGATTGCTCCGCGAATTGGGTCACGCAGCCGCCGATGACCTGTTCGACATCTCCCGCTTGAATCCCGGCCTTGCGCACCAGTGCCTTCTGCACCGCTCCCAGCAGCTCGGTGGCGTGCAGACCTGACAGCCATCCATTTCGCTTGCCGATCGGGCTGCGTGTGGCCTCGACGATTACCGGGTTACCCATGGAGCCAGGCTAGAACACGTTTCATTACTATGACAAGCGACGATGCGTCGGTGCCTTTTGTCTGCGGTGGAGGCATGTTTTACTGGCAAGAGAGCATCACTAGGACAACTAGTGACAACTAGTTGTCCAGGGATCGCCTGGCGCAAGCTAGCGCACCTTGGTCAATGAAGACTGCAGTTAGGAGAAGCACCGTGCCCTGCCCCAATCTCCCACCCGGGTTCGATTTCACCGACCCCGACATCTACGCCGAGCGGCTGCCGGTCGCCGAATTTGCCGAATTGCGGGCATCCGCTCCGATCTGGTGGAACGAGCAGGCACCCGGCCACGGCGGCGGCTACCACGACGGCGGCTTCTGGGCGATCACCAAGCTCAAGGACGTCAAGGAGGTATCGCGGCACAGCGACGTGTTCTCCAGCTATGAGAACACCGTGATCCCGCGGTTCCACAACGACATCGCGCGCGAGGACATCGAGGTGCAGCGGTTCGTCATGCTCAACCAGGACGCGCCCCATCACACCCGGTTGCGCAAGATCATCTCCCGCGGGTTCACGCCGCGGGCGATCGGACGCTTGGAAGCCGAACTCAGCGAGCGTGCTCACAAGATTGCCAAAGCGGCAGCGGCCGAGGGTTCCGGCGACTTCGTCGAGCAGGTGTCCTGTGAGCTACCGCTGCAGGCCATCGCGGGTCTGCTGGGTGTGCCGCAGGAGGATCGCGGGAAGCTGTTCCACTGGTCGAACGAGATGACCGGCACCGAAGACTCGGAATTCGCGCATGTCGACCCGAAGGCGTCCTCGGTGGAGCTGATCAGCTATGCGATGAAGATGGCCGAGGATAAGGCCAAGAATCCGGGCGACGACATCGTGACGCAGCTGATTCAGGCCGACATCGACGGTGAAAAGCTCTCCGACGACGAGTTCGGTTTCTTCGTGGTGATGCTCGCGGTCGCCGGTAACGAGACCAGCCGCAATTCCATCACCCAGGGCATGATGGCGTTCGCGGACCACCCCGACCAGTGGGAGCTGTACAAGAACGAGCGTCCGGAGACCGCCGCCGATGAGATCGTGCGCTGGGCCACTCCGGTCACCTGCTTCCAGCGGACCGCGCTGCAGGACTACGAACTATCCGGAGTCCAGATCAAGAAGGGCCAGCGGGTGGTGATGTTCTACCGCTCGGCCAACTTCGACGAAGAGGTCTTCGACGACCCCTACACGTTCAACATCTTGCGAAACCCCAACCCGCACGTGGGCTTCGGCGGCACCGGCGCGCATTACTGCATCGGGGCCAACCTGGCCCGGCTGACCATCAACCTGATGTTCAACGCCATCGCCGACCACATGCCGGACCTGACGCCGATCTCGGCGCCGCAGCGGCTGCGGTCGGGCTGGCTCAACGGCATCAAGCACTGGCAGGTCGACTACGCCGGCACGTGCCCGGTAGCTGCCAGACAGCCCAGTGCGGTGGCGGGCGCCGTCTCGAGTTCCGCGGCGCGGTAATGGACTTCGATCTCACCGCGGAACAGCAGGCGGTGGCCGACGTGGTCACGTCGGTGCTGCAGCGGGATACCTCCTGGGCTGCGCTGGTCGACGGCGGAGTGACGGCGTTGCCGGTGCCGGAACGGCTCGGCGGCGACGGCGTCGGGCTGCTCGAAGTGGGGACCGTGCTGACCGAAGCCGGGCGGCACGGTGCCGTCACACCGGCGCTGGCAACGCTGGGTCTGGGTGTGGTGGCGTTGCTTGATCTGGCCACCAATGAGCAGCAGGACCGGTACCTGGCCGGGGTCGCCAAGGGCGCGGTGTTGACCGCGGCGCTCAACGAGCCGGGCGCCCCGCTGCCCGACCGGCCGTCGACCAGTTTTGTGGGCGGCAGGTTGTCGGGCACCAAGATTGGTGTCGGGTATGCCGGGCAGGCGGACTGGATGGTCGTTACCGCCGACAATGCGGTCGTGGTGGTGTCACCGACAGCCGAGGGGGTGCAGCTGGTGCGCACGCCGACGTCGAACGGTTCCGATGAGTACACGGTGACGTTCAGCGACGTGGCGGTTGCCGAATCCGACGTTCTGGTGGGCTCTTCGGCGCACCGGATCAACCAGCTGGCTTTGGCGATGGTGGGTGCGTATGCCGACGGACTGGTGGCTGGTGCGTTGCGGCTTACTGCCGACTATGTGGCCAACCGGAAGCAGTTCGGCAAGCCACTGTCCACCTTCCAGACCGTGGCCGCGCAGCTCGCCGAGGTCTATATCGCCTCGCGCACCATCGATTTGGCGGCCAAGTCGGTGAACTGGCGGCTGGCTGAAGGTCGTGACGCCGATGACGACCTCGACGTGCTCGGATATTGGTTAACGTCTCAGGCGCCGCCGGTGATGCAGATCTGTCATCACCTGCACGGGGGTATGGGAATGGACATCACTTATCCGATGCACCGGTATTACTCCACGATCAAAGACCTGACCCGGTTGCTGGGTGGGCCGTCGCATCGTCTCGAGCTCGTGGGGATCGCGAGCGCGGCGCAGCCGGGCACGGCGCAGCCGAGCGCGGCGCAGCCGGGGGCGGCGGGTCGCCACGCAGATGGCCCGGGCGCAATGTTCATAGACTTGACTCCGGAGCAGCGGCAGCTGCAAGCCGAGATACGGCAATACTTTTCGACGTTGATCTCGCCCGACGAGGCCAAGGAGATGGAGAAGGACCGCCATGGCGCCGCGTATCGCGCCGTGATCCGGCGGATGGGCCGCGACGGCATGCTCGGCGTCGGGTGGCCAAAGGAGTTCGGCGGTCGTGGATTTGGTCCGATAGAGCAGCAGATCTTCGTCAACGAGGCGCATCGGGCCGACGTGCCGCTGCCCGCGGTGACGTTGCAGACCGTCGGACCCACCCTGCAGGTGTACGGCAGCGAGATGCAGAAGCAGAAGTTCCTGCCGGCGATCCTGGCCGGTGAGGTGCACTTCGCGATCGGCTACACCGAACCCGAAGCCGGCACCGACCTGGCGTCGTTGCGGACAACGGCCGTGCGTCAGGGCGACGAGTATATCGTCGACGGCCAGAAGATCTTCACCACCGGAGCCCATGACGCCGATTACATCTGGCTGGCATGTCGGACCGACCCCGAAGCCGTTAAACACAAAGGGATTTCGATTCTCATCGTCGACACCAAGGACCCCGGCTACTCGTGGACGCCGATCATCCTGTCCGATGGAGCCCACCACACCAACGCCACCTACTACAACGACGTACGGGTGCCCGTCGACATGCTCGTCGGTGAGGAGAACGGCGGCTGGCGGCTGATCACCACCCAGCTCAACAACGAGAGGGTGATGCTGGGCCCGGCCGGCCGCTTCGCCAGCATCTACGACCGGGTGCGTGCTTGGGCGTGCAAGCCGGGCGTCAACGGTGTCGCACCGATCGATCACGACGATGTCAAGCGGGCGCTCGGCGAGATCCACGCGACCTGGCGGATCAACGAGTTACTGAATTGGCAGGTGGCGGCTGCCGGTGAGGACATCAACGTGGCCGATGCCGCGGCGACGAAAGTCTTTGGTACCGAACGTGTTCAGCGCATCGGTCGACTCGCCGAAGAGATCGTCGGCAAATACGGGAACCCGGCCGATCCGGACACGGCCGAGCTGCTCGAGTGGCTGGACTCGCAGACCAAACGCAATCTGGTGATCACCTTCGGCGGTGGCGTCAACGAAGTCATGCGGGAGATGATCGCCGCCTCCGGCCTCAAAGTGCCGAGGGTGCCTCGATGACCGATATCCGGGAAGCCATCACGCAGATCAAGGCGGCCGGCAGCAGTAAGCCGCGCGCCGCCCGGGACCCGGTGAACCAGCCGATGATCAACAACTGGGTGGAGGCCATCGGCGACCGCAACCCCATCTACGTCGATGACGACGCCGCTCGGGCCGTCGGCCATCCGGGGATTGTCGCGCCCCCGGCGATGATTCAGGTCTGGACGATGTACGGGCTTGGCGGGCAACGACCCAAGGACGACCCGCTGGGTCCGGTCATGAAGCTGTTCGACGACGCCGGCTATATCGGCGTGGTGGCCACCAACTGTGAGCAGACCTATCACCGGTACCTACGCCCGGGCGAGCAGGTCACCATCACCGCCGAACTGGGTGACGTTGTCGGGCCCAAGCAGACCGCGCTCGGGGAAGGCTGGTTCGTCAACCAGCACACCGTCTGGCGCGTCGGCGACGAGGACGTCGCCGAGATGGATTGGCGTATCTTGAAATTCAGGCCAGCTGCGTCGGTTGGCGTCGCGGTCCCCGAAGATCTGGATCCCGATGCGATGATGCGGCCGTCGTTGTCGCGCGACACTGCGTTCTTCTGGGAAGGCGTTGCGGCTCACGAGTTGCGCATCCAACGGCGGCCCGACGGCAGCCTGCAGCATCCGCCGGTTCCGGCGGTGTGGCAGGAGCCTTCCGCGTCGATCGACTACGCAGTGTCCAGCGGTCGTGGCACGGTGTTCAGCTTCGTGGTGCACCACGCACCCAAGGTGCCCGGCCGCACAGTGCCTTTCGTGATCGCGCTGGTTGAGCTCGAGGGAGGCGTGCGCATGCTGGGTGAGCTGCGCAACGTCGACCCGTCACGAGTGGAGATCGGAATGCCGGTTCGCGCGACGTATATCGATTTCCCAGCTGGTGACTCCGGCCCGGAGTGGACCCTGTACGCCTGGGAGCCGGACGCATGAGCGCGCCGGTTGTGGCTGTGGGCACGCAGCTGCCCGAGCTGAAACTGTATGGCGATCCCACGTTCATCATCTCGACAGCGTTGGCCACCCGGGACTTTCAGGATGTACACCATGACCGCGACAAAGCACAGGCCAAAGGGTCGAAGGACATCTTCGTCAACATCCTCACCGATACCGGGCTGGTGCAGCGTTACGTCACCGACTGGGCGGGGCCGTCGGCGCTGATCAAGTCGATCGGGTTGCGGCTCGGGGTGCCGTGGTACGCCGACGACACGGTGACGTTCGCCGGTGAGGTGACTGCTGTCGACGACGGCGTGGTCACGGTGAAGGTGTTGGGCCGCAACAGCCTTGGCGATCATGTGATCGCTACGGTGAAGCTGACGATGGGGGATGCGTAGTGTTGTCCGGTAAAGCCGCCGTCGTCGGCATCGGCGCCACCGACTTCTCGAAGGACTCCGGCCGAAGTGAGCTGCGGTTGGCGGCCGAGGCGGTGCTGGATGCGCTGGACGACGCCGGTTTGAGCCCTGCCGACGTCGACGGACTGACCACGTTCACGATGGACACGAATACCGAGATCGCGGTTGCACGCGCGGTGGGTATCGGTGAGCTGAAGTTCTTTTCCAAGATCCACTACGGCGGCGGCGCCGCCTGCGCGACCATCCAGCACGCGGCGATGGCCGTCGCGACCGGCGTGGCCGATGTGGTGGTGGCGTACCGGGCATTCAACGAGCGGTCCGGCATGCGGTTCGGCCAGGTGCAGACTCGGCTGGTGGGAACTGCGGGGGCGCAGGCTGATTCGACGGCAGCGGACAATTCATTCTCGTATCCGCACGGGCTTTCGACACCGGCGGCCCAGGTCGCCATGATCGCCAGGCGCTACATGCACCTGTCCGGTGCGACCAGCCGGGACTTCGGCGTGATCTCGGTGGCCGACCGCAAGCATGCTGCCAACAATCCGAAAGCCTACTTCTACCAGAAGCCGATAACCATTGAGGACCACCAGAATTCGCGGTGGATCGCCGAGCCGTTGCGGTTGCTGGACTGTTGCCAGGAGACCGATGGCGCGGTCGCGATCGTGGTGACCTCGGCTGAGCGGGCGCGGGATCTCAAGCAGCGCCCTGCGGTCATCGAGGCGGCCTCACAGGGCTCCAGCCCTGACCAGTACACGATGGTCAGCTACTACCGGCCCGAACTCGACGGCCTGCCGGAGATGGGCTTGGTGGGCCGGCAGCTGTGGGCGCAATCCGGCTTGAAGCCCACCGACATCCAGACCGCGGTGCTGTACGACCATTTCACCCCGTTCACCCTGATTCAGTTGGAGGAGTTGGGGTTCTGCGGCCGCGGCGAAGCCAAAGACTTCATCGCCGACGGCGCCATCGAGGTGGGTGGGCAGCTGCCGATCAACACCCACGGTGGCCAGCTCGGCGAGGCCTACATCCACGGAATGAACGGCATCGCCGAAGGAGTGCGGCAGCTGCGCGGCACGTCGGTGAACCCGGTGCCCGACGTCGAGCATGTCCTGGTTACCGCGGGGACGGGTGTGCCGACGTCCGGTCTGATTCTCGGTTAATGGCCTAAAAAGACCTGCGCTGCAGTCGATTAGGCCGGCAGGACGATGCCGGCGGCCTGGCCCAGGATGATCGCCTGGCCGCCGGGAGCCACATAGCCGCCCGTGGGCCCGTAGATCCCGTACATCGGGCTGGTCGGGGTCGCCCCGGCATAGATGTCGTTGATCCAGCCCGACGACAGGGTGTACACCGCCGCGGTGGCGCCGGGCGGGGAGAACCCGGTCAGCAGCTGGGCGGCGGAGTCGATGATCGGGTTTCCGCCCAGCATTGAGTCGACATGCGAACCGTTGACAATCTCGACCCCGACGAACTGGTTCGGGTACAGGCTGACCAGTTGATTGGTGGTGCCACCGAAGGCGTTCCACGGCTGTGGCGGCGCGGCCACCACATAGACCGGGACGCTCGCCGACTGCAGGTTGGCTACCGCAGCCCCAAAAGCCGTGGCGTTGTTGGCGACCCCGTCGAACATCACCACACCCTTCAGGTGGTTGGTGGCCGTCCCGAGGTTCGCGAGGTAATCGCCCGCGGCGATCGTGGCGAGCCCGCCGCCGGCAGAGTGTCCGGACAGGATGAAATCCTGCGGTAGCGTGCCCAGGTAACCGGCTTGGTTAGCACTGATGTTCAGCGCTGTCTGGCTGCCGAGGAACAACGAGGCCACGCCTTGCTGCATCTGCGGGCTGCCGATCCATAGGCCGAACGGCAACGGAATTGACGGCACGGTGGGAACGACCACGACGCTGTTGGTCTGCTGCGCCAACTGGACGGCCAGCGGCTCGTAGAACCAGCCTATTGCCCCGAAGCCGTGCTGCAGATAGATGGTGCCGGTGGCGTTGACCGAACCGTCCGCCTGGGTCGGGAAGTACCAGTGTGCCGGGGCGGGGTAGTTGAACTGAGGAATCGTAATGCCCAGGAAGGGGGACGGGCCGATCGGAATTTGCAGGAACGAGAACCCTGACTTGACCCCGGTCACCCCGTTCGTGGCCGGGGCGGCGAGGGCTTGGGTGGCGGCGTAGTTCACCGCACCGGACAGGCTTTCGTTGGTGCCCGTGCCGAGCAGCGTGCTGGGCTGGGTTGCGCCGACGGCCCCGCTGGTATTGCTGGTCCCGGCGCTGTTACCGAACAGCGGACGTCCGATCAGCCGCTCAACGGGTGCGAAAATCCCCAGCCTCTCGGCCGTTTGCAGCAGTGCGCGCAGCGGCGACACATTCGCGGCCTCGGCGGCCGCATACGCGGCCCCGGCCGCAGCCAACGCACGCACAAAGTCGGTGTGAAATCGCGACGTTTGGACGGCCAGCTGCTGAAACTCTTGGGCGTAGCTGCCCAAAAGACTCGCGATCGCCGCGGACACCTCGTCGCCGGCCGCCGCGACAGTTCCCGTCGTCCAGGGCGCGGCCGCAGCGGCGGCCCCCTTGATCGCCTCACCGATCCCGGCCAAGTCCCCCGACGCTACGGCGACAGTCTCGGGTACTGCGATCACATACGACGGCATCGGCCGCTCCAATCCGCGTTGGCCCGACAACGTCAGGACAGCTAGGAGATGGTACCCAGGTTCTCCAAAGCCGATGGTCAGTTTGGCGCGGGCCTAGGTTTGTATCGGATCGGTCCACCGCACACCGGAGAAGCGACTGAAGTCGACATCGGTGGAACACAGTTCGGCGCCGTGCTCGATAGCCAAAGCGGCCAGATGCGCGTCGCTGGTCAGATTTCCCGCCGTGCCAAGCGGAGTAAGCAAACCGCGAAGGACGACTGTGTGGCGATCCGTGGGATGTACGACCGTGACACAGGGTTGGGCCAACCATCCATCAACGACGTCGAAGGACTCGTCGACGGCCAAGGGCCGCTCAAATATCGCTGCGCGCGTGGATAACCGGACGAAACCGACCAGGACGTGCCAGGCGAAAGCGACGGTGGCCGAATCCGACAACGTGTCATCCAGCCACTCGCGTGCCGCCTCGTGACGAGCCGACGACTGGTCGATCGCATAGATGAGGATGTTGAGGTCGAGCAGTTTCATTTGCGAAGCGCAAGCTTACGCAAGATCTCCGCGTCCTCGTCCCCCGCGGCCAACGCCAACGCTTTGTCGATGTCGACTCCCGCCCGCAGTCCAAGGTCGCGACTCGGCGTGCGATAGCGCCGACGGGTGGGTTCACCACTCAATCCCCGCCGCACCGCGTCGTTCAGCACTGCCTTGAACGACAAGCCCCGCTCACGGGCCACACGCTGTAGCGCAGCGACGACATCAGGATCCAGCGTCACGGTGGTACGCATCATGCAATCATAGCATCAAAACTGATGCTGTCATGATGACCCACTGCCCGGGCGGTTTGCGGTGTGACGCTGCCGTCACTTTCGGGTCCGAATGTGACTGCAGCGTCACGCTGGCGGCGGTGTCGGTGGTTGTTGGCACACTGCTCGTTTCATGGGTGAACCCTTTGTCGGCAGTGAGGCAGTGGCGGCGGGCATCGCGTCAGCTAGCCAGTTGCGGCGTCGCTATACAAGGGTGTTTCGCGATGTTTACGTCAGCGAAGGAACCGGGCTTACGCAGGCGGTACGGGCACGTGCGGCCTGGCTCTGGTCGAGACGCCGTGGGGTCATCGCGGGTTTCACCGCCGCGGCTTTGCATGGCAGTAGCTGGGTGGACGAGGACCGGCCGGTGGACATGATTCATGACAACCGTCACCGGCTGCCGGGCTTGCAGATCTGGGGCGACCGGCTGGACGACGACGAGATCCAACCGATCGACGGCATTCCGGTTACGACGCCTGCTCGTACTGCCCTGGACCTCGGGTGCTGGCACCCAACGACAACAGCGGTCGGCGCTCTCGATGCCCTTGCCCGCGCGACCGAGTTCAAGCTGGCCGATGTGGAGTTGCTCGCAGCTCGCCACCGTGCGCGTCGTGGACTGGAGCGTGCTCGTTTCTCGCTGGATCTGATCGACGCGGGCGCGCAATCTCCTAAGGAAACGTGGCTGCGGTTGGTATTGGTGCAGGGAGGGTTACCGCGGCCACAAACGCAAATTCCGGTGCTCAATGAGTTCGGCGATGTTATTGCCTACCTCGATATGGGTTGGGAGGACATCAAAGTCGCGGTCGAGTACGACGGCGAGCAACATCGCACTGATAGGCGACAGTACACCTGGGATGTTCGACGGCTGGAATTGGTCGAACGTCGCGGCTGGACCGTGGTCAGGGTGGTCGCGGGTGACCGGCCCGCCGAGATTCTTCGCCGCGTTCGCGCTGCCCGTGCGCGTCGAACGTGACGCTGCAGTCACACACGGCCTCGAACGTGACGCTGCAGTCACGCCCGGCCTCGAATGTGACGCTGCAGTCACGCCCGGGCGAAAGGGTGAAGAAGTGAGATCAGCGTCGCGGCACCAGCTCGATACCGCTGAGCACAACGGCGTTGTCGCGCGACGGCGCGACAACGCCGCCAACGATGCGGCCCTGCTCTTTCCACATGTTGACCTGCAGCGTCTCGCCGGGGTACGCGACGCCCGCGAAGCGGGCGCCGTAGGCGGCCACTGCCGTGGCGTCCGCGTCGAGCAGTGCATCGGTGATGGCCTTGCAGGCCATGCCGTAGGTGCACAGCCCGTGCAGGATCGGCGCAGGAAAGCCCGCGGCAGCGGCGAACTCGGGGTCGGAGTGCAGTGGATTGCGGTCTCCGCACAGCCGGTAGAGCAGCGCCTGCTGCGGCAGCACCGGGATCGCGACCTGTAGATCGGGTGCCCGCTCCGGCGGGGTGTCCGAGGTTGACGGGCCGCGGTCGCCGCCGAATCCGCCCTCGCCGCGGGCGTATATCGACCGTTTCTGCGTCCACAGCAGTTCGCCGTCGGGTGTGGTCACCCTCGTCTCGCTCCAGATCACCGCGGCCTTGCCCTTGTCCCAGATATCGGTGAACCGGGTGACGGCCCGGGCGGAGCCCGACGGCGGCAGCGGCCCAGGCACTTCGACCCGTTCGCTGGCATGCAGTACCTTGCTCAGTTCGATATCGATGCCGGGAAACCGGACGGTGGGCGGTTTGGTGGCGTGGAAGGTGGCGGCCACCGTGGCGAACGTCGGCAGCACCTGCGGGGTGTCGTCGACCAGGTAACGCAGTTCGCGCGGGTCCATCGGGTCCGATCCGGCACCCAGCGCCAGTTGGTAGAGCTGAACGTCGCTACTGGCCCAAGTGAATTCGACCGGATCCAGTTCGGTATTCAGTGCGAGTTCGACGTCGATCGGCATGTTAGCGCTCTCCCGCGATATGCAGGGCGGCCAGGTAGCCGAAGGTCATCGCCGGCCCGATGGTACCGCCCGGGCCGGGGTAGGTGTGCCCCATCACCGGCGCGCTGACATTGCCTGCGGCATATAGACCATCGATGATGCTGCCGTCGTCGCGGAGCGCCCGGCCGTGGACGTCGGTGCGGATACCGCCCTTGGTGCCCAGGTCTCCGGGAACCATCTTGGCGGCGTAGTAGGGCGCGTGCCGGATCTCGCCCAAGTTTGGATTCGGCTTGTTGGTCGGGTCACCGTAGTAGCGGTCGTAGGCGCTTTCCCCGCGGTGGTAGTCCGTGTCGACGCCGGACCGGGCAAAGCCGTTGAACCGCTGTACCGTGGCAATGAATTGGTCAACCGGGAAGCCGGCCCTGGTGGCCAGCTCTTCCAGCGTGTCGGCCTGGATGATCACGCCGGAATCCAGCCACTTACGCGGAATACGTTGGCCCGGTTGCAGTCCGGCAAAGATGTAGCGGTCCCGGTACTGCTGATCGAACACGAGCCAGGCGGGAATGTTCTCGCCCGGTCCGGAACCCTGTCCGTACTTGCCGCCGTACATGTGGTGGCAGGCCTCGACGTAGGGCATCGATTCGTTCATGAAGCGGTTGCCGGACATGTTGACGATGATGGAGCCCGGCGAGTTGCGCTCCGATAACGCGAACCATGGCTTACCCACCAGCGGCACCGTCGGTCCCCACCACGCGTCGTCCATCAGATCCAAGGCGGCACCGAGCTTTTCGCCGGCAACGATACCGTCACCGGTGTTGGCCTTGGCGCCGACGGTCCAGTCCGTGCTGATGGGCGCGCGCTGATATTTCACCCGCATCTGCTCGTTGTGCTCGAAACCGCCGCAAGCCAGGATCACTCCGCGGCGGGCCCGGATCAGCCGCGGCTCAGCTGATTCGGAGGCGTCGGCGTCGCGGACATAGATGCCGCGGACCACGCCGTCCTCGACGTAGAGGTCGGTGAGCGCGGTGTTGAGCAGTACCGGAACCGCGGCCTGCCGCAGCCCGATCCGCAGCGGGCCTATCAGTGCCCGGCCCATGCCGACCAGGTTTTTGCCGGTGGCCTTGGCCCACATGGTGCGGGCGCCGACCTTCAAGCTGCGCACCACACCGCGCGGGTGGCGCTTCAGCTGGTTAAGGCGCACGTAATCCTGTTGCATAACAACCACATTGAGCGGCACCTTGCCGTAAGGAGGTTCGAGCGCGGCTTCGTCGGGGCCGAGCCTGCGGGCATTGAAAGGCTTCGGCTCGATCGAGCGGCCGTCCGGGCGGCCACCGGGCGCCTCGGGGTAATAGTCGGAATAGCCCGGCACCCAGCACATCTTCAGCGGTGTGTGCGTCAGCACGAACGACAGCATCTCGGGCCCGTGCTCGAGGTAGGCGTCGATGCGCTCCGGCTCAACGACATCGCCGATGATGCCGTGCAGATAGGTGCTGGCCGCTTCGGGGGTATCGCGAACGCGGGCGCGCCTGAGCACCTCGTTGTTGGGAATCCAGACGCCCCCACCCGAGCGCGCGGTCGACCCGCCGTAGTGCGCAGCCTTCTCGATGACTACTGTCGAGAGTCCGCGGTGCGCGGCGGTCAGCGCTGCCACCATGCCGGCGCCACCGCTCCCGACCACGACGACGTCGTAGTCCTGTGCTGTCATGTAGAACACGTTATAGAATTGCCCGGGTCGGGCGCTACTGGCCCGGTCACCACGAGGTCGGCAAGACGAGGGGACTTCGGTAATGCTCACTGTTGCGACCCGCGACGAGCTGGCCGCCGACTTGGCGCAAGCTGAGCGCAGCCGTGAGCCGATCGCTCCGCTGACCGCCGCCCACCCCGACATGGACGTGGTCGACGCCTACGAGATCCAGCTGATCAACATTCGCCAGCGGGTCGCCGAGGGCGCCCGGGTGCTGGGCCACAAAGTGGGGCTGTCGAGCAAAGCCATGCAGCAGATGATGGGTGTCGATGAGCCCGACTACGGGCATCTGCTGGACGAGATGCAGGTGTTCGAGGACACGCCGGTCAAGGCAGCCAGGTATCTGTATCCGCGGGTCGAGGTCGAGGTGGGTTTCATCTTGTCGGCGGACCTGCCGGGCGCGGACTGCACCGAGGACGACGTGCTGGCGGCGACCGAGGCCCTGGTGCCGGCGATCGAGTTGATCGACACCAGGATCACCGACTGGAAGATCGCGCTGTGCGACACGATTGCCGACAACGCGTCGTCGGCGGGCTTCGTGCTGGGCGCGGCGCGGGTGTCGCCCGCCGATATCGACGTCAAGGCCGTCGAAGCGACGCTGATCCGCAACGGTGAGGTGGTCGCTGCGGGCCGAAGCGATGCGGTGCTGGGCAATCCGGTCACCGCCGTGGCCTGGTTGGCTCGCAAGGTGGACAGTTTCGGGGTCCGGTTGCGGCAAGGCGACATCGTGTTGCCCGGATCGTGCACGCGCGCCATCGACGCCCAGGCCGGCGACGAATTCGTCGCCGAGTTCGCCGGGCTGGGCTCGGTCCGGTTGTCGTTCGAATAGAGGAGCGATCGCAAGCGCGGCGAAGCCGGGCGCAGCGGGTCGCGAGCATAGGGATAGGAGCGATCGCAAGCGCGGCGAAGCCGGGCGCAGCGGGTCGCGAACAAAGGGATAGGAGCGATCGCAAGCGCGGCGAAGCCGGGCGCAGCGGGTCGCGAGCATAGGGATAGGAGCGATCGCAAGCGCGGCGAAGCCGGGCGCAGCGGGTCGCGAACAAAGGATGAGGAGCAACATGCCGTCCAAGGCAAGTGTCGCGATCGTCGGGTCGGGAAACATCAGCACCGACTTGCTCTACAAACTACTGCGGTCGGAGTGGCTGGAACCGCGCTGGATGGTGGGCATCGACCCGGTGAGCGAGGGCCTGGCCCGCGCCCGCAAGCTGGGGCTGGAGACCACTCACGAAGGGGTCGACTGGCTGCTGGCGCAGCCCGAAAAACCGGACCTGGTGTTCGAGGCCACCAGTGCCTACGTGCACAAGGCCGCCGCACCGAAGTACGCCGAGGCCGGAATCCGGGCGATCGACCTGACGCCGGCAGCGGTGGGCCCGGCGGTGATCCCGCCGGCCAACCTGCGCGAGCATCTGGACGCCCCGAACGTCAACATGATCACCTGTGGGGGGCAGGCGACGATTCCGATCGTGTACGCGGTGTCGCGGGTCGTGACGGTGCCATATGCGGAAATTGTGGCGTCGGTGGCTTCGGTGTCGGCGGGACCGGGCACCCGGGCCAACATCGACGAGTTCACCAAGACCACCTCACGCGGTGTGCAGACCATCGGCGGGGCCGCGCGCGGCAAGGCGATCATCATTTTGAATCCGGCCGATCCGCCGATGATCATGCGCGACACCATCTTCTGCGCCATCCCCGAGGACGCCGACCGGGACGCGATCGCGAAATCCATCCACGACGTGGTGGCCGAGGTGCAGACCTACGTGCCGGGCTACCGGCTGCTCAACGAGCCGCAGTTCGACGAGCCCTCGCTCAACTCGGGCGGCCAGGCGGTGGTCACCACGTTCGTCGAGGTGGAGGGCGCCGGAGACTATCTGCCGCCGTACGCCGGCAACCTCGACATCATGACCGCGGCGGCCACCAAGGTGGGCGAGGAGATCGCCAAAGAGATGCTGTCGGTGACGGGAGGCACGCGATGACCGACATTTGGGACGTTCGCATCACGGACACCTCGCTGCGCGACGGCTCCCACCACAAGCGTCACCAATTCACCAAAGAAGAGGTCGGTGCCATCGTGGCGGCGCTGGACGCCGCCGGCGTACCGGTGATCGAGGTGACCCACGGGGACGGGCTGGGCGGATCGTCGTTCAATTACGGCTTTTCCAAAACTCCCGAGCAGGAATTGATCAAGCTGGCGGCCGAGACGGCCAAAGAGGCGCGGATCGCGTTCTTGATGTTGCCCGGGGTGGGCACCAAGGACGACATCAAAGAGGCGCAGGACAATGGCGGGTCGATCTGCCGGATCGCCACTCATTGCACCGAGGCCGACGTGTCCATTCAGCATTTCGGGCTGGCGCGCGAGTTGGGGCTGGAAACCGTCGGTTTTCTGATGATGGCCCACACCATTTCGCCGGAGAAGCTGGCCGCCCAGGCCCGCATCATGGCCGACGCCGGCTGCCAGTGCGTCTACGTCGTCGACTCGGCCGGGGCCCTGGTGCTCGACGGGGTGGCCGACAGGGTGTCGGCCCTGGTCGCCGAGCTCGGCGAGGACGCCCAGGTGGGTTTCCACGGCCACGAAAACCTCGGCCTGGGGGTGGCTAACTCCGTGGAGGCGGTGCGCGCGGGCGCCAAGCAGATCGACGGCAGCGTGCGGCGTTTCGGCGCCGGCGCGGGCAACGCCCCGGTCGAGGCGCTGATCGGGGTGTTCGACAAGATCGGGGTGAAAACCGGCATCGACTTCTTTGATATCGCCGACGCCGCCGAAGACGTGGTGCGCCCGGCTATGCCCGCCGAATGTCTGCTGGACCGCAACGCGCTCATCATGGGCTACTCGGGGGTCTACTCGAGCTTCCTCAAGCACGCCGTCCGTCAATCCGAGCGCTATGGTGTGCCGGCGTCGGCGCTGCTGTATCGAGCGGGTCAGCGCAAGCTGATCGGCGGGCAGGAAGACCAGCTGATCGATATCGCTTTGGAAATCAAGCGCGAACAAGAAAGCGGCGAAGTCGTTACGCATTAACGGATTTCTTGTCGGCGTGGTGAGCCGAAGAATCGGCTACTGCGGGAGGGAATTGTTCTCAGGCAGCCACAATACCATTCGGCGGATCATTGAACGACGTGATGAGCGGCCTCAACTCGGGTTGTTCAACGTCGGCACCGGTATAGCGGGCTAATAACCCTGCTTGCCCGGCTCTAGTCCCGAACCAGCCGGACCGCCTTGGCCTCGAGCTCCGGGTCGTACTTGTTTGGCATCGTGCCATCCTTCCCGCAAAAGAAGGTGTGCACGAAACCCGGGGCAATTCACATAGACCGTCCAGTCCTACCTCGAATGGCCTTCCGACGTAAAGGCTGAGCTTCAGGCCAAGTCGCAGGCGGAAAAAAGGCGGCAATGGGTCGTTGGTCGACTACCGCAACCGGCATCCGGATGTGCGGCAGGCGCTGATCAAGCTAGCCAAACAGTCCACGTCTTAAGATGAGCTAGCTTCGTGTCGGCGCACCTCCGCGACACGGGCAATTGTTCGCCATTGACTCAAAACAGGAACACGTTCTAGCGTCGAGGTCGTGTTCGCTAGTCCCGTTTCTGGCCCGCTGACCGAGGCGATCGCCGAAGCCGAGAAGCTGGTGGCGGCCGCCCCGCACATCGAAACCGAAGCCGACCTGCTGGAAGGACTGCAGTACCTGGCCGGCTGTATCGCCGGGTGCATGCATCTGGCCTTCGACTACGAACGTGACCATCCGTTCCTGCAGTCGGGCACCGGACCGTTCACCAAAATGGGGTTGGACAACCCCGACACCCTGTACTTCGGCACCCGTGTACAGCCCGACCGCGACTACGTGGTCACCGGCCGGCGCGGAACCACCACCGATCTAAGCTTCCAGGTGCTCGGTGGGGAGTACACCGACGACAATGTGCCCGCCAGCCAGGTAGCGTTCGACGACCGTGAACTCGACATCGCCCCGGACGGCGCCTTCCACTGGCAGCTGCGCCCGACCAGTCCCGGCCAGCTGGTGATCCGCGAAGTATACGGCGACTGGTCGCAGCAACGCGGCACGCTCGCCGTCTCCCGGCTGGACACCGCCGGCACCGCGCCACCGCCACTGAGCCGCCAGACCATCGAAAAACGATACGCCACAGCGGGAAAGCAACTGGTGAACCGGGTGAAAACCTGGCTGCAATTCCCCCAGTGGTTTTATCTCAACATCCCGGTCAATACCATGGTGTCGCCCCGGCTGACACCGGGGGGCCTGGCGACCCAGTACTCGTCGGCCGGTCACTTCGAACTACGGCCGGACCAAGCCCTGGTGATCACCGTGCCGGTGAGCGATGCCCCCTATCTGGGTTTCCAGCTCGGCAGCATGTGGTACATCTCGCTGGACTACATCAACCACCAGACCTCGCTGAACAACACGCAGGCGCAGGCGGACCCGGACGGCAAGGTCCGTATTGTGGTCGCCGACCAGAATCCCGGTGTCACGAACTGGGTGGAGACCCTCGGCCATCGCCGCGGCTTCCTGCAGTTTCGCTGGCAGCGGGTGTCGCGGCAGCTCACCGAGGCCGACGGTCCGACCGTCGAACTGGTGGACTTCGACGCGATACCGGCCGTGCTGCCGTACCTGGAGCGCAACAAGATTTCCGAAGACGACTGGCGTGGGCGAATTGCGTTGCGCCAGCAGCAAATTGCGACGAGGATGCTGGGATAACCATGACAGGGATGCTGGACGGAAAGATCGTCGTCATCAGCGGTGTCGGGCCGGGCCTCGGCACCACACTGGCGCACCGGTGCGCGCGCGACGGGGCCGATCTGGTACTGGCCGCCCGCAGTGCCGAGCGGCTCGACGACGTCGCCAAGCAGGTTGTCGACACCGGCCGGCAAGCCATCGCGGTCCGTACCGACATCACCGACGACGACCAAGTCAACAACCTCGTCGACGCCACCTTGGAGGCATTCGGCAAGATCGACGTGCTGATCAACAACGCGTTCCGCGTGCCGTCGATGAAGCCGTTGGCGGAAACCAGTTTCGAGCACATCCGCGACGCCATCGAGCTCAGCGCGCTCGGTGCGCTACGGCTGACCCAGGGCTTCACCCGTGCGCTTGCCGAAACCCACGGCTGCATCGTCAACGTCAATTCCATGGTGCTGCGGCACTCTCAGCCCAAATACGGTGCCTACAAGATGGCCAAGTCCGCGCTGCTCGCGATGTCGCACTCGCTGGCCACCGAGCTCGGTCCGAAGGGAATTCGCGTCAATTCCGTTGCGCCCGGCTATATCTGGGGCGAAACCCTACACGGATACTTCGAGCACCAAGCCGCCAAGTACGGCACCACGGTCGACCAGATTTACCAGGCCACGGCGGCGCACTCCGATCTCAAGCGACTGCCGACCGAGGACGAGGTGGCGTCGGCGATTGTGTTCTTGGCCAGCGACCTGTCCAGCGGCATCACCGGACAGACGTTGGACGTCAACTGCGGGGAGTACCACAGCTGATGGGCGATCGCACCGATGTGGGTACCGTGGAGGAACTGCACGCATCGGCCACGAAGTTGGTCGGGCTCGACGATTTCGGTTCCGACGAGGACAACTACCGCGAAGCCCTGGGCGTGCTATTGGACTCCTACCGGCGCGAAGCCGGGCTTACGGTGTTGGGCAGCAAGATGAATCGCTTCTTTTTGCGCGGCGCGCTGGTGGCCAGATTGCTGTCCGAAGCCGCGTGGAAGCAGCACCCGCAGTACGCCGACGTAGCCATCGAGCGGCCGATCTTCGTCACCGGGCTGGTGCGCACCGGTACTACCGCACTGCATCGGCTACTGGGCGCCGACCCGGCCCACCAAGGTCTGCACATGTGGCTGGCCGAGTTCCCGCAGCCTCGGCCGCCCCGCGACACCTGGGAGTCAAACCCGTTGTATCGCCGGCTTGATGACCAGTTCACCCGACACCACCAAGACAATCCCGGTTATACCGGCCTGCATTTCATGGCCGCCTACGAGTTGGAGGAATGCTGGCAGCTGCTGCGGCAGTCGCTGCATTCGGTGTCCTACGAGACGTTGGCCCATCTGCCGGGCTACGCCTCGTGGCTGTCACAGCAGGACTGGACGCCGGCATATCGGCGGCATCGCCGCAACCTTCAGCTGATCGGACTCAACGATGCCGAAAAGCGTTGGGTGCTCAAGAATCCCAGCCATCTGTTCGCGCTCGATGCATTGATGGCCACCTATCCCGACGCGCTGGTGATACAGACTCACCGCCCGGTCGAGACGATCATGGCCTCGATGTGCTCGCTGGCGCAGCACACTTCTGAGGGATGGTCGACGGTTTTCGTCGGGGCGCAGATTGGCGCCGACGCGATGGACACGTGGTCGCGCGGCCTGGAGCGGTTCAACACGGCTCGGGCGCAGTATGACCCGGGCCAGTTTTACGACGTCGAGTACCGCGATTTGATTGCTGACCCGCTGGGCACGGTGGCCGCCATTTACCGGTACTTCGGGCTGACGTTGACCGAGGAAGCCCGCCAAGCCATGGCGAAGATCCACGCCGAGAGTCAGACCGGCGAGCGCGCCCCCAAGCACAGTTATTCGCTGGAGGACTACGGGCTGACCGCTGAAGCCGTCAAGGAGCGGTTCGCGGGGCTGTGATTCGGTGCCGGCACGCCGCATCGGATTAACGCTGAGGCCCCAGCCGCGAGTCCTCAGTCCTGCTGTTCCTCGGTCAGGTAGCCCTCGGCGATGGCGTGGTCGATGCTGTCGCTCATTTTCGGGCAGGCCTTGGTGCGTGCGGTGTCGCCGCCGGACGCCCGCACTTCGGCGAAATGCGCGCAGCGCTGCACGGCCTCGGTATTCCATTGCACCGCCGTATGACCCGGCCCGTGCCGTTTGACCGTGACGGTGACGTGGCAGAATCGGCAATCCACCGGCTGCAGTCCGCCGGTCAGATACCGTTCACGGTCGGCGCGGCTGGCTTCCCGTACCGCGGCGGCGCGTTGTGGGTCGTCGGCGAAATCCCGTGCCTTGGAAGACGATCGACGCCCAGCGTGTTCGTCGGATGCCGCATGGTGGTCATGATGCCCACCGCGCAGCAGCAACATCGAACGGGCCAGCCGATCGACGTCGGGAACCGGTTGATCGTCGGGCGGGCTCATGACAGTCAGTGCTGCTCGGCGGGCACGCCGTCGGCGAGTTTCCTTGCGTCCAGGTTTCTTTGGACCTCCGCCCGCCAGAACTCGTTGGCCCGGGTGGTGTCCACCTCCATCTCGAAGCGCTCCACCATTTCGGCTTTGATGTCGGCCACATCTACGTAAAACTGCTCATACCAGCGACGCATCTGATAGACCGCACCGTCTTCCTCGACCAGCAGCGGGTTCGCGATTCTGGTTTTGTGCTTCCAGATCTCGACATCCTGCATGAACCCCATGCTGACGCCTTCGGTGAACACCCGCGACAGCTTGTCGGTCATCTTCTCGTCCATGCCTTTGGGCTTTTCGACGATCACACCCCACTGCAACACGAACGAGTCCTGAGTGACCGGGTAGTGGCAATTGATCAGGATCGACTCGGACTTGTAGCCGCTGTAGCTATTGTGCAGCCAGTTGATCATGAACGACGGCCCGAAATAAGACGCCTCGGAATCCAGGTGCGCTTCGCCGTACGCGGTTCCCAGACCCTCCACATCCGGGCGACCCACGTTGTGCAGATACTGCGAGGCGATGTGGCCCTCGAAGACGTTCTTGAAGTAAGTCGGCAACCCGAAATGGATGTAGAAGAAGTGGGCCATGTCGGTGACGTTGTCGATGATGTCGCGGCAATTGGATCCTTCGATGAGGATGCGGTTCCACCGCCAGTCCGTCCATTCGTCGCTGGCGGCCTCCGGAATGTCGGGGATCCTGACAGCGGGGTCCGGCGGGTTGCCTTCGTGATCGTGCCAGACGAAGAGCAGGCCGCCGCGCACGTCGGTCTCCCAGGACCGGGTGCGCGCGGTTTTCGGGGTGCGCTTGGCGTATGGCACCAGCTTGCAGCGGCCGTCGCCGCCCCAGCGCCAGTCGTGGAACGGGCAGGCGATCTCGTCGCCCTTGATGGTGCCCCCGGACAGGTCGCCCCCCATGTGACGGCAGTAGTTGTCGAGGATCTTCAGATCGCCGTTGGAGTCGGCGAACACCACCAGCTTGGTGCCGAACGCTTCCACCCCGTGCGGCTTGCCGTCCATGAAATCCTTGGCGACACCGAGGCAATGCCAGCCCCGCGCGTACCTGGTCGGCAAGATTCCGGCATCGATCTCCCGGACGCCGACGCTACTTGTGCCGGTACTCACCCTGTCACCTCCGCATCCCTGGCCACTAACTAGAACACGTTACAGTTTTAGGTTGGGTGAGTGCAATGGCGGCGCGCCTGGCCACAGCATATGCGTGGTGCGGTATATGTAAACGATGCCGCTATACACCTTCGAGGGTCGCTCTCCGCGCGTCGATCCCACCGCGTTTGTAGCCCCCACTGCGACGCTGATCGGCGATGTCACCGTCGAAGCGGGAGCGTCGGTTTGGTACAACGCTGTGCTGCGAGGCGACTACGCCCCGGTCGTGGTGCGCGAAGGCGCCAATGTCCAGGACGGCTCGGTGTTGCATGCGCCGCCGGGTATCCCGGTCGATATCGGTCCGGGCGCGACAGTTGCGCACCTGTGCGTCATCCATGGGGTGCACGTGGGACAAGAGGCGTTAATCGCTAACCACGCCACCGTTCTGGACGGCGCGGTGATCGGCGCGCGCAGCATGGTGGCGGCGGGGGCGTTGGTGGTGGCAGGCACCCAGATTCCGCCCGGCGTCCTTGCGGTCGGAGCGCCGGCCAAGGTGAAGGGGCCGCTGGAAGGAACGGGCGCGCAGATGTGGGTCAACCTCAATCCGCAGGCCTATCGCGACCTCGCCCAGCGGCATCTGACCGGGCTGGAGCCGATCTAGCTCACTTGCTGGGGACGCGGAGTGCGGAGTCTGCGACGCTTCAATCGGGGTGCCGGGTGGCGGGTTTCATAGTCGACCTGACCCAGGGCAGTGCCGAATCCCGTTAGTTTGTAGACAGTTTCACCACGCGTTTGTGAAAGTCGGTCACATAGACGTTGCCCGCATTGTCGACCGCCACGCCGTACGGGAAGTTGAGGTCGGTGAAGGGCAGCGTCGATGGGGTGTTGGAGCCGGCCGCCAGCTTCAACACCCGGTTGTTGTTCAAGTCGGTGACGTAGACGCCGCCGTTGTGGTCCACCGCCACACCGTGAGGAAAGTTGAGGTCGGTGAAGGGGAGGTAGACCGGGGTGGCCCCACCAGCGGCAAGCCTTGCCACGCGGTTGTTTTCGCTGTCGGCGACATACACCGCGCCGTCGTCGTCCACTGCCGTGCCCAACGGATGGCGAAGGCCGATGAACGGCAGCTCGGTGGGATTGTTCGAGCCGGCGGGCAGTTCCAATACGCGGTTGTTGCCGGAGTCGACGACGTACACGTTGCCGTTGCGGTCTACCGCAACGCCATGGGGAGAACTCAGGCCGGTGAAAGGCAACTCAGCAGGCGTGGGTGAGCCCGCCGGCAGCTTGAGTACCCGGTTGTTGTACGCGTCGACCAGGTATACGCCGCCGCTGACGTCCAGCGCCAAACCAGCCGGACGGTTGAGGCCGGTGAACGGCAACTCGGATTGTTTATCGGCGCCGGCCGGCAGCGTCAACACCCGGTCGTTGCTCGAGTCGGCGACATAAACATCGCCCTTACCGTCCACCCCGACCCCGTCGGGATCTCCTACCTCGAACGGCAGCACAATCTGTTGGGGCGCGGGCGCAACGGTCGACGGACCCGCCTGACTGGGCGCGGCTTCTTTGGATGAGGTACGGAAGAAGCCCAGGTGCCCTACAGCTGCGAGGATGGCCACGAGGACTACGGCGACGCCCGCGATAGCAAGGGTGCGCTGGTTCAACAGCCTGCTACGCCTGAATTCCCTTGCACCCACAGCCACCTCCCTCACCAGCATTTTGATCGCGACATCTGGACACTACCCGCATGGGCGTTACCCATTGAGCAAGTTGAGCCGGCCAGCCTTGGCGGGGACTCGAGCCGCAGGCGCCAAACCGAGCGTCGGCAGATGAACTGTCGGCCGGTGTCAGGCCTTGCTGCTGACTTCCGCGATCAATGCATCGGGGTCGGTCACACTGACATACAACGTTTTCAGCGTGACGGGCACGCCCATGACCTTCGCCTGCGTGGGCGGGTCGATGGTCAGCTCGACGATGCCCTTGGAAGATCCGTTGACCAGCCAGCGGCCCCGGAACCCGTGCGCACCCCAGGAGTACACCCGGTCGTGGTTGGGCTTGGCGTCTTTGATGGACGCCAGCGGGATCTCAGCGTTGAAGCCCCAGCCGAACCTGACGCGCAGCGTGCCGTCCTGGACACGCACCTCGCTGTGCTTCGGCCCGCAGCCGAGCGGTACCGAGAAGGGGAGAAACCAGCGCTCGTAACGCAGCTCAGTAGGCATTCCTGAGAGTGTAGGCGTGACGGCGACGCTTGGCCTAGATTTTTTTGGCGGTCGCGGCGGCGCGGTCCATTTCCCAGTACGCCCGCAGCGCCACCAGCTGTCCGTCGTCGTCGGCCTTGTAGGTGAACACCCCTTCGGTGGTGATCTGATGGTCGCCCATGGTGATCAGGATGTGCCCGACGTTGGCTTCCTCGTTGCCGCATTGGAAGGTGTCGCGGAAGAAGAACTCGATCCTGGTGGTGGGCGCGATGGCCTTGTCCCAGAACGCCGATATTGCGTCGCGGCCGCGGTGGCCGGTGCCCTCGGGATCGAAAGCCGATGGCCCGATGGGGTCTTCGACGACGGCGTCGTCGGCGAAGACCGCCAGCCAGGCCTGCTTGTCCCGGGCTTGAACCGCCTCACGGGAGCGCCGGCCGGCCTCGTGCGCGGGGTGCGGATGGGTCATGCGTCCTGCCAGCCGGAGTGGATATAGGTGTCGGCGAAGCGTTTCAGCGAGTCCTGCTTCTTTTCGAGCGGCGCGTCGAAGCCCAGGCCGTCGAACACCCAGGGCACCACGATGTTGTCGGTGACCCCCATCTCGGCGAGCTCGCGGTGACCGTCGACCCCGAACTTGTCGATACAGACCGCCTGAACCTCGAACGGCTGGTCGGCTCGGCCGTATTCGCTGCGCAGCGCATTGAGCCGGCCGATGGTCTCGTTGAGTTGCGCGCTGGTCATCATCGCGGTGGACCAGCCGTCACCGACTCGGGCGGCCCGCTTGAGTGCCACGTCGGTGTGCCCGCCGACGTAGAACGGCACCGGAAGGCTGGGGGCCGGGCTCATCTGCAGGCGATCGAAATCGAAGAATTCACCGTGGAATTCGACCATGCCGCCGCCGAGCACCAGCTTGATCACCTCGATCATCTCGTCGACCCGTGCGCCGCGGCGCTGGTAGGGTACTCCGCACCATTCGAATTCCTCAGGTGCCCAACCGATCCCGATGCCGAAGCCGAAGCGGTTGTTGGTCAGATTGGCCACCGATCCGACCTGGCGGGCCAGTAGCAGCGGCTGGCGGGAGCCGAGCTTCAACACGTGGGTGTAGAACCGCAGTGTCGAGGTGACCGAGCCCATCGCGGCGGCGGCGATCAGCGGATCGACCCATGGGGCGTTCTCGTCCCACATCCGCGACCCGTCAGCGGTGTAGGGATAATCGGCGGCCGCCTTCTCCATGAAAAACAGAGAATCAGGCAAGGCGATCGAATCGAACCCGACTTCTTCGGCGGTTTTGGCGATGCCGACCAACTGGTCGACCGGCGCCATCACGACGCTGCAGGTGTACTTCATCCGGGTCACGGCGTGACCGGCTTTCCAGAGCCCACCACCCACATCGAGTAATACTGCGACCCACCACCGTAGGCATGGCCCATGGCTTTACGCGCATTCGGCACCTGGTGGTCGCCGCCCTTGCCCATCACCTGGATGGCGGCCTCCGCGAAGCGGATCAGACCAGAAGCGCCAATCGGGTTCGAGCACAGCACGCCGCCGGAGGGGTTGACCGGCAGGCGTCCGCCGATGGCGGTTTCCCCGGCTTCGGTGAGCTTCCAGCCCTCGCCCTCGGCTACGAACCCCAGGTTTTCCAACCACATCGGCTCGAACCAGGAGAACGGCACATAGATTTCTGCGGCGTCGATTTCGTCGATCGGGGTGGTGATACCCGCCGCTTTCCACAGCGCCGCGGCGGCATCGCGTCCGGCCTGCGGGCTCACCTGGTCGCGACCGGCGTACGCCAGCGGTTCGGTGCGCAGCGCGGTGGCATGGATCCATGCCACCGGCTGTCCCTGCGCCACCTTTGCGTCGGCGATCTCCTCGTTGCCGATCACCACGGCGCAGGCCCCGTCGGAGGAGGGGCAGGTTTCGTCGTAGCGGATCGGGTCCCACAGCATGGGTGACTCCATCACCTTCTCGAGCGTGATATCGGGCTGCTGCAAGTGTGCCAACGGATTACGGCTGCCGTTGAGCCGGTCCTTGACCGCCACCATGGCCCCGATATGCGTCGGGGCTCCGGAGCGTCGGATGTAGGCGCGTACGTGTGGCGCGAAGTAACCGCCCGCCCCGGCGCCCACCGGCTTGATGAACGGAATCGGAATCGACAGTGCCCACATGGCATTGGACTCCGACTGCTTTTCCCAAGCCATGGCCAGCACCCGACGGTACTTGCCGGACTGCACCAGGCTGGCCGCCACCACCCCGGTGGAGCCACCGACCGAACCAGCGGTGTGCACCCGGATCAGCGGCTTGCCGGTGGCGCCCATGGCGTCGGCCATGAACAGTTCCGGCATCATGACGCCTTCGAAGAAGTCGGGCGCCTTGCCCACCACGACGGCGTCGATGTCGTCGAAGGTGGAACCGGAATCCTCCAGGGCTCGGTCGATGGCCTCGCGAACCATGCCGTTCATCGAGACGTCGTGGCGCTTGGCGACGTATTTGGTCTGACCGGTGCCCAGTACCGCGGCCAGGTGTGCTCCTGCTCCGGCCATCAGTTGTTCCCTTCCATCACGGCGACCAGGTTCTGTTGCAGCGCAGGCCCACTGGTGGCGTGCGCCAGCACTCGCCGGGCCGAGCCGTCCCAGATATGTTGGGCGGCAAAGCCGATCCGTTCCAGACCGGCGACGAACATGGGGTTGGCGGCCAGCGCACCGCCGGAGGGATTGATCTTCGTCGCCCCCGGCAAGTTGATGGCATCGGCGAGGATCAGCTGCTGATGGGTGAACGGCGCACAGATTTCGGCCACTTCGATATTGCGGGTGTGACCCTTGGTGGCCGCCCTGGCCGCGGCTCTGGTCGAGGGCGATTCGGTGAGGTTGCGCACACCCAGCGACGGCGACTCGATGCGATGTTCGATACCCGTTATCCACGCCGGGTTCTCCCGCAATTCCCGGGCGCGGTCGTCGGCTGCGAGGACGATCGCCGCGGCGCCGTCGGTGATCGGCGCGATGTCGTGGCGGCGCAGCGGGTCGGCGAAGAACGGCCGCTCCAGCAGGTCGTCCATGCTGACCGGGGGCTCGACGGAGTCCACCCGGCGGGCATTGGCGAAGGAGTCGAAAGCCACACGCGCCATTTGCAACTCGCTCCACTTACCGGAGTCGAGCCCGAGGCGGGCCTGCAATCCGGCCATGGACACCGAATCCGGCCACAGCGGCGCGACGGTGTAGGGGTCGGTCTGGCGGGACAGGACGCGCCGCAGGATTCCGGCGGAGGACTTGCCGAAGCCGTACACCAGCGCCGTATCGACCTCGCCGGTCAGGATTTTGATGTAGGCCTCATACAGTGCCCATGCGGCGTCCATCTCGACGTGTGATTCGTTGATCGGCGGCACGGCGCCGATCGAGTCGATTGCTGAGATGAACGAAAATGCCCTTCCAGCAAGGTAATCCGAGGATCCTGAACACCAGAAGCCGATGTCGGCCTTGGTGATGCCGAGCTCTTCGTAGAGCTGGGCGAAGCACGGCATCAGCATCTCGACGCCGTTGGTGGTGCCGTCGGTGCGGCGGACGTGCGGCGCGTGGGCGAAGCCGACCACCGCGACATTACGAGCGCTCATATCCAGTTAGGCCCTTTACAGGTGGTGCTTGTAGGTGTCGTAGTCGGCGTCCGGTTCTCCGGTGGGCCGGAAGTACTGGATGTTGTCGATGCCGAATCCCCACTCTTCCCGAGGTTTCCACACCGCCTCGACCCGCATCCCCATCCGCACCTCGTGCGCGTCGATGTCGGAAACCAAATGCAGGAACGGGATATCGGCGCCGTCGAGCAACACGTAGGCCGCCACGTAAGGCGGTTTGATCCGCTGACCCATGAACGGGATGTTGATGATCGCGAACGTCGTCACCGTGCCCTTGTCCGGCAGCTCGACGAACTCGGTGGTCGGCTGGCCGGTGGCCGGGTCGGCGCCGTGCGGTGGGAAATAGACCTTTCCCTTTACCCCGCCATCGCTTCTAGTGCGGGCGCCGAGCAACTTGCCCTCGGCGATGGCCCGCAGATACGCGCTCTCCTCGTGAGATGCGGTGTGCTGAATGGTCATCTCGATCGGGGTGACGATCATGGTGACCGGGTCTTTGTCTTCTTTGTCGGCTTGTGCTTCCGGGACAGGTTCGGGTTCGCCGCCCAGCGCGAAGTAGGCGATATCGGTGATGGCGCCCACGGTCTCGTCGGCCCAGTGCACATGCACCCGGACGCCGGTGCGAATATTGTCGACTTCGACGGCGTCGACGGCGTGCATCAGCAGGGTGTCGGCGCCGTCCAGCTTGATCAGCGCCCAGGCAAATGGGCGGTCCAGCGGCTGGCCCGGCAACGGCTCCGGCTGCCAGGTCCAGGATGCGACGGTGCCGACATCCGACACCGGTACCATCTCGGTCAGCGGTTTGTAGGTCACCGGGTCGTATTCCGCGGGTGGTACGTGCACCCGGCCATCGGATCCGCGAACGCCCAGAATGCGGCGCTCACGCAGTGCGGTGAAGAACTGGCCGAGGGTGGGACCCACCGAACGGGTGTAGTCGAACGACAACGTCAACGGCGCGGAGAGAGGCGGCTCACGATGATCGATCAAGGTCGGGCCGCTCGAGGTGGCTGTCACGCCTTCGAGTAGAACAGGTTCTAACTATGGTCGCAAGGAGGCAGGGATGAAGCTGGGCCTACAGCTAGGGTACTGGGGCGCTCAGCCTCCGGAGAATGCCGCGGAACTCGTCGCCGCGGCCGAGGACGCCGCGTTCGACGCCGTGTTCACCGCCGAGGCGTGGGGCTCCGATGCTTACACCCCGCTGGCCTGGTGGGGTTCGGCCACGCGGCGGCTGCGCCTGGGTACCTCGGTGGTCCAGCTGTCCGCGCGCACTCCGACGGCTTGTGCGATGGCGGCCTTGACGTTGGATCATCTGTCCGGTGGGCGGCACATTCTGGGGCTCGGCGTGTCCGGCCCACAGGTGGTCGAGGGCTGGTACGGCCAGCCGTTCCCCAAGCCGCTGGCGCGCACCCGCGAGTACATCGACATCGTGCGCCAGGTCTGGGCCCGCGAGAAACCGGTGACCAGCGACGGCCCGCACTATCCGCTGCCGCTGACCGGCGCGGGGACCACCGGGTTGGGTAAGGCGTTGAAGCCCATTACCCATCCGCTGCGTGCCGGCATCCCGATCATGCTGGGTGCGGAGGGGCCGAAGAATGTGGCGTTGGCCGCCGAGATCTGCGACGGCTGGCTACCGATTTTCTATTCGCCCCGGATGGCCGGCATGTACAACGAATGGCTCGACGAGGGATTCGCCCAGGCCGGCGCCCGCCGCAGCCGTACGGATTTCGAGATCTGCGCGACGGCGCAGATCGTCGTCACCGAAGACCGCGCGGCGGCGTTCACCGGAATCAAGCCGTTCCTGGCGCTGTACATGGGCGGCATGGGCGCGGAGGACACCAACTTCCACGCCGACGTCTATCGCCGGATGGGTTACGCCGAGATCGTCGACGACGTGACCAAGCTGTTCCGGTCCGGACGCAAGGATGAGGCCGCTGCGGTGATCCCCGACGAGCTCGTCGACGACGCGATGATCGTCGGGAACCTCGACTACGTGCGTAAGCAGATCGCGGCCTGGGAGGCCGCCGGCGTGACCATGATGGTGGTCAGCGCCCGCAGTGTTGAGCAGGTCCGCGACCTCGCCGCGCTGGTTTGACGGCGGTCCTTGCGGGGCGATTAGAACGCGTTCTAGATTGACCGGATGAGTTCAGATGGCGTGCGCGTCGCCGAAGGTCATCTCCACGTTGGCCGCCGACTGCGACAGCAGCGCCCGCTTGGGCAGGCCCAGCGAAGCCAGCTCCTTGGCGTAGGGGTGGTCGCCCAGGTGGAGGCGGGCGCCGCCAAGCCTGGCCCGCAGGCCGGTCATGCGCATCTCCCACGGAATCTCCCGGGTCACCCCGTCGAGGTGCGAATAGGTTTTCAGCGTTTGCGCGCCTCTGGTGGGGAGCGGAAGTCCGTTGCTGAACTCGATACCGGCGATGAGCTGCCCGTCGGCGCTGACGTCGAAGCCGAATCCGGCGCCCTCGCGAACGGTGAAGTCCGCCATGATCTTCGGGAAGCCCCAGATGGTGCGGCCGGCCTCGAGCGTGAACGACTGGTCGACCGGCAGGTGGTGGATGAACGCCGCGGCTCTGCTGAGGGCGCGCGGACCCCTGGCTCGTCGGGCGTGGGAGCCGGGCGGATTGACCATGACCGCGGTGCCGTATTCGTGGTACTGGCCGAGGTCGCCGTCGACGTAGCGCACCAGCATCTGCATCACGATCGCCTTGCCGGGCAGGTACTCGCACACCGTCAGGCCGCTGTAGTCGATGAGGCGCTGTGTCGGCGCGACGGGCACCGAGAACATCGCGGAGTGCATGTCCGCTTTGCGGATTCGGACCGGCATGGTGAGCACCGTGCCGGCGATGGTGTGTTGCGAGACGGCCATGACGCTCACTGTAATGCGGAGGACTGGCATGACTGAAGCCGTTGGTAGGCCTGACGTCGATTTGACCGACGGCACCTTCTACGCCGGCCGTGAGGCACGCGCGGCGTACCGGTGGATGCGGACGCATCAGCCGGTCTTTCGGGACCGCAACGGGCTGGCCGCGGCGTCCACCTACCAGGCGGTGATCGACGCCGAACGACAGCCCGAGCTGTTCTCCAGCGCCGGCGGTATCCGTCCCGACCAGCCGGCCATGCCGATGATGATCGACATGGACGACCCCGCACATCTGCTGCGGCGCAAGCTGGTTAACGCCGGCTTTACCCGCAAGCGGGTGCGCGACCGCGAGGAATCGATTGCGGCGCTGTGCGACACGTTGATCGACGCGGTGTGCGAACGCGGTGAATGCGACTTCGTGCGGGATCTTGCCGCGCCGTTGCCGATGGCGGTGATCGGCGACATGCTCGGGGTGCGCCCGGAGCAGCGCGACATGTTCCTGAAGTGGTCCGACGACCTGGTGACGTTTCTGAGTTCACATGTGTCGCAAGAGGATTTCCAGATCAGCATGGATGCCTTCGCGGCCTACAACGACTTCACCCGCGAGACGATTGCGGCGCGTCGTGCGGAGCCGACCGAGGATCTGGTCGGGGTGCTGGTGCGTTCCGAAGTCGACGGGGAGCGGCTCAGCGACGACGAGCTCGTCATGGAGACGCTGCTGATTCTGATCGGCGGCGACGAAACCACGCGGCACACGTTGAGCGGGGGAACCGAGCAGCTGCTGCGTAACCGGGACCAATGGGACCTGTTGCAGCATGACCCGTCGTTGCTGCCTTCGGCGGTGGAAGAAATGCTGCGCTGGACCTCGCCGGTGAAGAACATGTGCCGAATGCTCACGGCGGATACTGACTTTCATGGCACGGCGTTGCGGGCCGGCGAGAAGATGATGCTGTTGTTTGAGTCGGCGAATTTCGACGAGGCGGTGTTCTCTGAGCCGGAGAAGTTCGACGTCTGCCGAAACCCGAACAGCCACTTGGCATTCGGGTTCGGCACGCATTTCTGTCTGGGCAATCAACTGGCACGCTTGGAGTTATCGTTGATGACGGAGCGGGTGCTGCGGCGGCTGCCCGACCTTCGGCTGGCGTCTTCGGATGCGTTGCCGCTGCGACCGGCGAACTTCGTCAGCGGCTTGGAGTCGATGCCGGTGGTGTTCACGCCTAGTGCGCCGGTTCGGGGCTGATCCCGTTCGCCGAACGTGCAGTCGCTGCGAGATTCTGAGTCATTTTCGCGCTGAGTGCACGTTCGGCGATCCCACGCGGCGGACAGTCGCCAGATGACGCTGCCTTCGGTGTCCTCAGCGGTGACGCGGACGTTGATCCAGCCCAACTCAGCGATGGTCTCGGCGCGTCTGATGTCCTTACTGAACTGCCTTCGGTCGGTGCGATGGTGGTCGCCGTCGTACTCCACCGCGACCTTGATGTGCTGCCAGCCCATGTCGAGAACCGCGACCAGCTGTCCGTATCGGTCGTAAACCGGGATCTGCGTCTGTGGCTTTGGAAAACCGGCCCGGATCAGTATGAGACGCAGCCACGTCTCGCGGGGAGACTCCGCGCCCGGGTCGACCAGATTCAGTGTGGTACGGGCATGTCTGATGCCGCGACGTCCCCGATAACGCTCGGCGAGCAACTCGGCGTCGGGGATCTTGAGTTCGGTTGCGCGACAAAGGGCATCGATGGCAGCGACTGCTTTTCCGACCGGATACCGGCATGAGAGGTCGAGTGCGGTACGGGCTGCTGTGGTGACGGGCATGCCGGCGATGCGTTGGATCTCGTCCTCGGCAACTGCATCCGACCACGTATGTACCCCGGTTGGCGGACGGCGATAGTCGTAGAGCAGTTCGGCTGGGCTCCGATTGTCGATCCACTTGGCGCCGTGCAGCGCCGCCGCGGAATGCCCGGCCACGATCCCGCGGCGCCGCGACCATAGCCAAGCGGCGCGAGCGCGTGTGATGGCATCGAGTTCGGTGCCGGTCGTGACGTAGATGTCCGGATGGATTGCGGTGAATCGGCTGCGCAGGCGGTATGGCGTCAGGATGTGAGCCGCGAGGGCTTCACTGCCAACGAAGGGTTCTTGCATGGCCGCAGTGTGCCGCGGCCTGCCGACACCTTCGCCGAGCGTGTAGTCCTTGCGAGATTCTGGCCGGCTTTTCGCGCTGAGTGCACGTTCGCGAAAACTAGCGGTTCTGGAAGTTGGGTTTGCGTTTCTCGGCGAATGCCTTCGGGCCTTCCTTGGCGTCGTCGGACAGAAAGACCTTGATACCGATCTGGGTGTCGATCTTGAACGCGTCGTTTTCGGCCATGCCTTCGGTCTCGCGGATGGTCCGCAGGATTGCCTGCACGGCGAGCGGGCCGTTGTTCTCGATGGTTTGCGCGAGTTCGAGGGCTTTGGTCAGGGCCTGCCCGTCGGGCACCAGGTGCCCGATCAGGCCCATCTCCTTGGCCTCGGCGGCGGTGATGTGCCGTCCGGTCAGCAGCAGGTCGCAGGCCACGGTGTAGGGGATCTGGCGGGGTAGGCGCACCGCGGAACCGCCCATCGGGTACAGGCTCCACTTGGCCTCGGAGATGCCGAACTTCGCGCTTTGCCCGGCGACCCGGATATCGGTGCCCTGCAAGATCTCGGTGCCACCGGCGATCGCGGGGCCTTCGACGGCGGCGATCAACGGTTTGGTCAGCCTGCGACCTTTCAGCAGGGCGTCGATGCGTGACGGGTCGTAGCTGCCGTCCTTGAACGACTCACCCGGCGGCTTCTTGGTTGCCGCCTTGAGGTCCATCCCGGCGCAGAAGTAGCCACCTGCCCCGGTGAGGATGGCGCATCGGATGTCGGGGTCGTTGTCGACGCGGTCCCAGGCTTCGACCATGATCTGCATCATTTCGCTGCTCAGCGCGTTGCGGGCGTGCGGCCGGTTCATGGTCACGACCAGCGTGTGACCGCGCTGCTCCACCAGCGCGTCAGGACCCGTTTGTTCGTTTGCTGAAGCCTGGGGCACGGTTACCGCCTCTCCGTCGACAATGGGTCCGAGCTTGTCAAGAAATGTAACACGTTCTAGTTTGGGGTCCGTGGCCCTGAATATTGCCGATCTCGCTGAGCACGCCATCGACGCGGTGCCTGACCGGGTAGCGCTCATCTGCGGAGATGAGCAGCTGACCTACGCCCAACTCGAGGAGAAAGCCAACCGCCTGGCGCACTACCTGCTCGATCAGGGAGTGCAGAAGGGCGACAAGGTCGGACTCTACTGCCGCAACCGCAATGAGATCGTCATCGCGATGCTCGGCATCGTGAAGGCCGGCGCCATTCTGGTCAACGTCAACTACCGCTATGTCGAGGGCGAGCTGGGGTACCTCTTCGACAATTCCGACATGGTTGCACTGGTTCACGAACGCCAGTACTCCGACCGGGTCGCCAATGTGCTGCCGGACACCCCCAATGTCAAGACCGTCCTCGTTGTGGAGGACGGTAGCGAGGCTGACTTTGACCGCTACGGGGGAGTGGAGTTCTACGCCGCGTTGGAGCAGGGCTCGCCGCAGCGTGACTTCGGTGAGCGAAGTGCTGACGACATCTACCTGCTGTATACGGGTGGCACCACGGGCTTTCCGAAGGGTGTGATGTGGCGCCACGAAGACATCTACCGCGTGCTGTTCGGCGGAACCGATTTTGCGACAGGAGAATTCGTCAAGGACGAGTACGACCTGGCCAAGGCCGCCGCCGCGAACTCGCCGATGATCCGCTATCCGATTCCGCCGATGATCCACGGCGCCACCCAATCTGCCACTTGGATGTCCATCTTTTCCGGCCAAACTACTGTTCTGGAACCGGAATTCAACGCCGAGGAGGTATGGCGCACGGTCGAGAAGCATAGGGTGAACCTATTGTTCTTCACCGGTGACGCGATGGCCAGGCCGTTGCTGGATGCGCTTGACAGAGAACATGATTACGATCTGTCGTCGCTGTTCCTGCTGGCCAGCACCGCCGCTCTGTTCTCGCCCAGCATCAAGCAGAAACTGCTTGAGCTGCTTCCGAATCGGGTTATCACCGACTCAATTGGGTCGTCGGAGACCGGGTTTGGTGGTACCAGTATTGTCGCTGCCGGCGCTTCGCAGAACGGGGGTCCGCGAGTCACCATCGACCACCGGACGGTGGTCCTCGACGAGGACGGCAACGAAGTGCAGCCCGGCTCCGGGGTGCGTGGCATGATCGCGAAGAAGGGCAACATTCCGGTCGGCTATTACAAGGACGAGAAGAAGACCGCCGAGACGTTCAAGACGATTAACGGTGTGCGGTATGCGATTCCGGGTGACTACGCCATGGTTGAGGCGGACGGAACGGTCACCATGCTGGGCCGCGGCTCAGTGTCGATCAACAGCGGCGGTGAGAAGATCTATCCCGAAGAGGTCGAGGCCGCGTTAAAGGGGCATCCCGACGTCTTCGATGCTCTGGTGGTCGGGGTGCCCGATCCCCGGTACGGCCAGCAGGTGGCGACCGTGGTGCAGGCCCGGCCCGGGTGCCGTCCGTCACTGGCCGAGCTGGACGGCTTCGTCCGCGGTCTTATCGCGGGATACAAAGTGCCGCGCAGCCTTTGGTTCGTCGACGAGGTGAAGCGGTCACCGGCCGGTAAGCCGGATTACCGGTGGGCCAAGGAGCAGACCGAAGCGCGACCCGCCGATGAGGTGCGTGCCAGTCAGGTTGCTACTGGGGCCTGATTTTGGGCTTGGTCGGCGGCGGCTGTGCATAGGCGCTGGGGCGGCTTGCGTCGCGGTAGGTCCGTTTGGCCATGGGCGAAGCCACGTTTCGGCATGGCTGCAGGCGAGGGCCGAACCGCGGGCCGGCCGCTTGGTGGCGCAACCGTGGTCGGGGGTCGACTGCACCGCACGCGCAGGCGATGATGTGACCGACGTTGGGCGGCGGCGCGGCTAACGGTTCACAGCCATGAGGTTGCGGGCCCGCCGCCCGGTTGGCGGTACTCTCACCACGGGCCGCTGATATAGCCGGGTCAGGCAGGGCCTCCGGTGCCACCGGTGCCACCGGTGCCGCCTTTGCCGCCCTTCCTGCCGGTGGTACCGATCGGAGGTAGGCCGGGACCGCCAGCGGTACCTCCGGTGCCGCTGAGGCCGCCGCTGCCGCCGTTGCCCGCGTTGCCGCCGTTGCCGCCGCCGATCCCGAGAGCGCCGGCGCCGCCGGCGCCACCCTTGCCGCCGTGGCCACCCAGGCCACCGGCCGTGGCGCCGGGAACTGTCGCGTTGGCGGCCGTTGCCAATCAGCGGTCTTCCCAAGAACAGCTGGGTTGGCGCATTCACCAGGTTGAGCACGTCCTGCTCGAGGGAACCGCGGGTTCTTGTGGGGTGGCGGCGGGGCCGGTGGCGCCGGCGGAGACGGTGGCGGGTCCGGCGGGTCCGGCGGCCGCGGCGAATGGCTGATCGGCCCGGGCGGCGCGGGTGGCACCGGTGGGGCGGGCGGCAACGGCGGGTTCTTGTGGGGCGGCGGCGGGGCCGGTGGCGCCGGCGGAGACGGTGGCGGCAACGGTGGCGCCGGCGGTGACGGCGCCTGGTTGTGGGGTCGCGGGGGCGCCGGCGGCGTTGGTGGCCACGGTGGCGGTGACGGCGGTGCGGGAGGTCGCGCCGCGCTGCTGTTTGGCGCTGCTGGTGCATTTAGTGCGTGCACGAGGCCGCGAACCGGCCAAGACAGCTCGGTCGGATCGCTGTCGGCGTCAGAATCCACAGGTCCGCACGAAAGAGCCGGCACGGCGTCTACAGTTCGAAGCGCGATGACGATCGATGTGTGGATGCAGCACCCGACGCAGCGGTTCCTGCGCAGCGACATGTTGGCGTCGCTTCGGCGCTGGACCGGTGGGTCCATACCCGATACCGAGATCCCGATCGAGGCAACGCTCGCGGCGATGGACGCCGCCGGCGTTGACGTCGGGCTGCTCAGTGCGTGGCACGGCCCCGGCGGCCAGGATCTGATCTCCAACGACGAGGTCGCCGCATGGGTCGCTGCGCATCCCCACAGGTTTGCCGCTTTGGCGACGGTCGACCTGGACCGTCCCATGGCGGCGGTTCGGGAACTGCGGCGCCGCGTGCGCGACGGGTTCGTCGGCCTGCGGGTGGTGCCCTGGCTTTGGAACGCCCCACCCACCGACCGCCGCTACTACCCGTTGTTCGCCGAATGCGTCGAGTCCGCGGTGCCGTTCTGTACCCAGGTCGGACATACCGGGCCGCTGCGGCCGTCGGAAACCGGACGTCCGATTCCCTACATTGATCAGGTGGCACTGGACTTTCCGGAACTGGTGATCGTGTGCGGGCACGTCGGCTATCCGTGGACCGAGGAAATGGTCGCGGTGGCCCGCAAGCACGAAAACGTCTACATCGACACCTCCGCCTACACCATCAAGCGGCTACCGCCGGAGCTGGTGCGCTTCATGAAAACCGGTACCGGACAACGCAAAGTCTTATTCGGCACCAATTATCCGATGATCGCCCACCAGCACGCCCTGGCGGGTCTCGACGAACTCGGTCTCACCGATGAGGCCCGACGAGACTTCTTGCACCGCAACGCTATACGTGTATTCGGGAAGTTGGTAGGCGGACCGGCAGCAGGAAGGGCAATTCCATGAACGGTGCTCAGGCCCTCATCAGCACTCTGGTCGACGGCGGTGTCGAAGTGTGCTTCGCCAACCCCGGTACGTCGGAGATGCACTTCGTGGCAGCACTCGACTATGTTCCCCAAATGCGCGGTATATTAACGCTTTTCGAAGGCGTGGCCACCGGTGCGGCCGACGGCTACGCCCGCATCGCCGACCGGCCCGCGGCGGTGCTGTTGCACCTTGGTCCCGGGCTGGGCAACGGTCTGGCCAACCTGCACAACGCGCGCCGTGCGTGGGTGCCGATGGTGGTCGTCGTCGGTGACCATGCGACCTATCACAAAAAGTACGACGCTCCACTGGAATCCGACATCGATGCGCTGGCCGGCACGGTATCGGGATGGGTGCGACGGACGCAGACGGCTGGTGACGTGGGAACCGATACCGCCGACGCCGTCGCGGCAAGCCGGCTGGGTCCGCAGATCGCGACGCTGATCCTGCCCGCTGACGCCTCGTGGTCGGAAGGCGCCGCGCCGGCCGCCACCGCGCACGAGCCGCCGGTGCCGGCGGGTGCGGACCTGGAGTCGGTGGCCGGCGTGTTGCGCTCCGGAGAACCCGTGATGTTGCTGATTGGTGGGGACGCCACCCGCGGCCCGGGGTTGGCCGCGGCCGCGCGGATCGCCGACGCCACGGGGGCCCGCTGGCTATGTGAGACGTTTCCGACCCGGCTGGAGCGCGGCGCCGGCGTGCCCGCGGTGGAGCGCCTGGCGTACTTCGCAGAAGCAGCCGCGGCGCAACTGGATGGGGCCAAGCACCTGGTGCTGGCCGGCGCCAAATCACCGGTGTCGTTTTTCGCCTACCCCGGCATGCCAAGCGATCTGGTGCCGGCCGGATGTGCGGTGCACGTGCTCGCCGAGCCAAGCGGAGCGGCGGAGGCGTTGACCGCGCTGGCCGACGAGCTGGCACCCGGCACCAGCGCGCCGGTGGCGGCAGCGTCACGTCCGCAACTTCCCGAGGGGGCGTTGACGTCGGCGACGGCGGCCGACGTGATCGGTGCGCTGATGCCCGATCGGGCGATCGTCGTCGACGAATCCACCACCTCGGGTCTGCTGCTGCCAGCAGCTACCGCCGGGTGCCCGGCCCACGACTGGCTGACGCTGACCGGCGGAGCGATCGGCTACGGCATCCCGGCGGCGGTGGGGGCTGCCGTCGCGGCACCGGACCGTCCGGTGCTGTGCCTGCAAGCCGACGGCTCGGCGATGTACACGATTTCGGGGTTGTGGACCCAGGCGCGGGAAAACCTGGACGTCACCACCGTCATCTACAACAACGGCGCCTACGACATCCTGCGGATCGAGTTGCAGCGCGTCGGCGCCGGGTCCGCTCCCGGTCCCAAGGCGCTGAACCTTCTCGACATCTCGCCTCCCAGAATGGATTTCGTGAAGATGGCTGAGGGAATGGGTGTTTCAGCACGTCGCGTCACCACCTGTGAGGAGCTCGCCGACGCCTTGCGCGCCGCCTTCGCCGAACCCGGACCGCACCTGATCGACGCGGTCGTGCCGTCGCTGCTGGGATAACGCGGCCCCAGCACCGGCGGCTCGTCAGCGCCGGATCAGCTCGGGGACCCGGCCGACGAGCCAGGCCGTCATCTGGTTGAGCGCATCCACCCCGGCCTCGAAAGCCTTCGCCTGGGCCGCCAACGCCACACCGGCATGGCCGGATGCGGTGGGAAAGATTCCGAATTGCCTTACCAGATAATCGCCCTCGCTGCCCGGACCCCAACCACCTTTCGCGGCAGCACCTTTGGCGGCCAACCCCCAACGATGGTCGTCGACGAGACGATGCATCAAGTCGATGACACGGTCGGCGTCGGAAATCCCCGGCAGGGACGCCGCGAATTGTGCTTGCCGGTCCAGCGGCCACTGCGTTTGCCCGAATGCCGTGAAACCCTCTCGCAGCCGACGGGATTCGACTACGGTGCACGTATCGCCGGCTTCTCGGAGTACGTCTTGCACCTGCCGCGCCGCGTCAGCGGGATCTCCCAGTTGCGACCATAGCGCTTCCGCGGCGATATTGTCCGATTCGGTGATCGCCTTGACCGTCAAGTCTTTTGCGCGGCCACGGTCACGACGCAGCGCAGCGATCGCCAACGGCACCTTGATCGTTGACCAAGCAACACCGGACGACCACCGGCCCACCACAGATGCCCCGGGTTGTCCCGGTGCGGCGACGGCCAGGCCAATGACCGCCGGCACTGCGGCAGCGAGCTCTGCAAAGCTCTCTTCGAGTGACGTATGCGGTTCGCCAGTCATCTGCACCTTGGTCGACGGGCATAATCGCCTGACACGAGTACCGATCCTGGCCGGCCGGTACCAACACCAAGCGGTGCCTCGGCGAAATCCGCTATCGCGGTATCGGCCACACCGGATCACCGCAGTCGACACCGTCGGCCGAAAGTTGGCGCTTGAGCACCTTGAAGGTCATGGTGCGGGGCAGCGTCGCGCTCACCCGGACGTATGACGGCCACTGCTTGGGCCCCAGGTCGGGCTGTCCGGCCAGAAAAGCCCGGAACGAGTCGACGTCGAAGTCGACCCCGGACGCCATCACCACCGCCGCCATCACCTGGTCACCCACCACCGGATCGGGTACCGGATAAACCGCTACCTCGGCAACTCCGGGGTAGCGCTGCAGCACCCGTTCGATCGGTGCCGTACCGAGATTCTCTCCGTCGACGCGCATCCAATCACCCAGCCGCCCCGCGAAATAGGCATAGCCGGCCGCGTCGCGGTAAGCCAGGTCGCCGCTGTGATAGACGCCGCCGGCCATGCGCTCGGCGGAGGCGGCGTCGTCGTTGTAGTAGCCCTCGAAGCGACCGGGCCCGGCGATGTTGACCAACTCGCCCATGACGCCCGGTGGGCACTGTTCGCCGGTCTCGGGGTCGACGATCTGAATACCCTCCGGCAGCGGTCCGAGCGCACCGGCCGGAGTGTCGGGCGTGCGACTGATCGCCACGCCGCCCTCGGTCGAACCGAACCCGTCGATGACCACACAGCCGAACCGGCGCCCGAACCGCTCGACGTCACCGGGCACACCTTCGTTGCCGTACACCGCCCGCAGCGGGTTGTCGGCGTCGTCGGGCTGCTCGGGTGTCGCAAGCACGTACGACAACGGTTTGCCGACGTAGTTGGCGTAGGTGGCGCCGTAGCGGCGCACGTCTGCCAGGAACCCGGAGGCAGAAAACTTACGACGCAACGCCATTGACCCTTGGCATGCCAGCGCCACCGCCCATCCGACCAGGACCGCGTTGGAATGGAACAACGGCATCGACACGTAGCAGACGTCATCGCGGCCCAGGCCGAAGCGCTGGGTCATGGTCACGCCGGCGATCGCCACCTTGCTGTGACTGCACTTCACCGCCTTCGGGTCACCGCTGGTGCCCGAGGTGTAGATCAACATGAAAGTGTCTGCGGGTGAGGAGGATTGGAAACACACGCCGGCGTCGTGTTGAGCCGCGACCTCGTCGGCCCATCCGGCGGAATCCACGTTGACATGGTCCAGATCCCCCAGCGACGCAGCAGATTCCGAGTCGGCAAGCACCAGCTGACAGTCGGCGTGCCGGATGTCGCGGGCCAGTGCCGCGCCGCGGCGCACCGGATTGAGACCCACTGGAACGATGCCCGACATCCCGGCCGCCACCAACATCGCCGAGAAGAATGGGGTGTTCTGCAGCAGCACCCCGACATGCGGCGGACTCCCGGGATCCAGACGATCACGCAACGCCGCCGCGATAGCGGCTCCGTGCCGTAGGTGATCACGCCAACTGGTGAAAGAGTCCTCGAAATACACGCCCCGGTCCGCGATTTCGGCCAACGGCACTAGCAGTTGGGTGACGGTCGGATCAGTGCTCAATGCTTCGGACTTCTCGTCTCGAGCGTGACGCCGCAGTCACGTTCGCATCCCACCGCGACGCTACAGTCACGCAAGCCACTAGGCCGGGGTCTCTGCCAGCTCACGCCCGATCTGGCGCAGCTGCCTGGTGGCACCGCCCAGGGCGAACTCGGTCTCCTTGGCTGCCAGAAAGTATCGATGCACCGGGTGATCGGTGTCGACGCCGACACCGCCATGCACGTGCACGATCGTGTGCGCCACCCGATGCCCGGCGTCGGCGGCCCAGAACGCGGCCGAGGCCACCTCGAGCTCGGCCGGCAGATCTTCGGCGACCTTCCAGGCCGCCTGGGTCAGCGTCAGCCGCAGCCCCTTGACGTCGATGTAACCGTCGGCCAGCCGTTGCCCCACCGCCTGGAAGCTGCCGATCGGGCGGTCGAATTGCTCTCGGGTACGGGCGTACTCGGCCGTCATCCGCAATCCGCGCTCCAAGACGCCGAGCTGGAATGCGCTGCGGCCCAAGGAATATATCGTGCGCAGCCAGGCGACCACGGTACTGCCGCCAACCCGGCGCGAGCCGTCCACCGCAACACCATCCAGGGTCAGATGCCCGATGCTGCCCAGGCCGGTGGTGTGCAGAGCTGTCACGCGCACCCCCGGGTCATCGGCGGCGACAAGGAAAACCTCGGTGCCGGAATCGGTTTCGGTGGGAACCAGAAAGGCGTCCGCGACCGGGCCGTAGCCCACCTGGGTGCGCGTGCCGCTAAGCCGATAGCCCTCGGCGGCGCCAACGGCCTGCACCGGGCCCTCGCCCATTTCACCGTCTAGCGCGACGGTCAAGATCTTCGATCCGCTGACCGCCGGCACCCCCCAGCCCTGCTGCAGTTCCTCGGGGCCGAACCGGGCCAGCGCACCGGCGGCCAGCACCACCGACTCGAGATAGGGCACCGCGGCCAGCTGGTGACCCAGCGCGACCAGCACCGCAATCTGCTCGAGCACCCCGAATCCGTCGCCACCCAGCGACGTCGCCGCCGCGCTGGTCAGGATGTCGGCGCCGGCCAGCTTGTCCCAAAGCTCGCGGTCGAACCGTTGCTCCAGTGCGTCCAGCTGCCGCTGATGCTGTGGGGTGCACACCGCGTCGACGATGGTGTCCACTAGACCGCCAAGATCGGCCGCGGCCTCGGTTGTCGAGAAATCCATTGCTGCTCCAGTCCTTTCAGCGGCTGGCCCGGGGCAGGCCCAGCGCCACCATGCCGATGATGTCGCGCTGCACTTCGTTGGTACCGCCACCGAAGGTCAGAATCAGGCACGCCCGGTGCATCCGCTCCACCCGGCCGCGCAGCAATACGCCCGGCGAATCCTGGCGCAGCGTGGCCGCGGTACCCAGCACCTCCATCAGCAGCCGGTAGGCCTCGGTGGCCAGCTCGGTCCCGAACACCTTGGCGGCCGAGGCATCGGCCGGAGACGGCGCCTCGTCCTGCGATGACGCGAGCTCCCAGTTGATCAACTTCAGCACCTCGGCTTTGGCGTGCACCCGGGCCAGGTTGAGCTGCACCCATTCCGAGTCGATGAGCCGCGCTCCGCTGGAATCCTTGGTGTTCTGCGCCCATTCACGAACCTCGCGCAGGCACAGGAAGATCGGCGCCGGCGACACCAGCGCGACCCGCTCGTGATTGAGCTGGTTGGTCACCAGCTTCCAGCCGCCGTTCTCCTCGCCGACTCGGTTGGTCACCGGCACCCGCACATCGGAGTAATAGGTGGCGCTGGTGTCGGGGCCGGCCATGGTGTGCACCGGCGTCCAGGAGAACCCGTCGGCGGTTGTCGGCACGATCAGCACCGAGATGCCCCGGTGCTTCTTGGTCCCCAAAGAATCGGTGTTGGTGCGCACCGCCAGCCAGACGTAGTCGGCGTACTGGATCAGGCTGGTCCACATCTTCTGTCCGTTGATCACGTAGTCGTCGCCGTCGCGGACGGCGGTGGTGCGCAGGTTCGCCAGGTCGGTGCCGGCGCCCGGCTCGGAGTAGCCGATCGAGAAATGCAGATCCCCCGCAGCAATTCGCGGCAGGAAGAACTTCTTCTGCTCGTCGGTGCCGTAGGCCATGATGGTCGGCGCGACGCTGTTGATCGTCAGGAACGGCACCGGTGCACCTGCCAGCGCCGCCTCGTCGGCGAAAATCAGCGAGTCCATCGGCGAGCGGTCCTGGCCGCCGTACTCCTTGGGCCAGTTCAGGGTGAGCCAGCCGTCCTTGCCCATCTGCGCGACCGTCTCCCGGTACACATTGCCGAGGCCGATTTCGCCCCCGATCGAGCTCAGCGCCTCGCGCCGCTCCGGCGTCATCAAGGTGGTGAAGTACGACCGCAGTTCGCGGCGCAGGTCTTCCTGCTCAGGTGTGTAACTGATGCGCATTCCTGCCGCCTCCGGTCAAACGTCGTGCACATAGTGCCGTCACTGGCCGCCGAAACGGCCGCCGAAACGGCCGCCGAAACGGCCGCCTGAACGAGCGCCTGAACGAGCGCCTGAACGAAGGCGAACGGCTACCCATCCGTTCTCCCGGTTGTAACACGTTCTAGTCTGGGAATCCAGCGACCGTTTCGTCAGAGGCGCCACAGCCCTATGGTGGTGCTACGGAGTGATCAGGTAAAGCGCCAGCTTCAGGGAGGATGCCGTGCGGGTAAAGGTGGACCGTGACCGGTGCGAAGGTAACGCGGTGTGCTTGGGAATTGCACCGGATATCTTCGACCTGGACGACGAGGACTATGCCGTCGTGAAGCTTGACCCCATTCCGCCGGACCGAGAGGCCCTGGCCGAGCAGGCGATCGCCGAATGTCCGCGGGCGGCCCTGCTCCGCGAGGACTAGGCCCCAGAACAACCCGAACAACCCGAACTAGAGGTATTCATAATTGACTAGGGCCAATGGCCCGGCTTCTGCTGCGACCCCCGCAAGGTCCGCATCGTCGCCGGGCAGCAGCACGAACGCGACCGATCTGTCCGGGAAGGTCGCGGTGGTCACCGGCGCGGCCGCGGGACTGGGCCGCGCCGAGGCGGTGGGGCTGGCCAGGCTCGGCGGTGTCGTCGTCGTCAACGACATCGGCGCCGCCCTGCACAACTCGGATGTCATCGACGAGATCAACGCAATCGGCGCCAAAGCGGTCGCGGTCGCCGGCGACATCAGCCAACGCGCAACGGCCGACGAACTCGTCGCAACCGCCGACGGGCTGGGCGGGCTGGACATCGTGGTCAACAACGCCGGTATCACCCGCGACCGGATGTTGTTCAACATGTCCGACGAGGACTGGGACCAGGTCATCGCGGTACACCTACGCGGCCATTTCCTGCTCACCCGTAACGCGGCCACCTACTGGCGCGCGAAAGCCAAAGACACCGCGGACGGCTCGGTGTATGCCCGGCTGGTCAACACCTCCTCGGAGGCGGGGCTGGTCGGTCCCGCAGGGCAGGCCAACTACGGAGCGGCCAAGGCGGGCATCACCGCGCTCACCCTGTCGGCGGCGCGGGCGCTGGGACGCTACGGCGTGCGCGCCAACGCAATCTGCCCGCGGGCCCGCACCGCGATGACCGCCGAGGTCTTCGGCGCCGAGCCCGAAATCGCAGAAGGTGAAATCGACCCGTTGTCACCGGAACACGTGGTCAGCCTGGTCCAGTTTCTGGCGTCGCCGGCGGCCGCGGAGGTCAACGGGCAACTGTTCATCGTCTACGGCCCGCAGGTGACGCTGGTGGCCGCGCCGACGGTCGAGCAGCGCTTCAGCGCGGACGGCCAGGCGTGGGAGCCCGCGCAGCTGAGTGACACACTGCGGGATTACTTTGCTGGCCGGGCTCCGGACCGCAATTTTTCGGCTACCGGTCTGATGGCACAGTAGGGACCCGACGACGACCGGGGGGCTTGTCGGGCCCTGCTTCAGCAGTTAGAACCTGTGTCAGAACGACCGCACGAGAAAGGGTTTAACCAGCCAAATTAACGCAGGTTATGCAAAGTACTGTTCATTGACACGGCGAAGTCGTTCTGGGTTAATATGAGCCGGCTCGCCAGGAGCCGCATCTGGCCCCCGCTCGGGCTCAGGGGACACATCGGCTTCGCCGCCTAGCAGACGGGGGAACCAAGTTGATTCAACAGCTTGCGGTTCCGGCCCGGGCCGTCGGCGGGTTCTTCGAAATGTCGATCGATACCGCACGTGCTGCTTTCCGGCGTCCGTTTCAGTTGCGCGAGTTCCTCGATCAGACCTGGATGGTTGCCCGGGTATCACTGGTCCCCACCCTGCTGGTCTCCATCCCGTTCACGGTCCTGGTCGCCTTTACCCTCAACATCCTGCTGCGTGAAATCGGTGCGGCCGACCTCTCCGGCGCCGGAACGGCATTCGGCACCATCACCCAGCTGGGCCCGGTGGTGACCGTGCTGGTGGTGGCCGGCGCCGGCGCCACCGCAATCTGCGCCGACCTGGGCGCCCGCACCATCCGCGAAGAGATCGACGCGATGCGGGTACTGGGTATCGACCCGATCCAACGCCTGGTCGTGCCAAGGGTTTTGGCGTCGACGCTGGTCGCGTTGCTGCTCAACGGATTGGTGTGCGCCATCGGTTTGTCCGGTGGCTATGTGTTCTCCGTCTTCCTGCAGGGGGTCAACCCCGGTGCCTTCATCAACGGGCTGACCGTGCTGACCGGCCTTCGGGAGTTGATCCTGGCCGAAGTCAAAGCGCTGCTGTTCGGCGTGATGGCCGGGCTGGTCGGCTGTTACCGTGGCCTGACCGTCAAGGGCGGGCCCAAGGGCGTCGGCAACGCGGTCAACGAAACCGTCGTCTACGCGTTCATCTGCCTGTTCGTGATCAACGTGGTGATGACGGCCATCGGCGTACGAATCTCGGCGAAGTAACACATGAAGGAAAGCAAGCGATGGTGATGAAGCGATGAGCTATGACGTCACTATCCGCTTCCGCCGATTCATGTCCCGACTGCAGGAGCCGGTGGACAGTTTCGGCGAGCAGGCGCTGTTCTACGGCGAAACCGTGCGCTACGTCCCCAACGCCATCACCCGCTATCGCAAAGAGACCATCCGGCTGGTCGCCGAGATGACCCTGGGCGCGGGCGCGCTGGTCATGATCGGCGGCACGGTCGGCGTGGCGGCCTTCCTGACCCTGGCCTCCGGTGGCGTCATCGCGGTGCAGGGCTACTCGTCGCTGGGCAACATCGGGATCGAGGCGCTCACCGGATTCCTCTCGGCGTTTTTGAACGTGCGCGTCGTCGCACCGGTGATCGCCGGCATCGCCCTGGCGGCCACCATCGGCGCCGGCGCCACCGCCCAGCTGGGCGCGATGCGGGTGTCGGAGGAGATCGACGCGGTCGAATGCATGGCCGTCCACTCGGTCTCGTACCTGGTGTCGACCCGGTTGATCGCCGGTCTGGTCGCCATCATTCCGCTGTATTCGCTGTCGGTGCTGGCCGCGTTCTTCGCCGCCCGCTTCACCACGGTGTTCATCAACGGGCAGTCCAAAGGCCTTTACGACCACTACTTCAACACCTTCCTGATCCCGTCCGACCTGCTGTGGTCGTTCCTGCAGGCGATCGTGATGTCGATCGCGGTGATGCTGGTGCATACCTATTACGGCTACAACGCCAGCGGCGGTTCGGTCGGCGTCGGCATCGCCGTAGGTCAGGCCGTTCGGACTTCGCTGATCGTGGTGGTGGTCATCACGTTGTTCATCTCGCTCGCCGTCTACGGCGCGTCCGGCAACTTCAACCTCTCTGGATAAGGACTCGATAGGACCATGGCGGGCGGATCGCGACGCACCAGCGTGCGGGTGGCGGCAGCGCTGCTGGCCGGCCTGATGGTGGGGTCGGCCGTCCTGACCTACCTGTCCTATACCGCGGCCTTCACCTCGACCGACACCGTCATCGTGTCCGCGCCGCGGGCCGGGCTGGTGATGGAGAAGGGCGCCAAGGTCAAGTTCCGCGGTGTCCAGGTCGGCACCGTCGAGGACATCACCTATAGCGGTGACCAGGCACGGCTGCGGCTGGCCATCAGAAGCGGCGAGATGCATTTCATCCCGTCCAACGCGACGGTCCGCATCGCCGGCAATACCATCTTCGGGGCCAAGTCAGTGGAGTTCGAACCGCCCAAGACGGCGCCGTCGCCCACGTCGCTGCGCCCCAACGCGCATGTCGAGGCACCCCAGGTGCAGCTGGAGGTCAACACGCTGTTCCAGTCGCTCATCGACCTGCTGCACAAAATCGACCCGGTCGAATTGAACGGAACGCTCAGCGCGCTGTCCGAAGGCCTGCGCGGCCACGGCGACGATCTCGGCGCGCTGTTGTCGGGGCTGAATACGCTGACGCGCCAAGCGAATCCGAAGCTGCCCACCCTGCAGGAGGATTTCCGCAAGGCGGGCATCGTGACCAACGTCTACGCCGACGCCGCGCCCGACCTCAACACCGTGTTCGACAGCCTGCCCACCATCAACAAGACACTGGTGGACAAGCAGAAGGACCTGAACACCACGCTGCTGGCCACCATCGGCCTGGCCAACAACGCCTACGAGACGCTGGAGCCCGCCGAGCAGAACTTCATCGATGCCATCAACCGGTTGCGGGCCCCGCTGAAGGTGGCCGCCGACTACTCGCCGGAATTCGGCTGCCTGTTCAAAGGAATCGGTCGCGGTATCAAGGAATTCGCGCCGTTGATCGGGGTCCGCAAGGCGGGCCTGTTCACCTCGTCGAACTTCGTGCTGGGCGCGCCGGCCTACACCTACCCGGAGAGCCTGCCGATCGTCAACGCCTCCGGCGGGCCGAACTGCCGCGGTTTGCCCGACATCCCGACCAAACAGAACGGCGGGTCGTTCTACCGCGCGCCGTTCCTGGTCACCGACAACGCCAACATTCCATACGAGCCGTTCACCGAGGTGCAGGTTGACGCGCCGTCGACCTTGCAGTTCTTGTTCCACGGCGCCTTCGCCGAACGGGACGACTTCTGATGGCCGGCGGGGGCGTGCCGTCGCATCGCTCGATGGTGATCAAGGTCAGCATCTTCGCACTGGCGATGTTGCTGGTGGCCGCGGCGCTGGTGGTGGTGTTCGGCGACTTCCGGTTCGGCCCCGAAGCCAGCTACCACGCCACCTTCACCAACGCGTCCCGGTTGAAGGCTGGCCAGAAGGTGCGCATCGCCGGCATACCGGTCGGGGCGGTCTCGGGGGTCGCGCTGAACCCGGACAACACCGTCGACGTGACGTTCGGAGTCGACAAGCGCTACACGCTGTACTCGTCCACGCGTGCGATGGTCCGGTACGAAAACCTGGTCGGCGACCGGTACCTGGAGATCACCTCCGGGCCCGGGGAGCTGCGCAAGCTGCCGCCGGGCGGCACCATCAACGCCCAGCACACTCAGCCGGCGCTGGACCTCGATGCGCTGCTGGGGGGACTGAAGCCGGTGCTCAAGGGCCTCGACGCGGACAAGGTCAACACGATCACCAGCGCGGTCATCGAGTTGCTGCAAGGCCAGGGCGGCGCATTGTCGGACGTGCTCGCCGAAACCAGCGCCTTTTCGACGGCCCTGGGCCAACGCGACCAGCTGATCGGTGACGCGATCACCAACCTCAACGCGGTGCTGGCCACCGTCGACCAGAAGAGCGCGCAATTCTCCGCCAGTGTCGACCAGCTGCAACAGCTGATCACCGGGCTGGCCGACAACAAGGACGCGGTTGCCGGCGCGATCCCGCCGCTGGCCTCGACGACAACCGATCTCACCGACCTGCTGAGAAATTCGCGTCGGCCGTTGCAGGGCATCCTGGAAAACACCCGGCCGTTGGCCACCGAGCTCGACGAACGCAAGGCCGAGATCAACAACGACATCGAACAGCTGGGCGAGGACTACCTGCGGTTGGCGGCACTCGGCTCCTACGGGGCGTTCTTCAACATCTACTTCTGCACCGTGACGATCAAGATCAACGGTCCGGCCGGCAGCGACATCCTGATCCCGATGGGCGGTCAGCCGGATCCCAGCAAGGGAAGGTGCGCCTTTGCCAAGTAAGAAGCCAGGCAGTAAACGCGATCGCGACCCGCTGCGCACCGGCATCTTCGGCGTGGTGCTGGTGGTCTGCGTCGTGCTGATCGCATTCGGCTACGCCGGGCTGCCCTTCATTCCTCAGGGCAAGACCTACGACGCCTACTTCACCGATGCGGGCGGCATCACGCCCGGTAACGCCGTCTACGTCTCGGGCTTCAAGGTGGGCAAGGTCTCGGAGGTGAGCCTGGCCGGTGACAGCGCCAAGATCACCTTCAGCGTGGACCGCAAAGTCGTCGTCGGCGACCAGTCGCTGGCCGCGATCCGGACCGACACCATCCTCGGCGAGCGGTCCATCGCAGTCACCCCTGCCGGCAGCGGGCATGCCACCACGATTCCGTTGAACCGCACCACCACGCCCTACACACTCAACGGCGCCCTCGAGGAGCTGGGCCGCAACGCCAACGACCTGAACAAGCCGCAGTTCGAGCAGGCCTTGAAGGTGCTCACCGAGACGCTGCATGACGCCACACCGCAGCTGCGCGGTGCGCTGGACGGCGTGACGTCGCTGTCGCGCACCCTGAACAGTCGCGACGAAGCGCTGCAGGGTCTGCTGGCGCACGCCAAGACGGTAACCGGGGTGTTGTCGCAGCGCGCCGCGCAGGTCAACAAGCTGATCGAGGACGGCAACCAGTTGTTCGCCGCGCTCGACGAGCGCCGTGCCGCGCTGGGCGCGCTCATCTCCGGCATCGACGACGTCTCGGCGCAGATTTCCGGCTTCGTCGCCGACAACCGCCGAGAGTTCGGCCCGGCCCTCTCCAAGCTCAACCAGGTGCTGAGCAACCTCAACGAGCGCCGCGACTACATCACCGAAGCCCTCAAGCGGCTGCCGGCCTACGCGACCACGCTGGGCGAGGTCGTCGGATCCGGACCGGGATTCAACGTCAACGTCTTCAGCGCGATTCCGGCGCCGCTGATGGCCATGGTGTTCGACATGGTCTACCAGCCCGGCAAACTGCCGGACAGCTTCGCCGACTATCTGCGCGGGCTCATCCAGGAACGCTGGATCATCAGGCCGAAGTCACCATGACGACCGCCATACAACGACGTTTCGGCCGCCGGGGCGTGCGCACCGTCACCATCATCGCGTTGGTCGCGGTGCTGGTGGGCGGTGTCTACGTGCTGGCTTCGGTGGGCGGCAACGGCCGCAAGATCGTCGCGTACTTCACCTCCGCCGTCGGGCTCTACCCCGGCGACGAGGTCCGCATCCTCGGGGTTCCGGTCGGTACCGTGGACGCGATCGAGCCGCGGCCGTCCGACGTCAAGATCACCATGTCGGTGTCCGAGGACGTCAAGGTTCCCCGCGACGCCCAGGCCGTCATCATGTCGCCAAACCTGGTGGCGGCGAGGTTCATTCAGCTCACTCCCGCCTACACCGGCGGCGCGGTGCTGCCCGACGGCGCCAGCATCGAGCTGTCCCGCACCGCGGTCCCGGTGGAGTGGGACGAGGTCAAGGAGGCGCTGACGCAACTGTCGGTCACGCTCAGTCCGGCCGCGGGGGAACTGCAGGGCCCACTGGGAGCAGCGATCAACCAGGCCGCCGACACCCTCGACGGCAACGGCGACTCGTTCCACAAGGCGCTGCAGGAACTCTCGCAAGTCGCCGGGCGCCTGGGGGATTCGCGCAGCGACATTTTCAGCACCGTCAAGAACCTGCAGGTACTGGTCGACGCGCTGTCGCAGAGCAACGAGCAGATCGTTCAGTTCGCCGGGCACGTGGCCTCGGTGTCGCAGGTGCTCGCCGACAGCTCACGCAACCTGGACCACACCCTGGGCACGCTCAACCAGGCGCTCTCCGATATCCGGGGCTTTCTGCACGAGAACAACTCGACGCTGATCGAAACGGTCAGCCAGCTGGGCGACCTTACCCAGACCTTGAGCAACCAGAGCGACAACCTCGAACAGGTGTTGCACGTGGCGGGTCCCGGTATCGCCAACTTCTACAACATCTACGACCCCGCGCAGGGCACCCTGAACGGTCTGCTGTCGATACCCAACTTCGCCAACCCCGTGCAATTCATCTGCGGCGGCTCGTTCGACACCCCTGCGGGAACGTCGGGACCCGACTACTACCGGCGCGCCGAACTGTGCCGTGAGCGCTTGGGACCGGTGCTGCGCCGGCTCACGGCGAACTACCCGCCGATCATGTTCCACCCGCTCAACACGATCACGGCCTACAAGGGCCAGGTCATCTACGACACCCCGGCCACCCAGGCCAAGGCCGAGACGCCGGTTCCGGAGTTGACCTGGATTCCGGCCAAGCCGACGACTCAGCCTGCGCCGGGCAACAGCACCGACCTGCAGAGCCTGCTGGTTCCCCAAGCGCCGGGCCCCCCGCCCGGTTTCGGCCCGCTGCCGGGGCCGCCGCCCAGCGCCGCTGCCGGTCCGCAGCCTGCTCCGGCGGGCTCCCCGGCGCCGACGGCACCGCTGCCTGCCGAGCAGGGGGCCGGCTGATGAAGCGAATCATGTTGCGGGCCAGCGCTTTTGCTGCGGGCAGCACGCTGCTTGCGGGTTGTCAGTTCGGCGGGCTGAACTCGCTGCCGTTGCCCGGGACCGCCGGCCACGGCGACGGCGCATTCACGATCACCGCCGAGATGCCCGACGTGGCGACGCTGCCGCAGAACTCGCCGGTGATGGTCGACGACGTCACTGTGGGCAGTGTCGCCGGCATCGACGCCATGCAGCGGCCCGACGGATCCTTTTATGCCGCGGTGACATTGGCCATGGACAAGCAAGTGGTGCTGCCGTGCAACTCGACCGCCACGGTCGCCCAGACGTCGCTGCTGGGCTCGATGCACGTCGACCTGGTGCGTCCGGCAGACAATCCGACCGGCAGGCTGGGCGACCGGAACTGCCGGTCCATCCCGGAGTCCCGCACGGGCCGCGCGCCTACCACTGAGGAGGTGTTCGCCGCACTCGGGGTGGTGGTCAACAAGGGCAATGTCGGTGCGCTGGAGGAGATCACCGACGAGACCTATCAAGCCGTGGCGGGCCGGCAGGGTCAGTTCAAAGACCTGATCCCCAGGCTCGCGGAGTTGACGGCCGGACTCAACAAGCAGGTCAACGACATCATCAACGCGGTCGACGGGCTGAACAGATTCGCCGGCATCCTGGCCCGGGACAAGGACAACCTGGGTCGGGCGCTGGACACCTTGCCCGACGCGCTTCGGGTGCTCAACAAGAACCGCGCCAGCATCGTCGAGGCGTTCGCCGCGCTGAAAAAGCTGGCCATGGTCACCTCGCACGTGCTGTCCAAGACCAAGACCGACTTCGCCGCAGACTTGAAAGACCTGTACTCGGTCGTGAAGGCGATCAACGACAACCGTAAGGAATTCGTCACCTCGCAGCAGCTGCTGCTGACCTTCCCGTTCCCCAACTTCGGCATCAAACAGGCGGTGCGCGGGGACTATCTCAACGTGTTCACCACGTTCGACCTGACCCTGCGGCGTATCGGCGAGACGTTCTTCACCACGTCGTATGCACTCGACCCGAACATGGCGCACATGGACGAGGTCGTCAACCCGCCCGACTTCCTGACCGGGGAATTGGCCAACCTGTCCGGACAGGCGGCCGACCCGTTCAAGATTCCGCCCGGTACGGCTTCGGGTCAGTAAGGGTATGCGGAGATGATCGACAGACTCACCAGGATCCAGCTGGCCATCTTCGGGGTGATCACCGTCATCACCCTGGTGGTGATGGCGGTCTTCTACCTGCGGTTGCCGGCCACGTTCGGCCTCGGTACCTACGGTGTCAGCGCCGATTTCGTCGCCGGCGGCGGTTTGTACAAGAACGCCAACGTCACCTACCGCGGCGTGGAAGTGGGGCGGGTGGAGTCGGTCGAGCTGAATCCATCCGGCGTCACCGCCGAAATGCGGCTGAACAGCGGCACTCCGATTCCGTCGAACGTCACCGCCACCGTGAAGAGCGTGTCGGCCATCGGCGAGCAGTACGTCGACCTGGTGCCGCCCGCCAATCCGTCGCCGGCCAAGCTGCGCAACGGATCCAAGATCGAGCGCAAGAACACCCGGATCGGCCAGGACGTCGCCGATCTGCTGCACAAGGCCGAGGTGCTGGTCAACAGTCTCGGCGATACGCGGCTGCGGGAATTGCTGCACGAGGCGTTCACCGCCACCAACGGCACCGGTCCGGAGCTGGCCCGGCTGGTGGAATCGGCGCGGTTGCTGGTGGATGAGGCCAATACCAACTACCCGCAGGTCTCGCAGCTGATCGATCAGGCCGGTCCGTTCCTGCAGGCTCAAGTCCGTGCCGGCGCTGACATCAAGTCCCTGGCTGACGGGCTGGCGCGGTTCACCGCCGAGCTCCGTGCGGCCGATCCGCGGCTGCGCGACACCCTGGCCACCGCTCCGGACGCGATCGACGAGGCCAACACGGCATTCTCCGGTATCCGGCCCTCCTTCCCGGCGCTGGCGGCCAGCCTGGCCAACCTCGGCCGGGTGGGCGTGATCTATCACAAGTCGATCGAGCAGCTGCTGGTGGTGCTGCCGGCGCTGTTCGCCGCGCTCACCACCGCGGCCGGCGGGGTGCCCCAGGACGAGGGCGCCAAGCTGGACTTCAAGATCGACCTCAACGACCCGCCGCCATGCAACGTCGGCTTCATTCCGCCGCCGCTGATCCGCTCGCCCGCCGACGAGGGACTGCGGGAAATCCCGACGGACATGTACTGCAAGACCGCCCAGAACGACCCCAGCACGGTTCGCGGTGCCCGGAACTACCCGTGCCAGGAGTTTCCCGGCAAGCGGGCACCGACGATCCAGTTGTGCCGGGATCCGAAGGGCTACGTGCCGCTGGGCCGCAACCCGTGGCGCGGTCCGCCGGTGCCGTACGACACACCGGTAACCAACGGACTGAACGTCTTGCCGCCCAACAAGTTTCCCTACATTCCGCCGGACGCCGATCCGGACCCGGGCACGCCGATCGCCGGGCCGCCACCACCGGGTGTGGTCCCCGGTCCCGGACCGGCGCCGCACCAGCCGGCGCAGCCGGCGCCGCCGCCCAACGACAACGGCCCGCCGCCGCCCTTCACGTCGTGGATGCCGCCGGATTACCCGCCGCAGCCGCCGCTGCTCCCGTACCCGAAGACGCTGCCGCCGCCGCCCCCGCCGGTGGGCACCGGACCGGAACCGCAAGCCAGCGGCCAGGCTTACACCACCTACGACCAGACGACCGGCGTCTTCAAAGACCCGGCCGGCGGCACTGGTATCTTCGCGCCTGGCGTCAACGGCGCGTCCAGCGCAGAGAATTGGGTGGACCTCATGCTTGCTCCGAAGGCCATGTAGTGGCACCACAGCAGCCGGGTGCGCAACGGGTGCGCCGGCGGGCGTCTCGGGCGGCGGGTCCGGCCAAAGCCGTATCGAGCCAGCGGGACACCGCCGAAGCCACCGTCACCGTGGCGTCCACGCCCGAGCCGAAGCCACCGGCCAAACCGGCCACGCCGGCCAAGGCCCGGTCGGCCCTCCGGCCGCCGCCCCGGCGGCGGGCGCGGGGCAGGCTGGTGGCCTGGATCTCGCTGGTCGCCGCCGTAGTGGTCATCGCCGCGCTGAGCTGGGGGGTGCTGGCCCTCGTTGGCCAGCACCGGGACGCCGACGCCGAGCAGGCCCGCGAACGACGCTTCGTCGACACCGCCACGCAGCTGGTGGTCAATATGTTCAGCTATACGCCGAACACTATCGACGAGGCCGTCAACCGATTCGTCAACAGCACCAGCGGTCCGCTGCGCGGGATGCTCAGCGCCAACAACAACGTCGACAACCTCAAAGGCCTGTTCCGCGCCACCAACGCCACGTCCGAGGCCGTTATCAACGGTGCCGCCCTGGAAGGCATCGACACCGTCAGCGACAACGCCTCGGTGCTGGTTTCGGTACGGGTGACCGTTGCCGACATCGACGGCGTCAACAAGCCGTCGATGCCCTACCGGTTACGGGTCATCGTGCACGAGGACGAGACCGGACGGATGACCGGCTACGACCTGAAGTATCCCGACGGGGGCAACTGATGCGACTGCGGCGCGTGTGGCCTGCGCTGGGTGCCGTTGCCGGCGTCCTGCTGGTCGCCGCGATCGTGGGGCTGGCCGCGGCCGGCGGGTGGTTCTACTGGGACCGGGTGGAGACCAGCGGCGCGCGGACCGCGCGGGCGGAGTTGCCGAAGGTGGCCGCCGACCAGATACCGAAAGTGTTCGCCTACGACTACCAGACGGTCGAACGCAGCCTCAACGACGCTTATCCGTTGTTGACGCCCGACTATCGCCAGGAGTTCAAGCGCAGCGCCAACGCCCAGATCATCCCGGAGGCCAAAAAGCGCGAGGTGGTGGTGCAGGCCAATGTCGTCGGCGTGGGAGTCATGTCGGCGCAACGAAATTCGGCGTCGGTGATGGTGTATATGAACCGCACCGTGACCGACAAGTCGCGCCAGCCGCTCTACGACGGCAGCCGGCTGCGGGTGGACTACAAACGGATCGACGGCAAGTGGCTGATCGCCTACATCACGCCGATCTGAGCCCAGTCCCGAGCGATCGAGGCCGGAGCCGACGCAGCTGCGCGACCCGGAAAATTAACTGTGACCCGGCACACAATCTGGGCGTACTCTAGAGGCGTCTCTTGGAGAAGGGAGACGTCAATGAAGGGTGCATATCGCGATCCGGTGGAACACTCCCGGACCACCCAACCGCATGCCGGTGAATCGTTTATCGACACGCTGTGGCTTCCGGGGTTGTTTCTCATCGTGCTCGGCGTGATCGGCCTGGCCGGGATTGTGGCGTCCCTGGCCTACAACCATCGCGAGCTGCTACTGACGCTGGGCTCAGCCGCGGCGGGTCTGCTGATCGCCGGTGGGTTGTTGATCATGGCCGAACATCACCGGGTGCAACGCGTGGAACGTCGGTGGCTGGCTGAACACCCGGACTACTGGCGTCAGCAACACCACCCCGTTTAGCTCCGGGTAGTGCGCTCGGGCGCCCGTCGAAAGTCGACGCGCGCATTGTCGATGGCACGCGCCCGCAGCTCAGGTGCTCCGTCGCCGTCAGTAGCAGATGGCAATTTGGTTGCAGCGCAACGGGTACCGTTCGATCGGGCTGGGCGGCGGCCCCACCAGCTGGAGAGAGAACGGTTCCTTTTTCATGTCCGGCGCCAGACCACAGACCGCGCCATGCAAGGTGGTGTGCGTGCCGCTCATGTTCTCGTCGCTGAACGCATAGGTTTCGGTCGACGGCGCGGTGCTGCCGTCGGGGCACAACACACCCTCTGCCTGATTCACCTGGAAGGTCCACAGAACACTGGTCAGCCGAGCCCTGGCGCTGAAGTTCTGCAGCTTGTCGGCGCGGGTGATCTGCTGGGGCGTCGTGCTCGCGATATTGAGCGCACACTGGAACGCCCACGTGACCGGGTCGGAGTAGTCGTTCATATTGCGCGTTCCGGACGGCTGGTCGCACAGCGCGGTGATGGTCCAGGTAACCCCGGAAACGCCGGCCTCGCTGAAGGAATAGGCGCCGTCCGGCGGTGGCGCGACGGCATGGGCCGGTTCGCCTGATTCCAGCGCGGTCGCCAGTGCGACGGCCGAGACGATGCCCGCGCCGGCGGCCAGTCCGTGACGGATCTTCACGTCGGTACTCCTTGATCTTCTTCGCTGCCTACCGCGCTGCGGCGCTGCATCGAGTATCACAGCGTTTCGGTGGGAACACCATGGCGTCTCGGCGCGGGCCGGACTCCGGCCGGCACGGTAGCTCAGGCCTGTCAAGCCTCCGTGCCGAGGACTTCGCGGGCCAGTTCTCGAAGCGCACGGCGATCGTCGGCCAACGCCGCGCGGCCGGCCGCGGTAGCCCGGTAGACGCGGCGAGCCCGGCCTGCCACCACCTGTTGCTTCGACACCAGCAGACCGGCGGCCTCCAGCCGGTGCAGGGTCGGATACAGCGTGCCGGGGCTCACCTGATATCCGTGGCGACTCAGTTCCCCGGTCAGCCACGCGCCATGGACTTCTCCCTCGACGGCGTGATGCAGGATGTGCAGGCGCAGCGCGGCCCGCTGAAATTCCCGCATGGACAACCCCTTTCGGGACAACCCGTTCCGGATCAGTGACGAAACCGATATCGGGTTCCGATTCTACGGTGTGCAGCTCTAGGAGCAGCGCAGCAGCGTCATGAAACCGAAGTCCATGTGTATTTGTTGGTGGCAGTGCAACAGCGACAGCCCCGGTTGGTCGGCGGTGAAGTCGACCTCCATGATCTGGTAGCCACCCAGCATCGCGACATCCTTGCGCACACCGGCCGTGGGTGTGCCTGCGACATGGGTGATTTCGAAGGTATGCCGATGCAGATGCATCGGGTGAATGTCGTCGGTGGCGTTGCGGAACCGCAGCCGGTAGCGCCGGCCGTTGACGATGTCGAGGACCGGCTGCTTGGTGTCCATGGCGTACGGGGCGCCGTTGACAGTCCAGATGTTGAACCCGTCGCGGGCGGCATTGCGCTTCTCGATGAGCAGGTCGATCACCTGGTCGGGGGCCGGGGCAGTGCCGCCGCTGCCGAATACCCGGTAGTCCCAGGCAAACTCGGGCGGTGGAGCCCACTGCGGGTCGCCGGTGCGCCCGGCGTACTCGATGACGGTGCCCATGCCCGTTTGACGGTCCTCGTCGGAGAGGTCGCCGAGGATCCATACGCCGGGGTGGTTCATCTCCACGATCGCGGAGATGCGTTCGGCGGCGCCCAGCCACAACACCGGAACCGCAACGGGTTTGGGCACCGGGTTGCCGTCCAGGGCCACCACGGTGAAGACGTGTCCGGGCAGGGCCAGGCTGCGGTTCTCGGTGGCGCTGCCGTTGAGGACATGAAGCATGACACGCTCACCGGTCTTGACCCGGATCGGTTCGCCGTGGCCCAGGGTGCGGCCGTTGACGGTGAAGACCTCGTAGCCCACTTCGTAGCCGTGCGGCAGACCGGCTGCCAGTGCGGCGTTCATCGCTTGCTCGCCTAGGCTTTTCATCTCGGCGACCGCGTCGCCGGCCAGGAAGCCGCCGGGCATGTCACCGCCCTGGCTCAGGCTGGGCTCGAACTCCTTGAGCGTCAGGAACACTTCGCGGTCGTAGGCGCCCGGCTCATGCTTGGGCTCGATGTAGACGGCGCCGACCAAGCCACCGTATTGCCCGCCCGTCAGGTCGGCACCCGGGTTGAGGTGGGTGTGGTAGAAGCGGAACCCCGCCGGGCCGGGCACCAACGAGATCCGCCGCATTCCGTGGGCCGCGATGAACGGGGTGCCCTCCTCGGCCGAGCCGTCGACCTCGACCGGCAGGTGCTGGCCGTGCCAGTGCAGCTGCTGTGGGGTGCCGGTGTCGTTGTGGACGTCGACGGTGATCTGCTTGCCTTCGGTAAACCTCAGCAGCGGCCCCGGGAATTGGCCGTTGTAGGTGGTGGTCGACACGATTTTGCCGGGGGCGACTTCCACCTGGCTGTGGCCGATGCGCAGCGTGTAGTCGGCCTTGCCGGGCGGCAGGCTATGCGAGCAGCCGGTCACCAGGCCGGTGGCGGTGAGCATGCCCAGGCCGCTCCACGTGAGAAAGCCGCGTCGATCAACCGGCATTGACCAGCCCTGTGACCAGACAGACGAACCCGCCACTGCCAACTCGGACTCCGATATCGTGTTCCGATAGTCTTCTGGGTGAGCGTACCGCAGCAGTTGTTGGCGACCGACCCCCGGGCAGATCGAGGCTTGGCAGGATTGAGCAGTGGATTCAGCAGTGGATGCCGTTTCGGTGTTCGAATTCGCCGACGTTGTCGTCGAACGTGACCGGGTGCGAGCGTTGAACCTGTTCACCGCCGCCATTCCTCGGCGCGGGGTGACGGCGGTGTTCGGCCCGTCGGGATCGGGCAAGTCGACCATGCTGCGGTTGTGCAATCGACTGGAGGTGCCGACGAGCGGACGAGTGTTGTTCTGCGACAAGGATATTGCCGAGACCGACCCATTGTGGCTGCGGCGCCGGGTGGGCATGTGCTTCCAGCGTCCGACGCCGTTTCCGGGCACCGTGGCCGACAACCTGCGGGCCGCCGAGCCGACTGCGTCGAAGGCGCAGATGACCGACACGCTGGCCCGCGTGGCGCTCACCGGGTCATGGTTGGACCGCGACGCGACCGCGCTGTCGGGCGGGGAAGCGCAGCGCATGTGCCTGGCCCGCACCCTGATGGCCCGCCCGCAGGTGCTGCTGCTCGACGAACCGACCTCGGCCGTCGACGCCGACGCGGCAGGCGTGATCGAGCGCGCGGTGCGCCGGCTGGCCGACGACGGGATTCCCGCCCTGTGGGTCACCCACGACCCGGCGCAGGCCGAGCGGGCCGCCGACCGGATACTGCACATCGAACGGGGACGCTGCGTGGGACTCGTCGAGGTCGCGTCCAAACCGGGCAACGAACAGGCCAACGATCGGGTCCAGCCGTGAGCAGCCAGGTGGGCTGGATCGGGCTGGCGACGTCGCTGGCCCTGGTGGTGTTCGCCGCGGCGATCTCGCTGTGGCAGCGGCTGGGCCTGGAAAGACAGGTACTGTGGGCGGCCACCCGCGCGCTGGTCCAGTTGCTGCTCGTCGGGGGCGCGCTGACGCTGCTCTTCGCGCCCGGCCGGGCGTTGTGGTGGTCATGCGCATGGACCGCGGGCATGATCGCCTACGCCGGCGATGTCGCCCGCCGGCGGGCTCCCGAGGTGCCGCGGCTGGCGCCGCTGGCCATCACGGCGTTCGCCGCGGCGGCCGCGATCACCCTGGGCGTGATATTCGGAATGCGGGTGTTCCCACTGCAGGCCCGGACCCTGGTGCCGATTGCCGGAATGATGATCGGCAACTCGATGACGGCCATGGTGCTGGTGGCCCGGCGCCTGGTCGACGAGCTGCGCGACAAACGTGACGAGGTCGAAGCCCGGCTCGCCCTGGGGCAGCCGTCGCGCCAGGCCGCGGCCCCCTATCTGCGGATCGCGCTGCGCTCGGCGATATCGCCGCAGATCGAGACCACCAAAGCCACCGGACTGGTGTTCCTGCCGGGCGCCATGACCGGACTGATCCTCGCCGGCGTGCCGCCGGTGCAGGCGGTGCTGGTGCAGGCGGTCGTGATGTTCCTCATCCTCGGCTCGGTCGCGACCACCACCGTCGTCGTCGCGCTGGGGCTGGTCCGCCTGGTGTTCACCCGGGACCACCGGCTACTGCCGCTGCGTTCGCGGCCCCAGCGCTAGCTCGCGTCCCTCGGGCGCGCCTCGGCGAGTGCGTCGAGGAACGAGCGGGCCCAGCGATCCACGTCATGGGCCAGCACCTGGCGTCGCAGCGCGCGCATCCGGCGCCGGCCCTCCTCGTCGGGCTGGTTGAGCGCGGCCTCGATCGCGTCCTTGAGCCCTTCGAGGTCATGGGGATTGACCAGGTATGCCTGTCGCAGTTCGGCGGCGGCTCCGGTGAACTCACTGAGCACCAAGGCGCCGCCGAGATCACTGCGGCACGCGACATACTCCTTGGCCACCAGGTTCATCCCGTCCCGCAGCGGGGTGACCAGCATGACGTCGCTGGCCACGAAATAGGCGATGAGCTCGTCGCGCGGAACCGGACGGTGCAGGTAATGGACGACCGGATGACCGACCTCCGCGTACTCGCCGTTGATGTGGCCGACCTGACGCTCGATGTCGTTGCGCAGTATCTGGTAACTCTCCACCCGCTCCCGGCTGGGGGTCGCCAGCTGGATCAACACGGTGTCGTCGCGCTTGGCGCGGCCCTCGGCCAGCAGCTCGTAGAACGCCTTGAGCCGTACGTCGATGCCCTTGGTGTAGTCCAGCCGGTCGACGCCGAGCAGGATCTTGCGGGGATTGCCAAGCTCGGCGCGGATCTCGCGGGCGCGGCGCTTGATGTTGCGATCGCGCGCCTTGTGGTCGAGCGCGCCGGAATCGATGGAGATGGGGAAGGCGCCCACGCGAATAGTGCGCGACCCGAGCTGGACCGCGCCGAACCGCGACCGCACCCCGACGGCTCCCCGCGACGTTTCGGCGTCGAGCAGCTGCCTGGCCAGAAAGAGGAAATTCTGGGCGTCGCCGACCAGGTGGAACCCCACCAGGTCGGCACCCAGCAGGCCCTCGATGATCTCGGTGCGCCAGGGCAGCTGCATGAACAGCTCCACCGGCGGGAAGGGGATATGCAAGAAGAAGCCGATGGTCAGGTCGGGACGCATGGTGCGCAGCATCTTCGGGACCAGTTGCAGCTGGTAGTCCTGAACCCACACGGTTCCGCCGCGGGCCGCCGCGCGTGCGGTGGCTTCGGCGAACCGGCGGTTGACGTCGACATAGCGCTCCCACCACTGGCGGTGGTAGCGCGGCTTGACGATGACGTCGTGGTAGAGGGGCCACAGCGTGGCGTTGGAAAACCCCTCATAATACTCCGCGACGTCGTCGGTGGACAGCCGTACCGGATGAAGCCGCAGTTCGTCCTGGACGATGGGCTCGTCTACCACGTCGACATCGGCTTCAGCAACGCCGGGCCAGCCGACCCAGGCGCCGCGCCGGCGCCGCAGTAGCGGCTCGAGGGCGGTGACCAGCCCTCCGGGGCTGCGCTTCCAGGCGGTGGAGCCGTCGGGAAGCCGCTCCTGGTCGACGGGCAGTCGGTTGGCGACGACTACGAAGTCCGAGTCGCCGAAGACTTCCGTGGTTGTGGGCTCCGTGGACCGCGGTCGCCTGGAAGCCATTTAGCTCTCGAGCTTCGCCGGCCCAATACCGAGCATGGACAAGAAAATGCGGCACTCATCGGCGTCGTTGGCGTACGCGGCGACGACCCTCCTGGCCTGGCTCGCGGTGCTGTCGGCCACCGGTTCCACGTCGCCGATATCGCCATGGTCAGTTTTGGTTGGCATTACACCACTGTAAGCGAAGCTAAATCCGGCACGCAGCCGCGGCGGCGCGTCCGGCGCCGGTTCTGCGGCAAGACCTCGAGGGACCGCTGCCGCAGCAAACTTTTCCCAGCGCCGGTCAGCGCGTCGGCGGCCCGGCCCGCGACCCTCTTACAGAGTCACCGTAATCTGTAAAGTCGATACCAGCCCCGGACGACCCGCGAGACAAGGTAGGTGGGCGCGATGACTCTCTCGGACAACCTAGATAGCCAGGCAGATACCCGCGCCGACGGCGCCAAACCCGCCGAGCTGGTGGCCTACGAAACCCTCGACGACGGGCGGATCGCGCGGATCTGGCTCAACCGGCCGGAGGCCCACAACGCGCAGAATCGCACGCTGCTGGTTCAACTCGACGAGGCGTTCTGCCGGGCCGAGGCCGACGACGACGTGCGGGTGGTGATCCTTGCCGCGCGGGGAAAGAACTTTTCCGCCGGGCACGACCTCGGGTCGGAGGAGGCGATGCTGGAGCGCAAGCCCGGGCCGGCGCAGCATCCGACTTTCCGCTCGCACGGCGCCACCCGCGACGCCGTCATGGAAAAGTTGTACCTGCAGGAGTGGCACTTCTACTTCCAGAACACCTGCCGCTGGCGCGATTTGCGCAAGATCACCATCGCCCAGGTTCAGGGCAACGCGATCTCGGCTGGGCTGATGCTGATCTGGGCATGCGATCTGATCGTCGCCGCCGACAATGCCAAGTTCAGCGATGTGGTGGCGGTGCGGCTGGGCATGCCGGGTGTCGAATACTACGCGCACCCTTGGGAATTCGGGCCGCGCAAGGCCAAAGAGCTGCTGTTGACCGGTGATTCGCTGGATGCCGACGAGGCCTACCGCCTCGGCATGGTGTCGAAGGTCTTTCCGGCCGCCGAACTCGAGGACAAGACGCTGGAGTTCGCGCGGCGCATCGCCGAGCGTCCCACCATGGCGGCGTTGCTGGTCAAGGACTCGGTCAACGCCGCCTCCGACGCCATGGGCTTCACCGAGGCGCTGCGGCACGCGTTTCACGTCCACGAGTTGGGGCATGCGCACTGGGCCGCCCACAACCAGAACAGGTACCCGGTTGGCCTGCCGCCCGACGTCGAAGACTGGCGTACGGCCAAGCCGACCCGGGTGGCGCGCCGCGATACGCCGTAGCGCCGGGCTGAGCCGACGGAACCGGTTGTCCACACCGGGGACCGATTCCCGCGCCGGCAGCCGCATGGTTCGATGACGAGAACCTGTTTCAGCTTCACCGTGAGGGGCTCGGATGCAGCTTTCCTTTCACGACCGGACCTACCTGGTCACCGGCGGCGGCAGTGGAATCGGCAAGGGGGTGGCCGCCGGTCTGGTGGCCGCGGGGGCGTCGGTCATGATCGTCGGCCGCAACCCCGACCGGCTGGCGGGCACCGTCAACGAACTCGAAGCGCTGAAGGCCCGTGGCGGTGCCATCCGCTACGAGCCCGCAGACGTCACCAACGAGGAGGAGACCGCCCGTGCGGTCCACGCGGTAACGGCCTGGCACGGTCAGCTGCACGGTGTGGTGCATTGCGCGGGCGGGTCGGAGACCATCGGACCGATCACCCAGATCGACTCGGCGGCGTGGCGTCGGACCGTCGACCTCAACGTCAACGGCACCATGTACGTCCTCAAGCACGCCGCGCGCGAGATGGTGCGCGGCGGCGGCGGGTCCTTCGTCGGCATCTCGTCGATCGCGGCCAGCAACACCCATCGCTGGTTTGGCGCCTACGGGGTGACCAAGTCGGCCGTCGACCACCTGATGCAGTTGGCGGCCGACGAGCTCGGCCCGTCGTGGGTACGGGTCAACAGCATCCGCCCGGGCCTGATCCGCACCGAACTCGTCGCGCCGGTCACCGAATCGCCGGAATTGAGCCGCGACTACGCGATCTGCACGCCGCTGCCGCGGGTCGGCGAGGTCGAGGACGTCGCCAACCTGGCGATGTTTCTGCTCAGCGACGCCGCCGGCTTCATCACCGGGCAGGTCATCAACGTCGACGGCGGCCACATGTTGCGACGAGGCCCCGACTTCTCGGCGATGCTGGAACCGGTGTTCGGCCGCGACGGGCTACGCGGAGTGGTCTGACATGAAGCGCCTCCACGGTCAGCGGATCCTGGTCACCGGCGCCGCGTCGGGCATCGGCCAGGCCACCGCACTGCGGCTGCTGGACGAGGACGCCGTGGTGGTTGGCGCCGACATCGCGGCCGACGGCTTGGCCACGACGGCGGCCCGCGCCGCCGAGGCCGGGACCGGTGGCAGGTTCACCACATGCGAAATGAACGTCGCCGACGAGCGGTCGGTGATCGAAGGGGTACGCCGCGCCGTCGACACTCTGGGCGGCCTGGACTCACTGGTCAACGCCGCCGGCATGCTGCGCGCCGCGCACACCCACCAGACCGGCATCGCGCAGTGGAATCAGATCATCGCGGTCAACCTGACCGGCACCTTCCTGGTGGTCCGGGAAGCCCTTCCGGCGCTGCTGGCCAACCAGCGCAGCACGATAGTGAATTTCAGCTCGACCTCGGCGTCGTTTGCCCACCCGTACATGGCCGCCTACGCCGCGAGTAAAGGCGGCGTGCAGGCCTTCACGCATTCCCTGGCACTCGAGTATGCGAAGCGCGGTCTGCGTGCGGTGTGCGTGGCGCCGGGCAGCATCAAGTCGGGCATCACCGATGCCACCGGCGGTTACATTCCGCCAGACGCCGACTGGTCGCTGTTCACCCGGCTGCTGCCGGTTCTGCCCACCACCGAGACATCCAGTGGCACCGGAATGGCCGATCCGTCGGCGGTCGCCGGCGTCATCGCCATGCTGGTGTCGAGGGACGGTGCGTTCATCACCGGCACCGAAATCCGCATCGACGGGGGAACGCACGCCTAACTAGTTCACGCAGGGAACTCCGCCGCCGTCGATCGGCTTTCCATGATCGGGCGTCGGATATGTGCTGGTAGTACCGCCGCTGTAATACGTGTTGTACTTGTTCCCGGTCGATGTCCCGGTCGATGTGGTGGTCGTGCTCATTTCTTGAGATTCGTCGAGGGCCGGCATCGCGAAGTCGGTATCCACGGTCAGCTGGATGTGTCCGGGCGCCAGGCTGGGGTCCGCTTTCAACGTGTCGACGCCGAGCAGGCTGGCCAGATTCTGCGCGTCGGTTTGGGCGCCGGTGCCATATTTGATGGTGCTGGTCGAGGGATCGCCGGCCTGGCGGTCCCGGACCTGGCCGGCGGTGTAGCCGCGCTTTCGCAGCGCGCTGGACACCTGGCTGGCCATGCCGCCGATGCTGCCGGCATTGACCACGTCGACGACGGTGGACGGGTCCGGCTTCGCGGCGGGGGTCGTGGTTGTCGCCGCCGCGGAACCGGTGCCGATCGCCGCGGCTACCTCGGCCTTGATCGCGGCCGGGTCGATGATGTTGACGTCCTGGCCGTCGATGTTGTCATAACGCACCACGGGCAGGGTCCGAAACTCGACGTTCCCGCCCGCCAGTTCGCCCATACGGCGGAACAGGTCCTCATCCCAGCCGGCCGACAACACGACGTCTTTACGGGCTACGGCCATCAGGCTGTCGAGGCGGTCCAGATTGGTGAAGGTGCCAGAATCCTGCAGATCGTGCATCACCGACGACAGGAACGCCTGCTGCCGGTGGGTCCGGTCCAGGTCCCCGTTGTCCAGACCGTGACGCTGCCGCACGAACGCCAGCGCCTGGGTCGCGTCGAGTCGCTGGCGTCCGGCCGGAAAGTCGGCGCCCGAATATGAGTCGTACACGGCGTGGTTCAGACACACCTCGACGCCGCCCAGTGTCTCGGCCAGATCGTAGAAACCGGCCAGATTGACCTCGGCGAAGTAGTCGATCGGAACGCCGGTCAGACTGCGCACCGCCCGCAGGGTCGCGGCGCGGCCGGCCTCGCGGCCCCGGGTCTCCAGCTCTCGCTGGGAGCTCACCCCTTGGTTGGCCAACTGCTGAGCGACGTACTGCTTGGTGAGCCCGTACGCTTCCTTGATCTTGATGTGGTTGTAGCCCGGAACGCCGGTGAAGGGCACCCAGTCGTCACGGGGGATCGAGAAGGCGACGACCTTTCCGTCGGCGCCGACGTGCACGAGGATCAGGGTGTTGGTGTTGTAGCCCCCCTGGTCGGAATCACCGGCGTGCAGGTGTTTGAGGATCGACCACGGCAGGTCGTTGCCCTCCTGGTCTTTACGGGAGTCCAGCCCGATCAGCAGGATGTTCATGTTGTTGCCGGTGGACCGCGGGTCCTCGGCGGTCAGGGCCTGGGAAATCGTGATGCCGCTCAGTGCGCCGTGAGCCACCCAATATCCGGCCCCGGTCATGCCCAGGGCCACCACGGAGACCAGGGTCATGAAACTTCGCGACAGCCGTCGGCGCAACGGCGACGGCTTACGGACAGCGCGACGGCGGTGGCGTCCGCCCGAACGACCCATCACCAGCCTCGACCCGTCACCGGTTCACCGGCCGGCACCGGGCCGGCGGTTTGCGGGGACGTCGCTTGCTGCATGCCGTCTAGTATGCGGCAGATTGCTGCGCAGCCCCCACTCCAGATGCGCGGATGTGGGCAGATTCACCCGCTGAGCAGCAGGTACTCCGCGGCCGGTTCATTTCCCCTACCTGCACCTTCTGGCTACAATTCGCCAAGCTCGGAAGTACCGGGGTGGCGTCTGTCGCCCAACAGGGAGGGATGTCGGGCACGAACATGGCATCGGGCGATATCGACCCAAACTGGCCCCCGCCGGCCTACGAGCCGTCCGACGATGTCGATACGACTCCACCGACCGCACCGTCGGGGCCGTCCCGGTCCGCGCGTACCAGTTGGCTGGTGGCGGCGCTGCTGGCTGTCCTCGCTGTCGTAGCGCTCGTCGTCGTGGCTGTCGTGGTGTTCTCGGGCAAGCAGCGGCCCGCCGGTTCACCGGCGGCGCCCACGACCGTCCCATCGAACCCGCCGTCTACGGCGTCTACGGCGTCTACGGCGTCTACGGCGCCCGCGGGCCCGTGCGGGCCGGATGAGGCAACCGCGGTGTCCGCGGCTCTTGCCCAGCTCCCCGCGGACAAGAAGACCGGCAAAGCGTGGAATCCCACCCCGCAGTTCAGCGACTACGATCCATGCGCGGACCTGTCGGCGGTGGTGGTGACGGTGGTGGATGCCACCCGCAGCTCACCGGACCAGGCGCTGATGTTTCACCGCGGGGCGTTCGTCGGCACTGCCACACCGGTGGCGTATCCGTTCACCGAATTGGAGGTTCCGGCCTCCACCGACGACCTGGTCGTCCTCACGTATCGGAGCAGACAAAGCTGTGACGCCTGTGATGACGGCACGCTGACCACCGTCGGGTTTCAGTGGCAAGGCGACCACGTCCAAATGCTCGATCCGCCCCCGGAGTCGTTGGACTCGCCGCCGTGATCCGGCGCGCCCGGCCGAGCCCTCACCGACCCCGACGTTGAATGGAGCGTGACCGTGCCGACTTCACCGCCGGCAGGATGGTATTTCAACCCCGACGGTTCGGGCGGACAGCGATTTTGGGACGGTCAGCACTGGACCAAGCATTGCCGAGCGGACCGCTCGAGGGCACGCTCACCGTTTCGTTCCGTTGCCAACGGGGTGCGCCGGGGCTGGTCGGGGATGCCGGCGGCACTGCGGCTGCTACTTCCCATCGCCTTGGTGCTGATGTCGGTCGGAATCGGATTTGCCTTCTGGGTGAAATCACCCCGCGACGACTGGGCGCGCCTTCCGAAGCGGCTCAACTGCCAGCTGCAAGACGGACCGAAGCCGCCCGACAACCTCACCGTGGTGTCGGTGGATGTCGGCCATCCCCGAAGCGGCGTGTTGCAGCTGGTGGTTCGATTCGCGCAGCCGTTGCCGCAGTCGCCGGCGGGTAACCACTCGTCGGGCTTTGTGGGTTACGTCCTGACGTACAGTGTCGCCAACAACGGCAAGAAGTTCGTCGAACTCGGCCCGGAACAGGACACCGACGACCTAGCCATCGTCCGCACGCAGGGCCCCGCCAGCACTGATGCGTCGATGCGGCCGGACCGGGACACCAATGCCCGCAGGATCACCCCCGACACCATGCAGATCAATCTCGAACTGAAGCGGCTCGGGGTCGAAAATCAGCCGGTGATTCCCGAGCTCACCGTCGACTCTCAGTTCAACACGCCGTCTACCACAACCGTGCAGTATGCGCCGCAAGTCTGCCGGGGCTAGCGAAACTCTTTATGCGCCTTGCGCTTACGAGATTTCCTCGCCCGACGTGTAATACCAGCGGATGTTGGTGCCGGTGATCATTTCCAGGAGAAATACCCCCAGTGGTTCGACCTCGTAGTAGTAGTGAACGTTGCCGTTCGCGTCCATTGTGCTGGCGCAGCTGCGGCTCGGTGTCCCGCACCGTTGCTTGATCGGCATGGCTAGCGCGGCGATCAGCAGCACGACCGAAAACCACACCCCAAGCGGGACTCTTCTCAATGCGAACCTCGTCTGCGAAGAAAGCATCACTGCAGGCAGTGTATGCGGCTCGCGGAACGTGTTGGCCCGCATCGGGCAACCGAAATCCGGACCAATCGGTTAGCGCGCGGGTAGTTTGAGCACCCGGTTGTTATTGCTGTCGACGACGTAGACGTTGCCGCCGGTATCGACCGCCAGACCCGCGGGATCCTCCGCGCCGGTGTCGGCCAGCTTCGACTGGCTGGTGGCGCCGGCGGGCAGGGTGAGCACCTCGCCACGGGCGTCGGAGACATACACGGTGCCGGTGCTGTCGACCGCCAGGGATTGGGGACGGTTGAGTCCGGCGAACGGCAGCTCGGTCTCGGCGAACGAACTGGACGCCAGCTGCACCACCCGATTGTTGTAGTAGTCGCCGACGTAAACGGCGCCACCGGGGCCGACCGCGACCGGGGTGGGGCCGTTGAGCCCGGTGAACGGCAGCACCACCGGTGCTGGCGCCAGCGGCTCGGACATCAGCCCGGCTTGCGAGACGGTGTGGGCAGTCGGGTTGCGCGCGATCGCGCCGACCCCCAGGACGGCGATGACCAGGGCGGCGGCCGCACCGCCGAGGGCAGCCTTCGCGGCAATCTGCTGCTGCCGCCGAGTTCGGCGCCGGTCGCGGTCGGCAAGAAGCCGCAGTCCTGACCAGGATCAGGACGGTCAGGCGCCCCGGACGGATGGCCGGTCACCGGCGGTCGTCAATGTGCCGGTTGCCGGACTCGTTCGTACCTGGCCATGGCCCAGGCGAGCAACACGAATGCTGTTGCGCCGCATGCCGCGAACAACAGCCCCAGCGGTGTCTGGGTGCGCTCGTGGAATGCGCCGACAGCTGCCATGGCGGCGCTGACCACGAGATAACCGATACCGCTCACCAGACCGCCGATCAATCCGAGATTCCGGACGAACAGGCCCATCGCCAGGCCGTACATCTGCGGGCAGAGCACCCCGCACCCGGACAATGCCAGACAGGAGCCGATCGTGAGTGCCCACGCGTCGTTTCCGATCAGCAGGCCCGACCCGACCAGCACCGCGGTGCCGATGCCGAAGACCGCCAGTGCGCCCATCGCCAGCCGACGCGCCGAGAGGCGAACGGCCAGTATCCCGCAAGCCAGTTCGCCGCACAGATTCGCCACCCCGACGATCAGCGCCATCAAGCCGTATGCCGCCGGGGAGAAACCCAGGTTCCCCTGGTACAGGAAGGGCCCGGCCACTCCGAAGGCGAGCTGCGCCGAGGCCATCAATCCGAAAACCAGCACGAAGCTGCAAAACACCCGATGCCGCAGCGCGGTAGCCAGAACCCGCGCGGTCGCCCGCGGGTGGATCGGTGAACGTTTCTGCCGCGCAAGCGTTTCGGGCAATAGCGGCACGACGACCACCGCGGCGAGTGCGGCCAACACCGCGATCGAGGCGAACACCAGCCGCCAGTCGAGAAACTGGACCAGCACCCCGCCAGCCGCGGGCGCCAGCACCGGCGCCAGCCCCCATGCGACGCCGAGCAGCCCCGACACCGACGTCAATCGCCGGCCGCGGAAGCAATCAGCGGCGATGGCGTAGGGCACCACCATGCAGGCCGACGCGGCCGCGCCCTCGACGAAGCGCGCCGCGAGAAGCACCGGCACGCTGCCGGCCACCGCGCACAGCGCACTGGTCGCGACCATGATGCCCAGGCAGGTCAGCAGGACCGGTTTGCGGCCCCGGGCGTCCGCGACGACTCCGACGGGCACGAACGCCAAACTCATCCCGAGGAGGTAGGCCGCCACGGTGTGTTGCATCGCCGTCGGCGACGCATGCAGATCGACGACCATCTGTGGCAGCGCGGGGGTGTACAGGTCCAGCGGGATCTGGCTCAGCGGCACGACGAACATCAGGATCGCAACGAGATACCGTGGCGGCGACGCGGGCCCACGTTCGGGATACGCGTCCCACACAACGCCGGATCATAGACCGGATCATCGCTCGTCATGGCGAATCGCTTGGAGATCGAACCCCGGGGCGCATTGGGGTGGCCGGTCGATGCGAAGATTTCAGCCCGTGACAGCAAATTGGGGTGCGGTGCTAGCCAGTCTGGTTCCGCTCGCGCTCGTGATCGCGGTTTCGCCGTTGACGGTCATCCCGGCGGTCCTGGTCCTACACGCGCCGCGGCCGCGGCCGACGGGCCTGGCATTCCTGAGTGGCTGGCTGCTGGGGCTGGCCGCGGTGACCGCCATCTTCGTAGCGGGGTCGGGCCTGCTCGGCGGCCTGCACCGGACGCCGCCGGCCTGGGCCTCCTGGTTGCGGGTGGTCCTTGGTTCGGCGCTGATCTTGTTCGGCGGCTACCGTTGGCTGACCCGCCATGGACACGCGGAATCGCCGCGCTGGATGCGGTCGTTCTCGACGATTACTCCGCGGCGCGCCGGCATTACCGCGGCGGTGCTGGTGGTGCTACGACCCGAGGTTCTGATCATTTGCCTGGCCGGCGGATTGGCTATCGGCACCAGTGCGCTCGGCGTCGCCGGTAAGTGGATATGCGCCGCGATCTTCGTCACCCTCGCCGGGAGTACGGTCGCCTTGCCGATAGTGGGTTATCTGAGTGCCGCTGATCGCCTCGACGAGCCGCTGACCCGGCTCAAAGAATGGATGGCCAAGAACCACGCCGCGATGCTCGCGGTGGTCTTGGTCTTGATCGGAGTGATGGTGCTCTACAACGGGATCCGTGCGCTATAAGGTGGTTTCACCGGCGTCCGGGCTTGGCGGCCGCGATGACCGTGATGCCCAGCGCGACCGCGCCCACGGCGATCAGCGGCCGCCACCACTGTTCGCCGAGCCAGTAGATGTTGGCGCCCAGCAGCCCGGGATGGTCCGCGTCGCCGAACAGCCAGCTACGTGCGACGGGCGTTGCCAGCGAAAGGACCGCGCCGGCCAGAGTGACCGATAGCAGCGCAAAGAGCGACCTGCTGGAGAACTGCCAGGTCCCCAGGACGATCAGGTAACTGCCGGTTCCGGCCATGATCAGGCCGGTAACGCCGAGCACCGTTGCCGACTGAATGGCGGTGGCAACACCCAGGATCAGCAGCATTACGCCGACCAGGATCGTGGTCCGGGCAATGCCTTTGGTCAACGACACGACCCGGTATCCACCGAGCGCCAGCGTTCGCAGTGTGACCACGGACGGTTTGAAAGCACTGGGTAGCAACCGAATTGAGCCCGCCGCCGCGGATGCGGTCGCGACGGCCTTCGCAAGGGTTTGCGCCATCAGCGGCGAGCGCTTGTCGCTGGCGAACGTTTCGCCCGCGACGGGGTTCTCGTTCAGCAGAGCATATTTGGCGTCCCCCGGGGTCGCGGCCAACACCTTCTTGGCCCAGCTGCGCGACGTTGTCGGGCTCCAATCCGGCCGCTGTCCCGGTTGCGGGTCGATCACCGTGTTGGCCAGTGTGTCCAGCTCCTCATCGAGGATTCGTTGGTGCCACGCCTGCGCCAGCCACAGCGCGGTCAGCGGAATGCTCGTCGGCAACGGCATCGTCGGGTCGTCCAGAAATGCCAGCTCGTCGAGCACCATGGTTTCGGTCAGTAGCTGCTCGGGGCCGCCACCAAAGGTTGGCAGCCGGTAGCCCGAACGCGGAAACTCAGGTGCGCCTAGGGCTTTGAGTTGGCGCAGAAACCACTGCGCCCGGCTCTCTGGTCCGGGTGTGCCAACTCGGGTCTGCGCAATCCAATGCACACGTCGTGGGTTCAGCAGGACATGGACGAGCCAGCCGGCTGCGTCCAGCCGTCCCCACATCCAGTCATTGATTCGCCAGGACCGCTTGTAGAAGGCGCCGAACTGATGGAACTGCATACCGGTGAGTTTCTGCTGGGCACTCCGGCAGTCGGGCGCAAGCAGACTGCGGGTATCGGCACTCACCTGTACGAGCTCCACCGGCTGCTCGATGCCCGAATCTGCCGGCAGCATGGCCCGCTGCGTCGCGGCCAGATCGAACAATTTCGTCGCGATCGCCGCGGGGTCGTCGCCGGCCCCCAGGTAGTCCAGGTAGGTATCGAGCGCACTGGGACCAACGCGATCATGTGACGGCAACCCGCCTCGCTCGGCGCCGGCGGCCGCTGCGGCGTTGGCGCACAACCGCTTTAGCGTGTCATAGCCGTTGACCAACGCGTCGCCGAGCCGGTCCCAGGCGTCCTGTCGCACCGCTAACTGTTGGAGATAGCCGTCGGCGATCAAGGCGGCGGCATCCTTGAGCGACCCTTCGCGGATGGACGTGTTCTCGCATACCGCGCGCACAAGATCACCCAGGTCGACCGCGGTGGGCGACGGGCCGGCGGCATGGACGGCGGCCGTGAGCGCCGCCAATTCGGCGATATCGGCGTCCGACTTCGCCAGGTGGTATGCCGCCTGGGCGACGGCGAGCGCACTGCCTTTGGCAAGCTCGTATGCCGGCTGGCCATACCGGGCGAGCTCGGCGGTGCTCTCGGGCAGCGGCTGGTGGGGCGGTTGCGACCAACAACTCAGTAGCGCCTCGGTGATGTGTTGGCGACACGCCTTCTCGGTGTCGACTGCCGCCAGTTCGGGTTCCCAGTTCTTGGGAACCCGTTCGGCGTCAGTGCTCGACGCCGGTAGCCAGCTGCCGAGCTGGCGGAACAGCGCATCGGTCAGCTCGCGCGCATGTTGTTGTGCCTCACGTGACTGGTAGTCGGTCAGCAGCGGCGGTGTCAGTAGCCGAGAACCGTGCGGCAGCGTCGCGGCCAGCTCGGCCAGGCGCAGTTTCGCGTCGATCCGCGCTGCCGTGCGGTCCTGATGGCCGCGTATCGCTCGCAGGTCGGTCGCGATGGACTGAGTGGTGATCGCCCCCAGATCCCGCAGCAGGCTGGCGAGCAGCCCGAGCCGCTCGTCGGCGCTGTCCGGTGCCGCCTGTTGCATCAGGTTCGGTGGGGGTCCGGACGACGGCACGACGAACAGAAGCACCCGGCGCACCGGACGCCGGGCGGGGCGGTCGCAGATGCGCTTGAGTAACACGTCGATGGGCCGATTGTCGAGCAGGCTGCCGTCGGCGACCCAGTGCGGACGGGTGATATTGGCGTACGGCGCCATCGGTGGTCGAGCCGGGACAGCGCCCTGCGCGGGGGTCCCCTTCATGAAGGGCACGAACGAGGGCTCGAACGCGAGGGGAAACGAGGCCGAGCTGCGCGCAGCCAGCGCCAGAGCCGAGGCGATCCCCTTGTCCGTCAGGTCTGCCTCGGTGAAGGTGAACAGGCCACGCCGGTTGACGTATTGGACGCGAGTGCCGAACGAGTCGGTGAAGCTACTCGCCTCTCCGGACAGCAGGGTTGTCGTGATGTACAAGGTGGTGGACGGGATCCGGATACCGCCGGGAAACTCCGCAGGCGGGAACGGACCGATCTCGAGTCTGGGCAGCTGGGTCGCCAGCGTGGCGAACAGCTTCTCGTCGCCGTACAGCAGGGACGGTGTGAATTCGTCTCGCGGGTCTCGTAACAGGTCGGTCAGGGACCCGAGATCGAGCCACAGGTCGCGCAGCCCGCCGAGATCAGCCCCCGAGATGCGCGACGACGCAAGCAAAGCCGCGTTGATGCCGCCCCCGCTTGTCCCGGACAGGATGTCGATGTCGACGATCATGTCGAGCAGGTCGATGAGTTGGGCATAAAGCCGCAGGGATGCCGTCGACTCGGTGGTGAGCCGGCTGTTCGTCGGGAAGGTCCCGCCCGCCCTGCGCCATTGTGAGGCTTGCGCGAGCAGGTTGAGCTCACGTGCGACGCCGGCGATCCAGACCGCGAGACTGACCCCGCCCGTCATCATCGTGGCGAGTCGGAGTTCCAGCGTCAGCTGGGTCACCGGTGTCGGCTTTTCGAATGCCATCGCGCACCCTTCGATGTCGGGGGCCGGCTGACCGAGCCGAGTCCCGGGGCCTAGATTAGCCAGCCGGGGCCGCGTCAGAGCGTCTTAACATCAGCTGATGACGACTGCACCGGAATCGTTTTCGATCCAGGGGCCGGGCGGTGTGCGCATCGTCGCCGACCGATTGGGTGATCCGCGGGCGCGCGCCGTGGTGTTCCTGCACGGCGGCGGGCAGACCCGTCGCTCCTGGGCCCGGGCGGCTGCCGCCGTGGCCGACCGGGGCTGGCAAGCCGTCACCGTCGACTTGCGGGGCCACGGCGAATCGGACTGGTCCAGCGACGGCGACTATCGCGTGGTGAGCTTCGCCGGCGATGTCCGGGAGCTACTGCGCGGCCTGCCCCCGCGCCCGGTGCTGGTGGGTGCCTCGCTGGGCGGGTTCACCGCGATGCTGCTGGCCGGCGAGCTCGCGCCGGGCATCGCCGGCGCGGTGGTGCTGGTGGACATCGTGCCGAACATGGACCCGTCCGGGGCGAATCGGGTGCACGCGTTCATGGCCAACCGGGTGGAATCGGGGTTCGGCTCACTCGACGAAGTCGCTGACATGATCGCCGAGTACAACCCGCATCGCCCGCGACCGTCCGATCTGGAAGGTCTGACCAGCAACCTCCGCCGCCGCGGCGATCGCTGGTATTGGCACTGGGACCCGCAATTCATCAGCGGCACCGCGGCGTTTCCCCCGATCGAGGTCACCGAGGCCGACCGCCTGTACGCCGCGGTCGAGGCGATCCTGGATGGCGGCGTACCCATGCTGCTCATCCGCGGCCAGATGAGCGACCTGGTCAGTCAGGAGTGCGCTGACGAATTTCTGGCACGCTTTCCGCAGGTGGAATTCACCGACGTCCGTGGTGCGGGGCACATGGTGGCCGGAGACCGCAACGACGTCTTCGCCGACGCTGTTCTGGACTTCCTGGCCCGCCGGGTCGACGACGCGTGACCCCGGTTGCGGCGCGGCCACGCGTCGGCGTACGGCCGACCGGTCAGCGCTCGAGCGCCCGGGTGAGCAGATTCTTGATCTCGGCGGTGGACGTTTCCAGCGAACGGATGCGTTGGTTGGAGTCGTCGGCGGTGGCTCTCATCTCACCGGCGTAACCCCGAAGCACGTCGGCAAGCAGTTGCTGCGTTTCGCCGAAGGCCTTGATGGCCTCGACCATCGAACGGTAATCGGCCTGCGATCTCTCTACCGCCGCGACGCGCGCTTTCAGATTTGCCAGGACGCCGTCGAGATCCTCTGGTGTGGCCACGTCGGCATCGTAAGGGTTGTGCCGATTGATCGTCGGAATTTCCTCGTCGGCCGGGTCGGCGGTGCCGAGATCCGCGGCCGGCGGCGCGGGCGTCAGGAGGCCATTCCGGCATCGACCAGGCTTTGCACACCGCTGGCGCAGCCACGCAGGAAGTCGGCGCCATTGACCCCAGCGACGGCCTGCACCGAGGCCAGTTCCCTGGCGCAGACCTTGTGCACCTGGCTCGAGATGACGATCGCGTCGTCCGGAAAGCCCATGGCGCGCATCCTGCTGACCGTGAAGTGGCCATCCTCGACCGCCTTGGTGTAGCCCAGCTGGTAGGACGGGCCGGTTTCGGCGACATCGGCGAAGGCAGGCGCGGAGGCCAGCAGGGCTGCTCCGGCGATGACGACAATGGCCAGCCGAGACAGCCGCCCGGCGGTGCGGCGCCGCGGTGCCGGCAGGGGGTGGTTCTTGATAGCTGCGTCGTTCGCCATGGCGTTACCCCGATCTGGTCAGTGAGGATCTCGTTTCGTGTGACGGGCCTCCGTGCCGTCTCAGTACCTCACAAGGGGTACAGTACGTCATGCGTTTCAAAAATGGAATAGTCTCCCGAAAAAAGAATCGTTAGGGTCGTCTAGCTGGGGTAGGTTCCAATACCGCGTCAGGATTGACGCTTCCCGGAACCGGCACTACGTTGGTGGGATGCCAAGACTTAACCGAGCGGGTAAGGACCTTGGCCGCGTGCTGGAGTGGCTGCTCAACCGCGACGTTCCGGACAGCGAAATCGGTTCCGCGCTCAAACTGCCCAAAGCCACCTACTCCCGGCGCAAGGAGGCCGACGACTTCCCCGACTTTGCCGAGCTCATCGCGGTCGGCGAGTACTTCGATCTGTCGCCGCGGGTGCTGCAGATCGCGTTCGGCTGGCGCGGCGAGGACGAGCTGATCCTGCTCGACATCGACGAGATGCGCCAGTACATGGAGCAGGCCGGTGTCGCGCTGTTCGGCAACGAGCGGGTTCGCCGCTATATCGAGCAACGCGAGGGCGCCGACTACCCGTTGGCCGCGGCAATCCTGAAGATGGGCGCCAAGGATGCGAGTCCGGCCACCGATGGCAACTGACCCGATACCGCCGGCGGGTGCTACGAATCCGCCTCGATCAACTGCACCCGGGGCGTGGCCCGTGTCGGCAGAAACGACGCCGGAATAGCGATCATCGCGGTCAAGACCATGGCGACTCCGAACACCCCGGTGTAGGAGAGCGCCAGGTCGTCAGCGAGGTGTTCGGCGAAGTCGGGGGCGCGCACCTGTGACGGCAGCCCGGTCAGGTCGGTGGAAAAGCCTCGCCTGGCCGCCCGTTCCCGGATCGAATCGGCTTGTCTGGCCGCAGCGATGGCGGCGCTGCCATTGAAGCTGCTGGTGAGGATTACCGACATCAAGGCCGTGCCGACGGACGCGGCGACGTTGTGGTTGACGTTGAACAGCGTCGAACCGTGGGCTACTTCGCTGGAATCGAGCGTGTGCACGGCTGCCCAAGTCACCGGAACCATCAAACAGGCGGTGCCCAGGCCGAACAGGCCGAGCCCCCCCAGCAGCACGGTGAGGTCGATGCCCTGGTGGCGGATGGCGTAAACAAACATGCCCATGCCGACGACGGTCACCGCTATGCCGACCAACACCACGTTGCGCGGTCCCCGGGTTTCCATCAGCCGTCCGACGATCGGCATCACCGTGGCAGCGGCCACGGTCTGCGGGATGAGCAGCAGTCCCGACTGCATCGGGGTCTTGCCGAGGACCTGCTGGAAGTACGCCGGAAACAGTAGGCAGCTGCCGAAAAACGTGATGGCGAACAGGAACCGGGTCGCGTTGGCGGCCGCGACCGACCGATTCTTGAGCAGCCGCAGATCGATCAGCGCGTAGTCGCTCCGGCGCAGCGCGTGGTTGGCGAAAGCGCCGATCAGCAGCACACCGATGGTGGCCGGTGCCCAGACATACGGGTCGGCGAAGGTTCCGCGCCCGGGCAGCTGTGACACCCCGTAGAGCAGCAGCACCAGCCCCGGTGACAGCAGCGCCATGCCGACCACGTCCAGGGACTCCGCGGGCAGCGAATCATCTTGGGGCAGCGTCAATCCCGCCAGCAGCAGGGTCAGCACTCCGATCGGGAGATTGATCAGGAAGATCCACTGCCAGCCGAATGAGTCGATCAGCCAGCCGCCGAGAATGGGTCCGACGATAGGGGCCAACAAGACGGTGATCATGCTGATCGTCATCACCCGGCCCAACCGCGCCGGACCCGCCGCGCGCGCCAGGATGATCAGCTGCAGCGGTAACAGCATCCCGCCGCCAAAACCCTGCACCGCCCGAAAGGCCACCAGCAGCGCGATATTCGACGCCAGCGCGCACAGCAATGATCCCGCGGTGAACATCAGCACCGAGGCCATCAGGAGCCGCTTGGTGCCCAGCCGATTGGCCAACCACCCGGTCAGCGGGATCACCGCGGCCAGTGCCAAGGTATAGCCGGTCGATGCCCAGGCCACCACGGCCTGGGTCGACGAGAACTCCTCGATGAACGTCCGCTGCGCCACATTGACGACCGTGGTGTCCAGCGTGACCATCAGCGGAAGCATCATGCACGTCACGGTGATCAGCAAAAGCTTGGAATCCAGCCGGCAGTCCGCTCTGGGATCCGGCGCGGCGGGGCCGTCGGCTGTCCGGGCATCATCGTCCAGACGCTGTTGGCTTCTGGCATGAGTGCTGGCTACGGTCGTCGGCGCGCGCGGTGGCCGACCCGCCTGGCGGCGCATCGTGTCACTGTATCTCCTGAAATGGCTGCGTAAGGCCATCTTTCCAAGGATCTGCCACGGATTGACCAGCACGCGCGCCATGCCCGGAGAAGGCATGCTGTAGTTGCGGTGGCATCCAGCCGTGCCGCGAGGAGGTGTGCCGTGGGTGACCGCGTCGATGCTTCCGGCCTCGTCGTCGGCCGCGAACGCGAGGTGCGGCACCGGCTGGGGCGATGCGTTGCCGCGTTACACCGCATGGTCGACGACGGCTGGTTCACCGGCCACCAGGATTCCATCGGTATGGAAGTGGAACTGGATCTGGTGGACCCGTTGGGCCGGCCGCGGCTGGTCAACGACGCGGTCCTGGCCCGCCTCGGCCGCGCGGACATGCAGCACGAGCTCGGCCAGTTCAACGTCGAGCTGAACCTGGCGCCCCGCCGGCTACACGGCAGCGTGCTGCGCGACAGCGAACGCGACCTCGCCGAGGTCCTCGACGGGTGCCGGGCACGCATCGAGCGGCTGGGTGCCCGGCTGCTCGCGGTCGGCATGTTGCCGACACTGAGCGCCGAGCAGCTCACCGTCGAGCGCATCTCGCACAACCCGCGCTACGAGTTGCTGACCAGCCGGATGTCCGCCGCTCGCCGCCGACCATTCCTGGTGCGCATCGTCGACGGCTGCGAGGCGGTGGAGTTCACCACCGATTCGGTGGCACCTGATGCGGCCACCACCAGCCTGCAACTGCACCTGCGGGTAGCGCCGGACCGGTTCGCCGCTTACTACAACGCCGCCCAGGCTATCGCGGGGGCGCAGGTGGCGGTGGCGGCCAACTCGCCGTACCTGCTCGGTCGCCAGGCATGGCAGGAGACCCGTATCACGCTGCTCGAACAGCTGCTCGACACCCGTCGCCGCGACGAGGTACGCGCCGGCGCACCGGCGCGGGTCCGGCTCGGTGACCGCTGGATCGAGGACCCCGTCGAGCTGTTCGACGACCTCGTCCGGTTGTTTCCGCCGCTGTTTCCGATGCTGGAGGCCCAGGACCCCGATGCCGCCCTGCAGGCCGGTGACGCGCCCACCCTGCGGGAGCTTCGGCTGCACAACGGCACGGTGTGGCGCTGGAACCGTCCGGTCTACGACGTCCAGGCCGGGCAACCGCAATTGCGCATCGAAAACCGGGTGCTGCCAAGCGGTCCGACCGCCGTGGACATGGTCGCTAACGCCGCCTTCTATTACGGCCTGGTCCGGTCGATCGCCGACAGCACCGACAGCGATGCCGCGCCGTGGCGGCAGCTGCCGTTCGCGGCCGCCGAGCAGAACCTGCATCGCGGGGCCCGTGACGGGCTGGCGGCGCGGCTGCATTGGCAGGGGGCCGAGCAGCCGGTCGAGCGGCTCGTCGGTGAGTGGCTGCTACCGGCCGCCGCAGCCGGGCTGGATGCCTGGGGCGTCGATGCGGCTGACCGCGACCGCTACCTGGGTGTCGTCGAGGCGCGGGTGCGGACCGGGCAGACCGGAGCGGCCTGGCAGACCGGGGTGGTGCGCCGCCTCGAGGACCGCGGGATGCCGCGCATCCCGGCGCTGCACGAGATGACCCGGCGTTATGCCGAGAACGCGCACACCGGCGCTCCGGTGCACGAATGGCCTTGAGCGGGAACCTAACTCGCTGCCACCGCGGTCGCCGGATGCCGCTGCGCCCAGGGGCGGGCTTCTTCGAGTTGTGCGGCCAGCTGCAACAGGTCACCGTCGGCGCCCAGCCGTCCGACAAACTGCACCCCCAGGGGCAGCCCGTCGTCGGTCCAGTGCAACGGCACACTGATCGCCGGACGCCCGGTCAGATTGGCCAGTTGCGTGTAAGGCACCCAGCCCAGGCTCTCCTGAATCAGCTGATCCAGAATTCCGCTGAGCGCCAACACTTTTCCGGCATGCAGCTTGCTCAGCACCCGGGCCACCGTCTGCAGGCGGGGTGACGTCGCCGTCGCGCCGACCGCAAGGGGTGGCGTGGCAAGGGTCGGGGTCAGAAAGTAGTCGTAGCTCTCGTGGAACGTGGTCAGGGATTGGATGTAGTTGTTGATGTTCTCCAGCGCCTGCATCGGCGCCAGCACACCGGCGGATCGCGCGAGCTCACACATGCCCAGCGTGTCGGCCTCGAAGTCGCTGTCTCGGGCGCCGATTCGCGCTTTGATATCGGCGACATGGCGGTAGAGCTGAGCGAACCAGATGGTGAGAAAATCACGCGCCAGGGCGGCGTCGTCGTAGGGCGGCTTGACTTCCTCGACCCGGTGACCGAGGTCCTGCAGCAGCTGGGCCGCGCCGTCGACCGCGGCGACGGCCTCCCGGTGAGGGCTGGGGTTGATCGCCGACGACGTCGAGAAGCCGATCATAAGGACGCCCGGACGGTTCTTGATGTGCTCGGTGAACGGGACGTCGGGGAGCCGGACCTGGTAGCCGGCGCGGGGATTGGGTCCGACGATCGCGTCGTAGAGTCCGGCGCTGTCCCGCACGGTGCGTGACACGACGCCCTGGACGGCCATGCCGAACATCGGCTCGCCGGTCTGCGGACCGTAGGGGGACAGCCCGCGGCTCGGTTTGAGGCCGACGAGCCCGTTGCAGGCGGCCGGGATGCGGATCGACCCGCCGCCGTCGTTGGCCCCGGCTGCCGGCACGATCCCGGCGGCGACCGCAGCTCCCGATCCGCCCGACGAGCCGCCCGGCGTGTGCTGCAGGTTCCACGGGTTGCGAGCCGGACCCCAGTACTCGGGCTCGGTCACGCCCTTGGCCCCGAACTCCGGGGTGTTGGTCTTGCCGAAGATCACCAGGCCGGCGTCCAGGAACCGCTGAGTGATCAAGGCGTGCCGGTCGGCCACGTCGTTGGCCAGCGACCGGGATCCGGACGAGGTGGGAAAGCCCCGATATTCCTGGTCGAGGTCCTTGATCAGAAACGGCACACCGGCGAATCTGCCGTGCAACCGTGGGTCGGCCGCTTGCCGGTCGGCGACCTCGTCGAGGCGACAAACGATCGCGTTCAACCGCGGATTGACCGCATCGGCACGCTGGCGCGCCAGGGCGAGAAGTTCGGCCGGGGTGACCTGTTTGCGTTCGACAAGCTCGGCCAGAGCCGTCGCATCCAGGGATAGGTACTCGTCAAGCTGCATTGGCCGATCCTACGAGCCGGGCCGGACCGCTGCCGCGCCGTGCGGCTCGAAGCCCATGCCCGCCGCAAGACAACCATCGACGGTCTGCCGAGGTGTCACGGCATGTTCGGCGCGTCAGGTTTACGCGCCGCCAAAACGGGTACCCCCGTCGGGCGCACTATGCCCGGAATCGGTAGCCGGCGGTGGATCGGGCGGTGGATAGCTCTGATACCCGAAACGAGTCAGGGGAGACCTCAGGGGAGACCATTGTGGAAAGACTGAGCGGGCTGGACGCCAGTTTCCTGTACCTGGAAACCTTCACGCAGCCGTTGCATGTGTGTTCTCTGCTGGAACTGGACACTTCGACCATGCCGGGCGGTTACACGTTCGACCGGCTGCGCGACGCGTTGGGGATGCGGATCAAGGCGATACCGCAATTCCGTGAGAAGTTGGCCGACAGCCGGCTGAATCTGGACCACCCGGTATGGGTGGAGGACAGCGCCTTCGATCTCGACCACCATCTGCACTGCATCGGCGTGCCGGCCCCGGGCGGGCGGCCGGAGGTGGCCGAGATCTGCGCACAAATCGCCGCGGTGCCCTTGGACCGCGACCACCCGTTGTGGGAGATGTGGGTCATTGAGGGCCTCGCCGGCATGCCCGCATCCGCCGGTGGCCCAGTGGCGGTGCTGACCAAGGTGCATCACGCCGCGGTGGACGGTGTCATGGGCGCCGACCTGCTGTCACAGCTGTGCAGTACCGAACCGGACGCGCCACCGCCAGATGCGGTGGCCGGCCCCGGTGGTGCCCATTGGCTGCAGATTGCCGCGAGCGGGCTGGTGGGCTTTGCCGCCCGGTCGTGGCGGCTTGTCAACGTGGTGTCGCTGACGGGTGCCTCGCTCGTCGAGACGGCCCGCCGAGCACGCAGCGGCCGAAGCATGGCACGTCCGTTCGCCGCGCCGCCGACGGCGTTCAATGCCGCCGTTACCGCCCAGCGCAACATCGCGTATACGCAGCTGGAGCTCTCCGACATCAAGAAGGTCAAAGACCGGTTCGGCGTCAAGGTCAACGACGTGGTCATGGCGCTGTGCGCGGGGGTGCTACGGCGCTGGTTGTCCGACCGCGGCGAACTGCCGAGCAAACCGCTGGTGGCGATGGTTCCGGTGTCGGTGCGCGACACCTCCGGTCGGCCCGGTCACAACCAGGTCTCGGGGATGTTCTCGCGGTTGGAGACCCATATCTCCGATCCGGGCAGACGGTTACAGGCCATCGCGCAGGCGAATTCGCGTGCCAAGGACCATAGTTCGGCGATCGGAGCCACCCTGCTGCAGGACTGGGCGCAGTTTGCCGACTCGACACTGTTCGGTACCGCGATGCGGCTTTTCGCCAAGACCCCGCTGACGCATACACCGGTGCACAACGTGATCGTCTCCAATGTCGCCGGTCCTCAGGTCACGTTGTATTTCCTGGGCGCAAGGCTGACCGCGATCTATCCGCTTGGACCCATCTTTCACGGCTGCGGGCTCAACATCACCGTCATGTCGCTCAACGGCAAACTCGATCTCGGCATCATTTCCTGCCCGAAGCTGCTGCCCGATCTGGCGGTCCTCGCCGACGACTTCACTGTCGAGTTGCAAGAACTGCTCGCCGCTTCACCGCCCGGCACGTGAGGTGAACTCCGATGTCGACGCCGATGTGGTAGAGCAATTCGGCGGTGAGTACAGGGTCGTGTCTGGTGTCGGCGGCGGTCCGCTCAGCGACGGTAAAGATGTCGGTGAAAATTCCAGAGCTGGAATCTATTTCGGTTCGGCCCGCCACGGCGATGACCGGCGTGGGAGCGGCGCGCTGCGCGACGACGGCAGGTAGCTTTCCCTGCAGGGTTTGGCGATCCAGGCACCCCTCACCGGTGATGACGACCTCGACGTCGGGCAGGCGCTGCTGAAAACCCAGCAGGTCGAGAAAGTAGTCGGCGCCGGAAACGATTCGGGCACCCAGGCACAGCGCCGCAAAGCCGCATCCACCGGCTGCACCAGCACCGGGTAGTTGAGCCAAGGCCGTGGCGTCGGGGCAGGCCGATCGTTGCAGCGCGGAAACGAGGCCCGTCAGACCCGCTTCCAGGCGATCGACGTCGGTGACGGCGGCCCCCTTCTGCGGAGCGAAAAGTGCTGCGGCACCGTCGGGCCCGGTCAGCGGACTGGTCACATCGCTGGCCACGATCAGTTCGACCCCGCTCAGGTCGACGGCGCGTGAGGCGTCCACCCGACGGATTCGGTTGAGCGCGTGGGCCTCCGGTCTAATTGGTTGGCCACCGCTGTCGTGGAAGGTGTAGCCCAGCGCGGCGAGCAAACCGGCGCCTCCGTCGGTGCTGGCGCTGCCGCCGAGCGCGAGGACAATGCGGCGCACACCCAGGCCCACGGCGTGCCGGATCGCTTCGCCAAATCCGTAGCTCGAGGCGGTCATCGGGGCCAGTACATTGCACGGCAGCGTGGATAATCCGCAGGTGTTGGCCACTTCCACGACGGCGGTTTCGGCGTCGACGGCGATGGTGGCGGTATGCGGCCTACCCAGTGCGTCGGCGACGGTGCACGGGTGTGGCCGCATCCCGGCGGCCACTGCGGCGGCGACGCTGCCGTCGCCGCCATCGGCCAACGGCAGGGTCACGGTGTGCACGCCGGTTGCGGCCAGGCCGTGGGCGAGGTTGTCGGCGACCTCGGTGGCCGACAGGCTGCCCTTGAACTTGTCAGGTGCGACGAGTGCCCGCATGGTGCGCTCCAGTTGCGACCAGTGCCGGTGTGGCGGCCTCGGCGCCAATCTCTGGCAGACGAATGCGCCTGCCGGCAAGCACCTTTCGGGCGTGATCCAGATCGAGTTCGCCGTTCCACCGGGCCACGAACAGGGTGGCCACCGCGTTACCGATGAAGTTGACCAGAGCTCGGCATTCGGCCATGAACTTGTCGATCCCGAAGATCAGCATGATCCCGGCGGCCGGAATGTGACCGACGGTGCTCAGCGTCGCGGTCAGCGCGATGAACCCGCCCCCGGACGTTCCGGCCGCACCCTTGGACGTCAGCAACATGACTGCGAGCAACCCGATTTGAGCACCGACGCTCAGGTGGGTGTTGGTCGCCTGGGCGATGTAGACCGCGGCCAGGGACAGATAGATCGCCGCGCCGTCGAGGTTGAACGCGTAACCGGTCGGCACGATCAGCCGCACGGTGGCCGTGCTGACCCCGGCGTGTTCGAGCTTGCGCATCAACCCCGGCAGCGCGGGCTCCGGGCTGGAGGTACCCAGGACCAGCAGCAACTCCGCACGCAGGTAGCCCAGCAGGTGAAAGATGTTGAGCCGCAGGTACGCCATCACCGAACCGAGCACGACCACCACGAACAGCGCCGACGTGACGTAGAACAGCAGGATCAGGCCGGCGAGGCTGGTGAGCATGTGGACGCCGTATCCGCCGGTCGCAACGGCCATTGCCCCGAATGCCCCGAGCGGCGCCAGCTTCATGAGGTAGGACAACACCTTGAAGACGACTGCGGTCAGGCGGTTGACCGCGTCGAGCACCGGGCCGCCGATCTGGCCGACCGCGTTGAGCGCCACCCCGAAAAGCACGGCGAGAAAGATGATTTGCAGGACGTCACCGTCGACGAACGGGCCCAGCACGCTGCTGGGAACGAGGTGGGTCAGCAACTCCCACCCGTGCTTGCCTCCGGTGGTAGGTTTCGGCCCCGAGTAGACGGCGGGAATCTTGCCCGGGTCGGCGTTGACGCCGTCGCCGAGCCGGAACACGTTGATCGCCACCAGCCCGGTGACCATCGCGACGATCGTCCCGGCCTGGAAGTAGGTCAGCGCTTTCACACCGGTCAGGCCGACCTTACGAAGGTCCGCGACGCTGGCGATGCCTCCGACGATGGTGAGGAACACGATGGGCCCGATCAGCATTTTCATCGCGGTGACGAACGTGGCGCCGAGCGGTTCCATCGCCACCCCGGCGGCCGGCGCGATCCAGCCCACCATGATGCCCGCCGCGATGGCGACCAGCACCCAGAAATACAGCTGCCGGTACCACCGCGTGTTCCCGGGTGCGGGCATGACATGACTTCCCGTGTCCATCGGCGGTGCGGGTCAGGCCGCGCTGCGGAGAGAAGTCAGTGCCGCGATCACCGCGTCGGTCATCTCGTCGGTGGTGGCCGTGCCGCCGATGTCGCGGGTCAATACGCGGCTGCCGGTGGCGATTTCGATCGCTGATTCGACGCGCCGAGCCACGTGGTGCAGCCCGAAGTGATCGAGCATCAGCGCGGCGCTGGCGATCGCGCCGATGGGGTTGCTGATCCCGTGCCCGGCGATGTCGGGTGCCGAACCGTGGACGGGTTCGAACATGCTGGGAAAGCGCCGTTCGGGGTTGAGGTTGGCGCTGGCGGCCACGCCCAGGCTGCCCGCCAGCGCCGAGCCAAGATCCGACAGGATGTCGGCGTTGAGGTTGGACGCCACGACCACCGACAGGTCTTCGGGGTGCAGAACGAACTTGGCGCTCATCGCGTCCACCAGCACGCTCTCGTGCGCCACGTCGGGATAGTCCTGGGCGACCCGGGCAAAGACCTCGTCCCACAACACCATTCCGTACTGCTGGGCGTTGGACTTGGTGACGCTGGAGACCTTTTTCACGCGCCGGGTGCGGGCCAGATCGAACGCGAACCGGATGATGCGCTCGCAGCCCTTGTCGGTGAACAAGGCGGTTTGCAAGGCCACCTCGTTGCCGGGCCCACGACCGCTGAGATTGCGTCCACCCAGTCCCGCATACTCGCCTTCGCTGTTTTCCCGGACGACCACCCAGTCCAGCTCGTGGTCGTCGGCGTTACGCAGCGGTGAGACCACGCCGGGCAGGAACTTGACCGGCCGGACGTTGGCCCACTGGTCGAAATTCTGGGTGATGTTCAGCCGCAGTCCCCACAGGCTGATGTGGTCGGGCACGCTGGGCCAGCCGACCGCACCGAAGTAGATGGCGTCGAACGCCCGCAGGGTCTCCAGCCCGTCGGCGGCCATCATCCGCCCGGTCCACTCGTAATGCTCGCAGCCCCAGGGAAACTCGGTCCACTCGAACGCGAACCGCCCCGACTGGGCTGCCACTGTGTCCAGAACCCGCCGGCCCGCGGCGACGACTTCCTGGCCGACGCCGTCGCCGGGAATCGCTGCGATTTTGAAAACCTGCCGTGTCTGCCCTGTCATGGGACGCCTCCATTGCTGACTCTGTAGTTCCTGCACAGTCCATTAGCGGGGCGCACCCGGGCCGGCGTCCAAGACCAAGATGCGATCCGCGGTATAGGCTTCGCCTATCGAAGCTGATCAGAGGAATAGCCATGGATGTCAGGCAGCTCAAGTTCTTCCTGGCGGTCGTCGACTATGGCGGCTTTGGCAAGGCGGCCGAACAGTTGATGATCGCCCAGCCGTCGCTGTCGCAGGCGATCGCCGGCTTCGAACGTGAGCTGGGCATGCCGCTGTTTCACCGGGTCGGGCGCGGGGTGGTGCTCTCCGACGCCGGTAAGGCGTTGGTGGGTCCGGCCCGGGTGGTACTCCGCGATATCGACGAGGCAACAGCCGTCATGCGGGAGCTGAAGGGCCTGCGTGGTGGTCGGGTCGATCTGATCACCATGCCGTCGCCGGGAATGGAACCGCTGACAACGATTTTGGCCGTTTTTGCCGGCGCCCATCCGGAAGTCGCCGTCAACGTCGAGGCCGGCTTTACTCCGCAAGAGATTCTGGACAGCGTGCGCAGCGGCGCAACCGAGATCGGGGTGCTGGGATCGGCCGAACCCACGCGCGCTTCCGATCTCGACGTCGTCGCGCTGGAACGTCAAGCGCTGGTGCTGATTTCGCGTCTCGATGATGACGGGCCGACGGGCCCGACCGTGCGGCGCGAAGACTTGGCTGGGTGCCGGCTGATCGTGTCCCAGCGTGGCTCGTTGATGCGTGCGCTCGTCGACGACGTCCTGGCCGAAGGCATCCCGGCCACCATCGTCGCCGAGGTTGCCCACCGCACTTCCATGCTGCCGATGGTGCTCAACGGGATAGGCCGGGCGGTCATGCCATCGTCGTGGACACGAGTGGCGCAGCGCGCCGGCGCGCGGGTGCAGCGCATCGTTCCGGAGACCTACCTTTACGTGGCAGCCGTCAGCCGTCGCAGCCACCTGACCGCCGGCGCCACCGCGCTGATGGTCACGGCGCGCCGCTACAGCGAGCTGGCGCCGGAGCCGACGAAGTTCTAGACGGTGAACCTTGACGCCGCGCCGGATCGGCCGGCGATCTATCTGACCGGACGTCGCTCCGCTACCCCTCCAACGACATCAAATGCTTTGACGCCCTGAGGTTTTCGATCCTCGCCCGGATGACCGGCGGTCACACCGCAGGCACCGCTGGAGCCCAACGATCGGTCCGCGCACTCATGAGCACTACGGCCTGTTCAACAAAGGTACAATTCCCCTATCGGAATGGGCATCGCGCCAACGAAACTGTACGTCGCTCGAGAAACGCAAGACCAGCGTCACCGGCCGCAGGCCAGTGGAGGTGTCAGATGTCGTTTGTGATCACGGCCCCACAGACCATGGCGGCGGCAGCAACAGATCTCGCGGACATCAGCTCGACGATCAGTTCGGCCAACGCAGCGGCGGCGGCGCCCACGACGGGTTTGGTGGCTGCGGGCGCCGACGAGGTGTCGGCGGCGATCTCCGGATTGTTCAACGCGTACGCCCGGGAATTTCAAGCCCTGAGCGCCCAGGCCGCGACGTTCCATGAGCAGTTGGTGAGCTTGTTGAATGGCGGCGCGGCAGCATATCTCGGCGCCGAGATCGCCAACGCCGAGCAGGCGTTGATCAGCGTGGTTAATGTGCCCGCGCAGACCTTGCTGGGACACCCGTTGATCCCCACCGGCGGCCCCTCGGCGTTCGGACAGGGTGCCGGTGCGATCATGGCCGCCGGACGGAGTGCGGTCGATGCGGCTGCCGGGGCAACCGCGGCGCTGGCAGCGGAGGCGACTCCGGGTATTGCCGGCCCGTACCAGGACCTCATTACGACTACATCCGCCAACCTGCAAAGCCTCGGCAGCACCTGGGCTACCAACCCGGCGCCGTTCTTGCGTCAGATCGTGGCCAACCAGATGGCCTACGGTCAGACCATCGCTACGTCGCTGCAGAACGCGGCCCAACACCTCGGTACCGCGCTGTCTGACCCGTCGGCGCTGAATCATGTTGTGACAGACCTATTCCCGATCGCTGCCATTCCCGCGCAGATCCAGCAGAACGTCGTCAATATCGGGACCACACTCACGAAGGTGGCGCCGGCGGCGGCCCTCGCGGCGTTAGGTCCCCCGCTCAGCACCCTCGGGGGATTCGGGACCGCCGTGGCGGCCTTTACCGGCGCGGTGCAGACCGGAGATGTCGCGGGAGCGTTAGGAGCGCTGATCGATGCTCCTGCGTTCGTCGCCAACGGCTTCCTCAACGGCGAACTGACCCTACCCTTGTTCCTACCGCTTGGCTTGGGACTGGTGGTGCTGGATATCCCCTTTGACGGGATTCTTGTCCCGGAACACGCCATGACAGGGACTCTGGTGTGGTTCTTGCCGCCGTTCGTGGACGATATCTCCGGTCCGCCCGTCAGCGGCATTCTTCCCACCCTGATGAACGTTGTGCCGCAGCAACTCGCGCTGGCGATCACCCCGGCGTAGTCGTCCTGACGCGGCCAGCCGCGGCGGGCCCCGCCGGCATGCGAGCAACAGCACCGATGCATTTTGTCGATACCCACCTGTTTTCCGGTGCCGGACTCCATGATGACTAGTACGCGTTAGCACGAGGGGTAGGCAATGTCATTTGTGCTGGTGGGGCCGGAGGCATTAGCGACGGCTGCGGCGGAGGTAGCCCAGATCGGTTCGGCCGTCAGTGTCGGCAACCTGGCGGCAGTCATTCCGACGACCGAAGTCGCGGCAGCGGCCGCCGACGAGGTGTCGGCGGCCATTGCGGCGCTGTTCGGCGCGCACGCCCAGGAATACCAGGCGGTGGCGGCGCAGGCAGCGGCGTTTCACGAGCAGTTCATGGCCACCTTGAGCGCGGCGGCGGCATCGTATGCGAGCGCCGAGGCCACCGTCGCGGCCGCTCTTGCATCCGCTGTTTCCGACGGATTCCAGACGGGGGTCTACGGCCCGATCCGCACGGCCGGCCAAACATGGATCACCAGCCCGTTCGGCCAGGTGCTCGACCCGGTCATCAATGCGCCCACCCAGCTGCTGCTGGGGCGTGACCTGATCGGCAACGGAACTGCCGGAACGGCGGCAAATCCCACCGGCGGCGCCGGCGGGGTGCTATTCGGCGACGGCGGGGCCGGCTATACGCCCACCGGTGGTCCCGGAGCTGTGGCCGGCGGTAGAGGCGGGAACGCCGGATTCATCGGCAACGGCGGCCCCGGGGGCGACGGCTTTGGCGGCGGGCCAGGGGGCATGGGCGGCACCGGCGGAGTGCTGATGGGCAACGGCGGCATCGGCGGCACCGGCGGTGTCGGCGGTGCGGGCGGCCAGGCCTTATTGTTCGGCACCGGCGGCCTCGGCGCGACCGGTGCTCCAACTGGCCGTGGCGGGTTGATCATCGGCGAGCCGGTCAACGTCTTCAACTGGCTCAACCCGCCCAGCGGCAACGAGCAGTCGATCGTCATCGACTTCGTGCGGCACGGGCAGACCACAGCCAATGTGGCCGGCTTGATGGACACGGCGATCCCGGGGGCCAATCTCACCGCGGTGGGCCAGCAACAGGCAGTAGACATTGCCAACATACTTGCGCCGCAGGGCCCCTTCGCCGGGCTGTTCGACTCGCAATTGGTCCGCACGCAGCAGACCGCCGCGCCGTTGGCCACCCTCCTCGGGATGACCCCCCTGGACTTGCCGGGGCTCAACGAGATCAACGCCGGCATTTTCGAAGACTTTCCGCAGATAAGTCCCGCGGGCCTGCTCTATCTCGTCGGCCCGATGGCGTGGACGTTCGGATTCCCCATCGTGCCAATGCTGAACCCGGGCTCCATCGACTTCAACGGCGTGGTCTTCGGCCACACCTTCAACGGCGCGGTGCAAACGATGTACGACACCGCGATGGCGAACCCGGTGCCAGCAGCGGACGGCAAGGTCACCGTGGTCTCCTACTCGAGCGCATTCACCATCGGCGTCGGGACGATGATGGGCGTCAACAACCCGAATCCGCTGCTCATCCTCACCCACCCGCTTCCCAACACCGGCGTCGTCGTGGTGGAGGGCAATCCCACCGGGGGCTGGACGATGGTCAGCTGGGACGGAATACCCGTCGCACCTGCGTCATTGCCGACCGAGCTGTTCGTCGACGTGCGTAACCTCATCACCGCGCCGCAGATTGCCGCTTTCGACATCGGCTGGTCGCTGTTCACCGGCGATCCGGCGACGATCGTGAACGCGGTCCGGACGGGGATCGACGAGGTCGGCACGGCGGTGGTCCAGTTCCCCATCGCGGTGGCCACCGACCTGATCGACGCCGTGTGCTGATCCGGCCCTGCTCCATGGCTGGAGCCATCTGGTCGTCTGGGCTGTGTTGGAGCGCTTGGGATTGGTGAGGGGCTCACTCCGTCGCGATTCTGTTGGGGCGCCTGGCTTCGCGGTGTTTGCCGCGGGTCATTTGTTGGCCTTACGAGGTGTGACTTAAGTCCCCAAATCACGGGCCTTACGTCATAGATCGCAAAGGTGCGGCGATGCTTCGAGCGGGCGGGCGTAGCGTCTCGAAACAGTCTTAAGGGTCCTACTCGGACTTGGGTCACCCGCTCGTGATGTGGTTAGCATGTCATCTTTCTTGTTCGCCGCGCCCGACGAGTTGGTGGCAGCGTCTTCCAGCTTGACCAGTCTGGGTCGTCGATCAGCGAGGCCCGTGTGGCGGCGGCGGGCTCGACGACGTCGATTGCGGCGGCTGAGGATGAAGTGTCGGCGGCGGTCGCGAAGTTGTTTGGTGGTTACGCCCAGCAGTTTCAGGCGCTGAGCGCGCAGGCGTCGCTGTTTCATGACCAGTTCGTGCAGGCGCTGAATGGCGGTGGGTTCTTGTATGCGGCCACTGAGGCCGCCAGCGCGTCGCCGCTGCAAGCGGCCGCGTCTGCGGCCGCGGGGGTGCAAGACGCCATCAATACGCCGGTCCAGCAGCTCACCGGACGCCCGCTGTTTGGGCCGGGCACCAACGGGGCGCCGGGCACTGGGCAGGCCGGTGGGCCCGGTGGATGGTTGTGGGGCAATGGCGGCGACGGCGGGTCGGGCACGCCGGGTACGGCCACCAGCCCCGCCGGTGGCAGTGGTGGGGCCGGTGGATCGGCGTTCCTGTTCGGAACCGGCGGTCACGGCGGGTCCGGCGGGACCGCCTCTGCGGGCAGCGGCGCGGCTGGCGGTACCGGAGGGAACGGTGGTGCCGGTGGGCTGATCTTCGGCGGTGGCGGGGCCGGTGGTGTCGGTGGACTGGTGCGGCCGGTTCAGCCACCGCGGCGGCCGGCATGGGTGGTCGCGGCGGTGCCGGCGGTGGCGGCTACCTCTCTGCCAACGGTGCAGGCAGCTCCGCCAGCGGCACCGCTATCGGCACCGCTATCGGCGGCGTCGGGGGCGCGGGCACCGCCGGCGGCCTCGGCGGCGTCGGAGGCGGCGGGCGGATCGGCGCTTATAGCGGCGGCACCGCCACTGGCACGGTCACCGGCGGCGTCGGGGGGGCTGGCACCACCGGCGGCTACGGCGGCTACGGAAGGTACGCCCTGATCAGAAGTTATAGCGGCGGCACTGTCACTGGCGGCACGGCCACCGCCGGCGTCGGGGGCGCGGGCACCGCCGGCGGCCGCGGCGGCTACGGAGGCAGCGCCAACGTCTTCGCTAACGGCGCGGGCAGCTCCATCACTGCTGGCTCCGCGACCGGCGGGGTCGGTGGGGCCGGCAGCGGCGGCGGCATCGGCGGCGGGGGCAACTCCGCCCGCATCAACGCCATCGCAGGCGGCACCGTCACCAGCAGCGCCACCACCGGCGGGAACGGCGGTGACGGCATCACCGACGGCATTGGCGGCACCGGCGGGGAATCCGTCTTCACCGCAAACACCGGCGGCACCATCACCACCAGCACCGGCACCGGCGGCGATGGCGGTAGCGGCACCGGCGCAGGCAACACCGGCGGCAACGGCGGGGCCGCCGACCTTACAGTTCCCCCTCCCGCTGTCGTGACGGGAGCGGTCGTTATCGGTACGCCCGGCGCGAATGTGCCGTGACAGTTCGCCGCTGATCGAAACGCCAGCCGCGACCCGGTCGAAAGACAATGCCGCGGTTGCCGTCATACCGTGCTGCGACTGCCTGGTCGAGGCACCAGGCTGCCGCTGCATCCGCGCAGTCGCTCGCACCGGCGCACCTGGCGCGACTGGGCATTCCGCATCGCCTAACCAGCCCCACATGGGCTCGGGGACTGTCCCAGTCCGTTCAACGCATGCTCGGTACTCGAATCGCGCGCCACACGCGACGCCGCTGTTCGCTCTTTAAGAGAGAACAAACCTCATACGACCGTCAGCCCGGCGGGAATCCCCTCCGGGTCGCGCCAGAAGGTGTCGTGGATGAAGCGGTTGAACAGATCCGGCGGTAGCAACGTGTCGCGCGGTTCGGCCGTGACCGTGGGGCGCACGGTGTGCAGTCCCGGTGTCCCGGCGCGCTCGTCGAACTCGGTGACGTCGTACTCGACGTGGCTGAAGTCGTGGTCGAACACCGGCTCACCGAGAAACGAGTAGACGGCCTGCATCGCCTTGGCCGGGTCGGTGCTCAGGGTTTCGTACTGCAGCAAGAGAAGTCGATCCCGCTGCGCGCCGTAGCAGGCTTGCTTGAGGGCATCGTAGGGACCGCCGACCATGCCATCGGGCGCCACCACTTGTTGGGCGCGGCTATAGACCGTGCCGCCGGCGCTGTAATTGAAGATCGACGACGGGCTAAAGACGTTGCGCTGAATCAACCGCTCGATGCTGTCCACCACCCACTGCAGTTCACGCACGCAGGCAATCACTTTCGCCTCGGGAAACAGCCGCGCAATCGCCGGCATCCACGCACACCAGCCGCGGTTGGTATCAAAGATCACCTGGGCGGTGGAGTCCGCATAGAAATCATCAAACAACCCGCGCAGGATGCGCTCGCGCTTGGCGTCGTCGATGAACACCGAAAACTCGTTGCGCCCGCTCATTTCGTCGAGCAGGGCGCCGAACAGGCCGGCCAGCGGACCCGACATTCCCGCCTGGAACCGCGGGTTTTGTCGCAGCAACGCGGCTAGCAACGTCGAACCCGAACGCGGCAGACCCGAGATGAAATGAATGGCTACCACGGCACACCCCTGACCTACCTTCCGCACCATGAAATGCCCTGCGGACGTCACCCCCGTGTGGTGCCGTCATGCTAACCGATCGCACATTCCTTTATCGGCTGATCGCGCGCCCCGTGCTTTTGTTCCGATGCCGCAGTACAAGGACGGCCCAGCCGGCCGCTCGGCCAGCGACGCGAGCCGCGAAAAGACTCGGCGGATGTCCTGGCCCCGGTGCGCGTCGGCTCCGACCGGGACATAAGCCATCAGCACGTCAACGAGAAGTAGCGCGGCGTCCGTTATGGAAGCGGGCCAAGTGGCCGTTGCCGGCCACCGCACAAACGCCATCCGATCGCGTGGAGCCCCTGCCAGGATTGAACTGTTGAACCGATCCTGGTCATGATGTCGAACCGGCCGCCAGGCTGCTGAATGACATCGATTGTCATTTCTTGAGATTGCCCCGGTTTGTGCTCAGATGTGCCCACAAGGTGCCCAGCCAGCTCTGGGCTGGACAGCATGATCTGCACGTCCAACCGGGCAAACGGAGACACGTTGAGATCGGACCGCCACGCGGGCATTTTGATGATCCAGGCGAAATCGGGATTCCGCACCCATACGGCGATATGATTCGCTCCTGCCCAAGGGTCGACGATGACCCGGGCATCTCCCGGGTTGTCCTGGCTTATTGGGTCATGACCCAGTGGGAGGTGTCCGATGTCGTTTGTGATCGCGGTGCCGGAGTTGATGGCGGCAGTGGCCACGGATTTGGCGGGTATCGGTTCGACCATCGGGGCGGCCAACGCCGCGGCGGCGGGCAACATCGGGGTGGTGCTGGCCGCGGGCGCTGATGAGGTGTCGGCGGCGGTGGCGGCCGTGTTCGGCGCCCACGCCCAGTCCTATCGGGCGGTGAGTGCGCAGGCTGCGGTGTTTCATGACCAGTTTGTGCAGGCTTTGGCGGCGGGCGCGGGGTCCTATGCCAGCGCCGAAGCCGCCAGCGCCGCGTCGATAACCAGTCCGCTACTCAACGCAATTAACGCGCCCTTCCTGGCGGCTACCGGGCGACCGCTGATCGGCAATGGCGCCAACGCGGCGGCGGGGTCCGGGGCCGCGGGCGGGGCCGGCGGGTGGTTGTACGGCAATGGTGGCGCGGGCGGGTCCGGGGCGGTTGGCGGTGCCGGGGGAGCCGCCGGGCTGTTCGGCAACGGCGGCGCCGGGGGCGCCGCCACCGTCGGAGGCGGGGCCGGCGGTGCGGGCGGGGCCGGCGGGTTGTTGTTCGGCACCGGCGGCGCCGGCGGCACGGGCGCCAGCAACGCTAAGGGCGGGGCTGGCGGGGCTGGCGGGGTCGGCGGGCTGTTCGGCACGGGCGGGCCCGGCGGGGCCGGGGGGCTCAGCATCTTGGCCGGCGGCACCGGCGGGGCCGGCGGGGCCGGTGGCGCCGGCTTGCTGTTGGGCACCGGCGGCACCGGTGGGGCCGGCGGCAGCCAAACTGCGGGCGGCGCAGGCGGGGTCGGCGGTGCCGGTGGCAACGCCGGCATCCTCTTCGGCTCCGGCGGCGCCGGCGGGGCCGGCGGGTTCGGCAGCGGCCTCGGGGCCGTCGGCGGGGCCGGCGGGGCCGGCGGCAGCGCCGGCATGCTCTCCGGCGATGGCGGGGCCGGCGGCACGGGCGGGTTCGGCCCCGCAACCGGCGGGGTCGGGGGCACCGGCGGCAAGGCCGGGCTGTTCGGCGACGGCGGTGGCGGCGGTGCCGGCGGGGAAAGCTTTGGGACCGGCGGTACCGGCGGGGACGGCGGCGACGGCGTGCTGATCGGCAACGGCGGTAACGGCGGTAAGGGCGGGACTGGCTTCATTCCGGGCACCGGTGGCACGGGTGGCGCCGGGGGGCTGCTGTTCGGCCTGGACGGGTTGACCTAGCCGGCAAGCCGCGGCCACTCATTTCTTTCACGACGTCCACCGGGCCTGCGGTGGCGGCGCCACCACTCCATCGGGGCACCGCGTTCCCGGCGTTTCCAGTTCCGCGAACGCCGATCTTGCAGACTGGGGTCGGTCACCCTGCCCGGACCAGAGCGCGATGCGCCGCGGATTCGGACGGCACCGAAACTCCATCTCCAACACCGCCGGCATCTGATGCCTACCCGACACTGGCCGATGTGATCGGTCCACCAAGCCCTCTCGGCCCGCAGCCTCATACCCGGCCAACCCGGCGTGCAGCGTTTGCCGCGACACCCCCGTCTTCTCGGCCGCCTGACCAATCGACAACCCATCGACAATAACGGGAGGGTCAAAGCATCAACCGGAACATCTGTCAGGTATCACCCGAAACACTGTCAGGCATCAGCCGACGTCACAAGAGTTGAGCCCCCTGTCAGGATTGAACTGACGACCGCTCGCTTACAAGGCGAGTGCTCTACCACTGAGCTAAGGAGGCCTGGTTAACCGGTGCCAGCCTAACGGGTCAGTGCTCGCTGTCGATGATGCGTTGCGAGCGCACCGGCCGCGACGACGAGCGGGGCCGGCGGCCCGGCAGTGGGATGCGCTCGGCGATGTTGCTGAGCGGGTTGACGACCATGGTGAGCGCGATGACGGCGTCCTGCAGGGTGGCGATCGCGGGCTCGAGCGCCTCCATCCCGGGCGCCAGCCGCGCCAGGGTGTCGGCCACGTCGGCAAGCTGTTCGAGCGGTCCGTTCTTCGACGTCAGCTTGTCGATCAGGCCGCCCTTGGCGAGTAGCCGGTCGGCCAACCCGTCCTCGGAAAGCACCCGCTCGACCAGGCCGTCTTCGGCGAGTATCTGGTCGGCCAGCCCGCCCGGTTGCAGCGCGCGCTGCATCGCGCCTCCCTCGGCGGTGAGGCGATCCAGCAATCCGCCGGGCGCGGTCAGCAGGTCTACCACCCCACCCGGGCGCAGCATTCGGTCCATGGGCCCGTCGGGTGCGATCGCGCGTCCCAGCGGTGCGTCTTCGTCCAGGAGCTTGGCCAGCCGGTTGGCCCGCACGATCGCCTCTTCGATCCCCAGCACGCTGGCCATGGCGTTGGACCCGGCATCGCCACCGGTCTCACCGAGCGCCTGCTTGGCCAGCCCGACTGCTGCGCCGGCCAGGTTGAGGCTGGTTTCGGCGGCGGCGAGACCAGCACGGGCCGGCAGGGTAGCGATGGCCACCAGGGTGTTGCCGAGATTCATCCTGCGAGTGTATTCGCGACGCGACCAAATAATTGCGCATGGGTTCAAGCCGATCAGCCGATTCCTGGCAGACTATTATCAGTCGACTGCCAACGAGCTCTCAGGAAGTACTCAATGAACGTGAAGCTACTACTCAACTACGCGCTGCAGGAATGGTTGTCATGACCGCAGTGAACCCGGGCGATGCCAGCACACCGGAAGCTCGCATCCTCGTCGTCGACGACGAGGCCAACATTGTCGAACTGCTTTCGGTGAGCCTGAAGTTCCAGGGATTCGAGGTCCATACGGCCAGCAACGGAGTCCAGGCGTTGGACCGGGCCAGGGAAGCCCGCCCGGACGCGGTGATCCTCGACGTGATGATGCCCGGCATGGACGGCTTCGGGGTGCTGCGTCGGCTGCGGGCCGACGGCATCGATGCCCCGGCGTTGTTCCTGACCGCCCGAGACTCCCTGCAGGACAAGATCGCCGGTCTGACTCTGGGCGGCGACGACTATGTGACCAAGCCGTTCAGCCTGGAGGAGGTGGTGGCCCGGCTGCGGGTCATTCTGCGCCGCGCCGGCAAGGGCAGCGCCGAACCGCGCAATTCCCGCCTGACGTTCGCCGATATCGAGCTCGACGAGGAAACACACGAGGTGTGGAAGGCCGGCCAGCCGGTGTCGCTTTCGCCCACCGAGTTCACCTTGCTGCGTTACTTCGTGATCAACGCCGGCACGGTGTTGAGCAAGCCGAAAATCCTCGACCACGTCTGGCGCTACGACTTCGGCGGCGACGTCAACGTTGTCGAGTCCTATGTCTCGTACCTGCGCCGCAAGATCGACACCGGCGAGAAGCGGCTGCTGCACACCTTGCGCGGGGTGGGCTACGTATTGCGGGAGCCGCGATGAGCGCGCTCCGTTGCTCGGCTAGGTAGGGAGTATGGCCACGCACCGTCGACGCGGAATACCGCTGCGGGTCAGCCTGGTTGCGGCCACCCTGGTTCTGGTGCTGTGCGGTCTGCTGGCTTCGGGCGTGGCGGTCACCTCGATCCTGCGGCACAGCCTGATCAGCCGGATCGACTCGACGCTGCTGGACGCCTCGCGCACCTGGGCGCAGTCCCCGTGGAAGCATTCGATGTCCAACGGGGAAGGGCCCGATCCCGCCCGGCCGCCGTCGAAGTTCTACGTGCGCGGCATCAGTCCCGACGGCCACACCGTGACGGCCATCAACGACCGCAATGCCGAGCCGGCGTTGCCGCCCGGCAACGACGTCGGCCCGGATCCGACGACCCTGCATTCGGTGAACGGCTCGGACATCGAATGGCGCGCGGTCTCGGTGCACGGCACCCATGGCGGCCTGACCACGGTGGCCATCGATCTGTCCGACGTCCAGCACACGGTTCGATCACTGGTCTGGTTGCAGATCGGCATCGGGGCTGCCGTACTGGTTGTCGTCGGTATAGCCGGCTATGCGGTGGTGCGCCGTAGCCTGCGGCCGCTGGCCGAAGTGGAACAGACCGCCGCAGCGATCGCCTCCGGACAGCTGGATCGCCGTGTCCCCGAGCGCGATCCCCGCACCGAGGTGGGCCGACTTTCGCTGGCGCTCAACGGGATGCTGTCCCAGATCCAACAGGCGGTAGCGGACTCCGAATCTTCTGCCGAGAAGGCCCGCGGGTCCGAGGATCGGATGCGCCGATTCATCACCGACGCCAGCCACGAACTACGCACGCCGCTGACCACGATTCGCGGCTTCGCCGAGCTGTACCGCCAGGGTGCCGCCCGCGACGTCTCCATGCTGCTGTCTCGGATCGAGAGCGAAGCCAGCAGGATGGGCCTGCTGGTGGACGACCTGCTGATGTTGGCCCGCCTGGACGTCCAGCGGCCGCTGGAACATCACCAGGTGGACTTGCTGGCGCTGGCCAGCGACGCGGTGCACGACGCGCAGGCGATCGACCCCGAGCGCACGATCACCCTGGAATTCCTGGAAGGCCCCGGCACTCCCGAGGTACTCGGCGACGACGCCCGGCTGCGCCAGGTGCTGAGCAACCTCGTCGCGAATGCGTTGCAGCACACCCCGGCAAGCGCCGACATCACCGTACGCGTCGGCACCGAGGGTGCCGATGCGGTGCTCGAGGTTGCCGACCAGGGGCCGGGCATGAGCCAGGAGGACGCGTCGCGGGTGTTCGAACGCTTCTACCGCACCGACTCGTCGCGGGCACGAGCCAGCGGCGGCACCGGCCTGGGACTGTCGATTGTCGACTCCTTGGTCAGAGCTCACGGCGGTGCCGTCGGCGTGACGACCGCGCCGGGGGAGGGGTGCTGTTTTCGCGTCACCCTGCCGCGGGTCAGCAAGGTCGCGGCTCAGGTCAGTTGAGCCAGTGCCGCCTTGATCTTGGCCTGCGCTTGGTCGAGCGATTCCGGCGACGGGTTGCGGTCGACGTTGGCGAAGCCGAAGTCACGCAGGCTGCGGGTGGGGAACACGTGGATGTGCAGATGCGGAACCTCGAGTCCGGCGATGATCACGCCGGCCCGTTCGGCGTGGAACGCCTTGCAGACGGCCTTGCCGATCAGCTGACTGACCCGCATAACGCGGGCGAACACCGCGCTGTCCACGTCCTGCCACTGGTCGATCTCGGCGCGGGGCACCACCAGTGTGTGGCCTTGGGTCATCGGTTCGATCGTCAGGAACGCGACGACGTCGTCGTCCTCGTAGACGAAACGGCCAGGTAGTTCGCGGTTGATGATCTTGGTGAAGATCGACGCCATTCGTCAAGCATAGGTGGGCGCATCGGCGGCCCGGTGTCACCCGAAGAGGTTGGGCGCGAACCCGAAAAGCCCACGCGCTACGGAGCCCACCACATCCGCGGCGGTCGGCAGGCCGACAACTGACCCGTGTGAGAAGTACGGCCCGGCGTTAGGTGTCAGAGACGAGTAGCCGTCGTTGACAATCGGCTGCAGAACCGAGTTGAGGTTGTCGACGATTGGTTGTGGAACACCGATCTCCGTGAGCGGCAACAACATTGGCAGCGTCGACGAGGGGATCATGTACGTGGTAACGGTGCCTCCCAAGGAGGTGGTCGCACTGGACACCTGCACCGCGTCCGACAGCGAGGCCAGTGATGCCGTGTTGTGGAAGTAGGCCGCCCCGAACAGCGAATTCAGCGCTGCCGGCAGATTCCAGGGTCGGTCCGGCGGATTGCCCCAGAAGTCGTACTGGCCGTACACCACGCTGACGTCGTACTGGGTGTTCGGTAGGCCCTGCACCGTGTAGTCGATCAACGGCACGGTCAGTCCATTCGGTAGATAGATGTTCGCCAGGCCGAGCTCGGGGCTGGAGAACATGGCGAACTGCAGAGCATGAGGCGGCGGAGCGCTCGGGTTCGCTGCCAGATAAGCCAATTCGCGGTTGACGACGATGGTTCCCTCCGACAGCCCGGCAATGCGCACCGGTGAGCCGTTACCGTTGCCAAACGCATTCATGATCTGGTCATTGAGCGCTCGCTGTCCCATGGCGACGGCGTCGTTGGTGCCGGGAGCGGCCAGGCTACCGCTGAGGATGCCAATGCTGGCCGGGTAGTTGACAAGTTGAGCGGTAGTGCCGGGGAACCAGTTCTGCCCGATGGCATGGTTGAGTAAGTCGTACCCCTGCAGGATCGATACCGAACTTGGCCCCGGGACACCGCCCTGAAGCAGTACCTGCCCGAGATAGGGCAGCGTGGTGATGAAGTTCGGGTAGTACAGCGGCCCTGCGCCGGGGATCGTGATCCTCGTGCCGGCCGCCGGGGTGGCAATCGGGGCAAGACCGGCAGCGCCACCCACAGCCAGCGCGGTACCGGCGTTGCCGAGCGGCTGGCGACCCAACAGTGCCTGGGCCGACGCGTTGACCGCGTTCCGCAGAGTTCCCTCGGCGTTGGCGATCTCGGTGGTCGCATACGAGCTCGCGGTTGCGGCCATGGTGCGCACGAACCGCTCATGCAGCTGCGCCGCTTGTGCGATGGCCGCCTGGCATTCCAGGCCGTGTGCGCCGAACAACGCCGCAATGCGGGTAGAGACCTCGTCGGCGGCCGCGGCCAGCAACGACGTGGTGGAGTTGGCTGCTGCCGCGTTCGCCGCGTTGACCGCCGACCCGATGTCGGCCACATCGCCGGCAGCAGTGACCAGCAATTCAGGAGTCGCCACGACATACGACACTGCTGCCTCCTGGCGGGGCGCACACGGGGCGGACATCAACGCCGTGTTTGCCTCCAGCGCGATCGGTGGCTGTGAGGGTACTCGCCGCTCGCCCCCTAGGCGGGGCTTTTCGTGGGCCTGGGGTGTCGACGGCTTTCTGTCAGGCGACCTGGTTACGGTTCGTCTTCGTCGTGGTGGAGCAGTTCTTCGGGGCGGTGCGTGGTGGTGGTGCGTGGTGGTGGTGCGGAGTTGGCCGCGGTCGAGGTGGGCCCCGAGGGGATCCAATCTCGAATCGAAATCGTTAGCGGACTGTTGCCGTGTCGTCGTCCGCGATCGCCAGAATCCTCGGTAACCCAATGCACGGGAGGGGACCTTGGTGCGGTTTCCCGCGGCAATGTTGGCCGTTCCTACGGCATTCCTGGCCGCGTGCGTTATTTCCGTTGTGCCCGCGGTTATTTCGTCAACGTTTCCCGGTGCGGCGCGGGCGGCCGCCGTGTTCGGCCCGCTGGCGCCGCCGAATCCGTTCATGGCGCCGAACGGGTTGGCGTCCATGCACAACGACGCCGCGTCGGCCGACGCGGGACCGCTACCCGGACCCGGCGCCCGGCCGGCGGCGATCTTGGCGTACCCGCTGGTGGCCGCGTGCCCGACCATCACCCAGGGAACCGACGGCCTGGTGCTGGCCCTGTGCACGTCCGATATCACCCAGGCCCCGGTAGTTCACCTGATCGATCCCAACGGGATTGTGCCGCGGGTCATTCCGCTGGCCAGCCTGGACGTCGCCAAGGGCGGCCTGCTCGGTGGCGTCTATGCGTACCTGGACAACAACAACCAGCTGGTGATGATCGACGGCACCAACCACCTACTACGCATCGCACATGTCAAGGACGCCAGGGGCTGCTGGCAGCTAACTGTCACCGAGTCCACCGACGTGTCCAGCGCAATTCCGCCAGGAGACCAATCCGTCGGTCTAGTCCCCGATTACCTCGGCAACGTCTGGTTTGCCACCGGCACCGGCGTGGTGGGGGTCGCAAAAACAGGCGGGGGCGTCGCCAGCGTGCAATTACCCGCCGGCGAGCAAGTAGCGAACAGCATCTCCGCGGCCCCGACCAACCGCGTCGCGGTCGCCACCACGTTCGCTCTCTATGAACTCAACCTGGACGGGATGGGCAACCCGCAGATCCTGTGGCGCCAAGCGTACGACCGCGGAGCGGCCCGCAAACCCGGACAGCTGAGCTGGGGAACCGGTTCCACCCCAACGTATTTCGGCCCAACCGGCGCCGACTACCTGACCATCGTCGACAACGCCGATCCGCTGGTCCATGCGCTGGTCTACCAATCCGGAACCGGCACGCTGTTGTGCGAGCAACCGGTGCTGACTCAAGGAGGCCCGGGCAGCGAGAACTCTCCCATCGGTGTCGGGAATTCGATGTTCATCGCCAGCACCTACGGCTACCCCTATCCGGCGGTTCCGGCGGGCGCCGGTCCGGCAGTCCCGCCGACAGCGCCGTTCGTCGGCGGGATGACCAGGGTGGACGTCGAGCCCACCGGATGTCGGACGGTGTGGGACAGCCGAACTCGCAGCGCCGCATTGCCGCATCTATCCACCGCCGACAGCCTGATCTACACCATCACCCGGATCGGATTCGACAACACCACACCACTGGATGTTTTCGCGTTCGCCGTCATCGACCCTGACAACGGGAGAGTGCTTCTGCAGCAACCGAAGTCGGCTACAATCCTCAGCGACCCGATTCAAACCGCCTCCATGGTGTTGATGGGTAACAAGATCATGCAAGGCAACATCACCGGAATCGGCCGGATCGGCTGATACGCCTATTCCTCTTTGCCGAACGTCATCATGTCGAGGTTCCAGTAGCCGCGCATGTTGGTGATCAGCCCTTCGTCGTTGACACGATAGGTGAAAACACCACGGACCTCGCTGGTGAAGCCGCCCGGAAACCTGCTGCGCAACACCAGGATATGGGCGATCTCGTTGGGCGAACTCGACGGGAACGTCTCCTCGCAGGTGACCGTCAACTGATTGGCCGCGATGTTGGTGTCGTAGAAAGCGGCTATGCCGTCTTTGCCGCGCACCCCGGTGCCGTCCGGATTCGTGACGGACTTGCCGATCGGGTCTTCGATCACCGCGTCATCGGCCATCAAGGCGAGCCAACCCTGCCGATCGTGGGCTTGCACGCAGCGCCACGACGACTGTGACGCCGTCAGCGCCGGAGATTGGGCCGTCTGGGTCATCGATCGGCGTCCGTGAATCGGATGACACCGCGAATGTTCTTGCCGTCCAACATGTCCTGGTAGCCGTCGTTGATCTGCTCCAGCCGGTACTGACGGGTGATCATGTCGTCCAGGTTCAGCTTCCCGGCCCGATACATCGACAACAGCTGCGGGATGTCGTACTGCGGGTTGCCGCCGCCGAAGATGGTGCCCTGCAGGTTCTTCTGCATCAAGGTCAACATCGCCAGGTTCAGCGTCACATTGGTGTCCAGCAGGCTGCCGATCGCGGTGAGGACGCAGGTGCCGCCCTTGGCGGTGATGGTCAGGTAGCTGTCGATGTCTGCGCCTTGCAGTTCGCCGACGGTGATGATCGCCTTCTTGGCCATCAGACCGTAGGTGACCTCGGCGATGCCCAGCAGCGCGGCATTCATGTCGGGATAGACGTGGGTGGCGCCGAACTTCAGCGCCTGGTCGCGCTTCCACTCCACCGGCTCGACGGCGAAGATGTAGCGCGCGCCGGCGGCCACCGCGCCCTGCAGCGCGGCCATCCCGACGCCGCCGAGACCGACGATGGCGACGTCGTCACCGGGGCGGATGTCGGCGGTGCGCACCGCCGACCCGTAGCCGGTGGTGACGCCGCAGCCGACCAGACAGGCGACCTCGAACGGGATCGACGGGTCGATCTTCACCACCGAACTGCGATGCACCACCATGTACGGCGAGAACGTCCCCAGCAGCGTCATCGGGTAGACGTTTTGGCCGCGGGCCTGGATGCGGAAGGTGCCGTCGCTCACCGCTGCGCCGGCCAGCAGCCCGGCTCCCAGATCGCAAAGATTGCGCAGGCCGGCCTGACAGGTGGGGCATTTTCCGCACGATGGGATGAACGACAGCACCACGTGGTCACCCGGGGCGATGTCGTCCACGCCCGGTCCGACTTCGGTGACGATTCCGGCGCCCTCGTGTCCGCCCAGCACCGGGAAACCCGCCATCGGAATACCACCGGTGACCAGGTGGTTGTCGGAGCGGCACATGCCCGCCGCTTCCATCTGGATCTTGACCTCGTCCTTGACGGGGTCACCGATTTCGATCTCCTCGACCGACCATGGTTGGTTGAACTCCCAGATCAGAGCGCCTTTTGTCTTCACGGTAGACATGACCCCATTTCGCCATTGAATTGAGACTGCCCGGCCCATCGTGCCGAGCAAGGGTGGTGACGAGTACCACAGGGCACCCCCTGCGGCGCCAGCATAGCGCGCGTAACAAAACAAATGCTTGGTTGGGTCACGGCGGGCGGCTCACCACAGCGGTACCGGGGCTTGGCCCAGCGGGTAATAGCCAGGCAACTTCTCGCCCGAGATGCCCCGTTCGATCCGTTTGCGCATACCCTCCGACAGCTTCCCGTTCTTCATCAACTGCAGATAGAGCGCGGAGACGTGCCCGAAGTCGAAGAAATCGCGCTGCCACTCGATGAGCTTGTCCGCGTTGAGCCGAAACCAGCTGCCGCCGATGCCGTAGATCTCCTGCCGGCCGCCGTCGGCGTCGACGACGACCTGCTTCCAGAAGCCGACGATCTCCCCCTGGCGGTCGTCGATGACGACCTTCTGGTAGGGATACTGCCAATCCTGCAGTCCCTGCATCTCCAGGCCGAGCGCGATATCGCGGATCTCGTCGATCCCGACGCACATCACGTCTTCCTTGGGTCCGATATTCCAGCCGTAGGTGGCATCGGCAGCGTAGAAGTCGGCCAGCGGTGTCCAGTCGCCCGCCTGTTCGCAGTCCTTGTTGGCCTGCAGCCAGGACTGCACCCACTCGTCGAGTTCGGCACGTTCGAAAGACACCATCGTCATCAGCCTTCTCTTAGTCCTGTTCTTTGATGAAAAGTGCTTGGGTGGGGCATGATCGAACCGCGCGCTCGATTTCCGGGCGCGCCTCCTCGGGCGGCTCGGCGTCGACGATCTCGACCCTGCCCCGCTTGGGCACCCGGAAATAATCGGGCGCCTCCAGTTCGCACATCGCGTGGCCCTGACACAAGTCTAGGTCCGCCTCGATCCGGTAGCCCATCGTCAACCCCTGCGGCAGCGGTAGCGCACGGTGGCCGGCCGAGCCAACTGCACCACCATCTTGGAGTGGTCGTTGCGGTAGCTGTCGGGCGGCTGCGCCATCTCGAACTCGTACTCGCGCAACAACACCGAGAAAATCGCCTTGATCTGCATGGTGGCGAACGCCGCGCCCACACATCGATGCCGGCCGGCGCCGAACGGAATCCACGTCCAGCGGTTGATCAAATCCTCTTGGCGTGGCTCGTCGTAACGCTGCGGCACGAATGCGTCGGGATCGGGGAAGTCTTCGGGTATCCGGTTGGAGATCGCCGGCGAGGCCGCCACCAGTTCGCCTTCGTGAATCGGGTAGCCCTCGACCTCGAACTCGCCCTTGGCCACCCGCATCAGAATGATCAGCGGCGGGTGTAGCCGCAGCGTCTCCTTGAGTACGTTCTCCAGATGCGGAATCTGGCGCAGCGCATGAAAACTCACCGGCTGCCCGTCGGCATAGAGTTCGTCGAGCTCGGCGATCACCTCGGCGTACACGTCGGGGTGGCGCAGCAGTTCGATCAGCGTCCACGCCGAGGTACCCGAACTGGTGTGGTGCCCGGCGAACATCAACGAGATGAACATGCCGGTGATCTCGTCGGCGGAGAACCGCGGGTGGCCGGCCTCGTCGCGGATCGACACCAGCACATCGAGCATGTCGCGGTCGCGTTTGTCGGTGGGCGGGATGGCGATTCGTTGATGCATGATCTCCTGAACCAACGCCACCAATCCTTGTCGGGCTTCGTCGCGTCTGCGGAAGCTGTCGATCGGCAGATACGGGTCGACGTAGCACAGCGGGTCGGTGCCGCGCTCGAGTTCGTGGTAGAAGTGTGCGAATCTTGAGTCGAGCTGGTTGCGGAACTTGGTGCCGATCAGGCACGAGGTGGAGGTGTAGATGGTCAGCTCGGCGAAGAAGTCCAGCAGGTCGATTTCGCCTTGCTCGCCCCAGTTTTCGATCATCCGGTGCACTTCGCGTTCGATTGTCGTGGCGTGGCCCTTCATGTGCTCACCGCGCAGCGCCGAATTGTGCAGCATCTCCTTGCGGCGCTCGGGGCTGGCGTCGAACACCACACCCTTGCCGAAGATCGGCGTCATGAACGGATAGGCCTGGGCCTGGTCCAGCTCTTCGTCGGAGGACCGGAAGAAGAACTCGTTGGCCTTGGCGCCGGAGAGCAGGACGACGTGCTTGTCCGCCAGCTGGAACCACCCCACGTCGCCGCACTCGTCGCGCACCCGCTGCATCAGGCCGATCGGGTCGGTGCGGAACTCTTCGAGATGTCCGTGTTCGTCCTGTCCGCCGGACACTCGCGGCACGATGGCTGTGATCATGAATCGAGCTTTCCCTCGTCGACGAACGCTTTTTCATCGACCCTGAGCTGGTGCCGGTCTGTGGCGTCGGCCAGCGGCGCTTCGGGCTGCAGCTCCATGTTCACCACAAAGCCGCCCCGGGGTGTCTCCGCGACGAACGTGATGGCCCGGGCGATATCGGATGCCCGCAGGAAGTAGTTGTGCCGCGCCTGACCCCATTTGGCCCAGTCCTGCAGGGCCGGTCCGATCGACTCGACGGGCAGGCTCCAGCCCATCCCGGTCTTCGTCGGGCCCGGGTGCACGATCGACGCGCGCACCCCGGTGCCCTCGAGCTCCATCTGCAGGTTGGTCACCATCGCCACCAGCCCGGCCTTGGCCGCCCCGTAGGCGCCCATGTGCGGACGCTGGCGCAACGCCACATCGGAGCCGACGAAGATCAAGTCACCGCGCTGGCGTTCCAGCATGCCCGGCAGCACCGCCGTGGCCAGCCGGTTGGCCCCGATCAGGTGAATCTGGACCTGCGACTCGAAGGTCTCGGTGTCGGTTTCGTGGAGTCTGCCGAAGTAGGTGTCGCCGGCACCGGCGACCAGAACCTCGATGTCGCCGAGTTGTTCGGTCGCGTGGCACACGAAGCCCGTGACCGAGTCGGGATCGGTGACGTCGAGGGGCAGCGCCACCGCCTCGCCCCCGTCGGCTTGGATCTTCTCGGCGATCTCCTGGCATTTGTCCACGCGCCGCGCACCCAGCGCAACCGGAAACCCATGGGCGGCAAGCTCTATCGCGGTGGCCGCGCCGATGCCCGAGGACGCGCCGGCAACAATCGCCGGCCTGCGGTCCGGGTGTGGTGGAAAGCGTGGCATTCAGCGGACCTCCACGGCTATGGGCAGCGCGGCGAACCCGCGGACATTGCTGGAGTGGACGCGCACGGCATTGGCCTCGTCGACTTCGTATCCGCGGATCCGTTTGAACAGCTCGGTGAGTGCCACCCGGGCCTCCATCCTGGCCAGATGTGCCCCCAGACAGAAGTGCGCTCCGCTGCCGAAACTCAGTAGCCTGGACCCGATTTCCCGGCCGATCAGATACTCGTCGGGCCGGTCGAACACCCGTTCGTCGCGATGCGCCGACCCGGGCAGCAGTAACACGACGTCGCCCTCGGGAATCCTGGTGTCGTAGAGCGTGAGCTCGCCCACGACGGTGCGGGCCAGGATCTGGCTGGACGTGTCGTAGCGCAGGGTTTCCTCGACCCACAGCGGCACGCGCGACAGGTCCGCGTAGACCGGCGCCAGCTGGTCGGGGTTCCTGTGGCCCCAATATGCGGCATTGGCAAGGAGTTTGGTGGTCGTCTCGTTGCCGGCGATCACCATCAGGAACATGAACCCGAGGATTTCCTCGTCGGTGAGCCGGTCGCCGTCGATCTCGGCGGCGAGCAGCGCCGAGGTCAGGTCGTCGGCCGGTGTCGCGCGACGCTCGGCGATCATCTGCTGGTAATAAAGGATCAAGTTGATCGACGCCTCGATCGCCGAAGCCGGCACGTCGGTCACGCCGTCCTCGCGGTGCATGACGCCGTCGGCCATGGCCCTGATTCGGTCGCGATCGGCGACCGGCACCCCCATCAGCTCGGAGATCACATCCATCGGCAGCTTGCCGGCGAATTCGGCGACGTAGTCGACGGTTCCGGAATCGGCTTTGTCCAGCACGGTGTCCAGATGTTGCACGGCCAACTCGGTCACCCGCGGCTCCAATTCCCGAATCCGCCGCGGCGTGAATCCCTTTGACACCAGCGTGCGCAACCGCAGATGCGCGGGGTCGTCCATCGCCAGAAACGACATCGTCTTGGCGGCATGCGGGCCGCGGGACACCGGATCCAGCGATACGCCGTCGCGGTTGGACAGCGTGGTGCTGTTGCGGAAACCCTGATGCACGTCCCGGTGCCGCGACAACGCCCAGAAGCCGAGTTCTGCGTTGTGGTACAGCGGGGCCTCGTCACGCAGCCGCCGGTAGTACGGGTACGGGTCCTCGTGGAAGTCGTAGTCGTAAGGATCCAGGACCACGCCGGACTTGCCGGTATGAACGGTCATGCGTCACCGGCCTTCTCGGCGCCCGCCAGGATCAGCCGCACCGCATCGGCCAAGCGGTCGGCGATCTCGTGATAGGTGAACTCGCCGCTGCCGGCTTGCACCAGCGCCCCGAAGAACGCCATCTGCAAGGCGGATACGGTGGTGGGCTCGGCGCCGGGTCCGATGGCCGACGCGATACGCCGGTGGATCTCGGCGCCGATTCGCTCGCGGGCCGCGCGCACCGCCGGGTCCGCGCCACCGCCGAGCAGCGCGGCGGTGCACGCGGCACCGACCTCGGGTTCGTCGGCGACTACCAGGGCCAGGTGGCGCAGCGCCTGGTCCACCCGGACGGGCATGGGGACGTTGACGTCGGTGAAGTAGGGGACTTGCCGGACCAGGTCGAGGTAGACCTCGGCGATCAGGTGATTTTTCGACGAGAAGTACGTGTAGGCGGTGGCCGGAGCCACCTTGGCGCGGGCAGCCACCATGCGCACCGTCAGATCGGTGTAGGAGTTCTCCCGCAAGGTCTGCATGCCGGCTGCCAGGACCTTGCGGAAGGTCTCTGCCTGGCGCCGGTTGCGTGGCCGGTCGTCGACTCCCTGCACGGCCCGGTCCGGGACCGCCACCAGTGCATCGCTGGACACCTGTCCAAGCTAGCGGATAGTTGTGGCGCTGGGCAACCATGCTGGCTGAAAATGCAGTTCATGCAGGTATTGAGGCCGACGCCAAGCCGGCCCTCGGTGTCGGCCCTTGCACCGCTACACCAGGCGACGCTATGGTTCGAAGCAAGGATATCGGACAGTTGTCCACCCCAGTTGTCCTCCCGGGTGGATGTCGTCATCAACGAATGGTGGGAGCGCTAGATGGCCTTGTTGGCCGACGGAGTCAGCTCGTTGTTCATCGACGGGAAGCTGTCGGAAGGCAGTGCCGGCACCTTCCCGACGGTCAATCCGGCCACCGAGGAAGTGCTGGGCGTCGCCGCCGCCGCGGACGCGGCAGACATGGGACGTGCCATCGAAGCCGCGCGGCGGGCCTTCGACGACACCGACTGGTCGCGCAACGCCGAGTTGCGGGTGCGGTGCGTGCGTCAGCTGCGCGACGCGATGCGCGAGCACATCGAAGAGTTACGACAACTGACCATCTCCGAAGTCGGTGCGCCGCGGATGCTCACCGCCGCCGCTCAGCTGGAAGGCCCGGTCAACGACCTGGCGTTCGCCGCCGACACCGCCGAGTCCTATTCCTGGCACCAGGATCTCGGTCAGGCGGCACCGCTGGGCATCCCGACCCGGCGCACCTTGGCGCGGGAGGCCGTGGGCGTCGTCGGGGCCATCACACCATGGAACTTCCCTCACCAGATCAACCTGGCCAAGCTGGGGCCGGCGCTGGCCGCGGGCAACACCGTCGTACTCAAACCTGCACCGGACACACCGTGGTGTGGGGCCGTGCTCGGCGAGATCATCGCCAACCACACCGACTTTCCGCCCGGAGTGGTCAACATCGTCACCTCCAGCGACCACGGCCTGGGCGCGCTGCTTGCCAAAGACCCTCGGGTAGACATGATTTCGTTCACCGGCTCCACCGCAACCGGGCGCAGCGTGATGGCCGACGCGGCGGCCACGATCAAGAAGGTATTCCTGGAACTGGGCGGTAAGTCGGCGTTTGTCGTGCTCGACGACGCCGATTTGGCTGGGGCGTGCGCGGTTTCGGCGTTCACCGCCGCCGTGCATGCGGGGCAGGGGTGTGCGATCACCACCAGGCTGGTGGTACCGCGGGCGCACTACGACGACGCCGTCGCCATCGCATCGGGAACCATGTCGTCGATCAAGCCGGGTGACCCCGAGGACCCGGGAACCGTGTGCGGACCCTTGATTTCGGCGCGTCAACGCGATCGGGTGCAGGGCTACCTGGCGTTAGCAATCGCCGAAGGCGGGACGTTCGCCTGCGGCGGAGGACGGCCGGCCTGCCGGGATGTCGGATATTTCATCGAGCCGACCGTCATTGCGGGCCTGACCAATAACGCCCGGCCCGCGCGGGAGGAGATCTTCGGGCCGGTGCTGACGGTGATCGCCCACGATGGCGACGACGACGCCGTACGGATCGCCAACGACTCGCCCTACGGCTTGTCGGGCACGGTGTTCGGCGCCGACCCGGACCGGGCGGCCGGGATTGCCGCGCGGCTGCGGGTAGGCACCGTGAACGTCAACGGCGGCGTGTGGTATTCGGCCGACGCGCCGTTCGGCGGCTACAAGCAGTCCGGCAACGGGCGCGAGATGGGGCTGCTCGGGTTCGAGGAATACTTGGAAGCCAAACTCATTGCCACGGCAACCAATTAGGAGACGGTGTGGCTCAATTCGACGACAAGGTGGCCATTGTCACCGGGGCTGGGCAAGGTATCGGCCGGGCCTACGCCGAAGCGCTGGCACGCGAAGGCACGTCCGTGGTGGTCGCCGACATCAACGCCGGCGCTGCCGAGGCGGTCGCCAAGCAGATCGCTGCCGACGGGGGCACCGCAATCCCCGTGGCCGTTGATGTTTCGGATGAACAATCAGCCAAGGCCATGGCCCAGCGCACCGTCGGCGAATTCGGCGGCATCGATTACCTGGTGAACAACGCCGCGATCTACGGCGGCATGAAGCTCGACCTGCTGCTGACCGTGCCGTGGGATTACTACCGGAAGTTCATGAGCGTCAACCACGACGGTGCCTTGGTGTGCACCCGCGCGGTATACAGGCACATGGTTAAAAGGGGCGGCGGCGCCATCGTCAACCAGTCGTCCACCGCGGCATGGCTGTACTCGAACTTCTACGGCTTGGCCAAGGTCGGGGTCAACGGGCTCACGCAACAGCTTGCTCGGGAGCTGGGCGGAATGAAGATCCGGATCAACGCGATCGCGCCCGGGCCCATCGACACCGAGGCCACCCGAACCGTGACGCCCGGTGAGCTGGTCAAGGACATGGTCAAGCAAATTCCGTTGTCTCGCATGGGAACTCCCGAGGATCTGGTGGGAATGTGCCTGTTCCTGCTCAGCGACCAGGCGTCCTGGATCACCGGACAGATCTTCAATGTCGATGGCGGGCAGGTCATCCGATCATGACTGCGATACCGCGCCTCGGATACATCGGTCTGGGCAACCAGGGTGCACCAATGGCCAAGCGCTACCTCGACTGGCCGGGCGGTCTGACGGTCTTCGATGTACGGGCCGAAGCCATGGAGCCGTTCGTCGAGGGTGGCGCCACAGCGGCGGCGAGCGTCGCCGAGGTTGCCGGCGCCGACATCATCAGCGTCACGGTGCTCGACGACACTCAGGTGCGCAACGTGATCACCGGCAACGACGGGCTGGCAGTGAATGCCAAGCCCGGCACCATCATTGCGATTCATTCCACCATCAGCGACAGCACCGCCGTCGAGTTGGCGAAAGAGCTCGAGCCACGGGGCATCTACGTTGTGGATGCCCCGGTCAGCGGCGGTCCGGGGGCGGCTGCCGAGGGCAAATTGGCCACCATGGTGGGCGCCGACGACGAGACCTTCCGGCGGGTCGAGGAGCCTTTCCGGCGGTGGGCATCGCTGGTGATCCACGCCGGCGAACCGGGGGCAGGGACGCGGATGAAGCTGGCCCGCAACATGCTGACGTTCGTGTCCTACGCGGCGGCTGCCGAGGCCGAGAAGCTTTCCGAAGCAAGCGGTTTGAGCCTGCGGGCGCTTGCCAAAGTGGTGCGCCACAGCGATGCCCTCACCGGCGGCCCCGGCGCCATCATGTTCCGGGAGACGACCGCCCCGATGAAGTCCGACGACCCGCTGCGTCCGCTGTTGGAGCACACCCGGGCACTGGGGGAAAAGGACCTGAGCCTGGCACTGGCGTTGGGGGAGTCGGTATCGGTTGAATTGCCGTTGGCCAAGCTGGCATTGGAACGGTTGGCCGCCGGCCTCGGGGTGCCGCACCCCGATCTAGCTGAGGAGTCGTGATGGACGAGCTGCGCCGCAAGGGCCTGGACAAGATGAACGAGGTCTACGGCTGGGAGATGCCCAACGTCGAGGGTGACGCGTACTTCGACCTCACCGTCGATCACCTGTTCGGCACTATCTGGACCCGGCCAGAATTGTCGATGCGCGACAAGCGGATCATGACGCTGACCGCGGTGACCGCGATCGGGAATCGCGACCTGGCCGAAATCCAGATCAACGCCGCGCTGCTCAACGGAGAGCTCACCGAGACCGAACTGAAGGAGATGGCCGTCTTCCTCACTCACTATCTCGGGTTCCCGCTGGGCTCTGCGCTCAATGGGGCGGTCGACACCGTCGTGGCAAGGCGCAAGAAGGCCGCGGCCAAGGGCGCCGACGAGGACAAGAAGGCCAACGTCGACGCGGCGTTAAGGATGCACTCGGGTAAGGCCGCGGACTAGGGCGTACGCGCTCGATGATGTTGCCGCTGTGGTCCTGTAATCCCTTGTGTCACTGTGGTTTCAGCAGTCACAACGCGGCCGTTCTTGTCGGTGGCTTTTCGTAGAATTTCAGGCATGGGTGCGGGCACGCGTGAAGACATTGTCGAGGTCTTCAACGCGCTGGATTCAGATCTGGATCGTTTGTGCGAGTTGTCTTTTGACGTGCTCACCACCCCGGAACGGTTGCGGGCCTTGGAGCGCTTGGAAGGCGTGGCACGACGGCTGCGGACACCCCAACACGCGCTGATCAATCAGCTCGGCGCGCAGGCCGGCGAGGAAGAACTGGGCGCCAAACTGCTTTCGGCGCTGGCCGATCGGTTGCGTATCACCAAGGCCGAGGCGGGCCGGCGAATCGACGAGGCAGCTGATCTTGGTCAACGGCGGGCGCTGACCGGTGAGCCGTTGGCGCCGCAGTTGACCGCGACCGCGGCCGCTCAACGCGACGGGCTCGTCGGTGACGGGCATGTGCGGGTGATCCGCAGCTTCTTCGCCCACCTGCCCGCCGAGGTGGACCTGGGTACCCGGGAAGCCGCCGAAGCCGACCTGGCCCGCAAAGCCTGCGGGTATCGCCCCGACGAGTTGGCCACATACGCCCAGCGGATCATGGACTGGCTCAACCCCGACGGGGAATTTCGCGACCAGGAGCGGGCCCGCAAGCGCGGGATCATGCTGGGCAAGCAGGAATTCGACGGGATGTCGCGCATCAGCGGCATGCTGACCCCGGAGTTGCGCGCGGCCGTGGAGGCCGTGTTGGCCAAGCTGGCCGCCCCCGGTGCCTGCAACCCCGACGACCAGACCCCCGTCGTGGATGAGACGCCCGATGAGGATGCGGTGCGCCGTGACACGCGCAGTCAGGCGCAACGCAACCATGACGGCTTCCTCGCCGGACTGCGTGCGCTGTTGGCGTCGGGGGAGTTGGGCCAACACAACGGGCTTCCGGTGTCGATCGTGGTGACCACCACCCTCCAAGACCTCGAGGCCGCCGCCGGGAAGGGCCTGACCGGCGGGGGCACCCTGGTACCCATGTCGGATGTGATCCGCTGGGCCGGCCACGCGCACCACTATTTGGCCATTTTTGATCGCGGCAAGGCCCTGGCGCTGTATCACACCAAACGGCTGGCTTCCCCGGGGCAGCGAATCATGTTGTACGCCAGGGATCGTGGATGCACGAAACCGGGCTGTGATGCGCCTGCCTATCACAGCCAAGTCCACCACGTCCAAGGCTGGGCCACGACCCGCCGCACCGACATCGATCAGCTGACCCTGGCCTGCGGAGTCGACAACCGACTCGTCGAAAAAGGCTGGATCACCCGCAAAAACGCCCACGGCGACACCGAGTGGATCCCACCACCACACCTGGACCATGGACAACCGAGAACGAATAGCTTTCATCACCCGGAGAGACTGCTGGCGCCCGATGATGACGAGGAAGCTTATTGACGTCAGCAAAGCAGAGGCGTTGCTACAGAGGGCCACCCGGATAACCACGAGGGCTATCGGACGGATGACCCACTACGGGTGAACTCTCAGGGGCACATGACGCTGATCGGCGGGCATTGCCTGATCGCTTGGATCGTCAGGCGTGCCGTGATGCCTCTTGGGCGAGTTGCACTCTCGAGGTGAGCCCCAGCTTCGCGTAGACGTTATTCAGGTGCGCCTGCACGGTGCGCGCGGAAACGAAGAGACGGCTCGCAATGTCCTTGTTGGGCAACCCTTCACTGACAAGGCGCACCACGTCGAACTCTGCGGGGGTGAGCGAAGCCCAGCCCGTTGATGGGCGTTTGCGTTGGCCGCGGCCGCGTTGAGCATAGGCAATCGCTTCGTCGGTGGAAAGCGCCGACCCTTCGGACCATGCATCTTCAAATGCGTTGTGGTCCTGGGTCTCACGCAGCATAGCCACCGACGTGTCGTGGACGGCGTCGTAGATCTTGAAGTGGACTTGACCGGTGCGGCTGCGAAGTGCATGCGCGGCTCCGAAGAGCCGGGCCGCTTCGGGGTTATTGCCGGCGTCCGCGGCAAGTGCGGCGATGCACTCGAGCGCGTCGGGCACGATGAGGTACCCCTTGAGGTCCGCTGCGCGCGCGAGCGCGTCGTAAGCGTCGCGCTCGGCCTGGTCTCGATCGTTGTGGGCGATCGCAACGCGCGCCCGGGTGACCAGCGCCATCGCCAGATGCTGGCCCGGAGCCACCGAGACCGCGTCGTCGGCCCAGTGTCGAGCCGTCTGCAGATCTCCGCGTGCGAGCGCAACTTGTGCCCATGGGATGACGTTGACGACCGCCAGCTCGGGCTGGGCATTCATGAGTTTCCATGCCGCATCCCCGGCCTGCGCAACTGCCGCCACGTCCCCTGCGGCAAGGCTGGCGGCGGCCAGCGAGGCATAGGCAAAGCCCAGATTGAACTCGCCGAGTTCCGCGTCGGCTGGCACGGCCGCGGTGGCGGCGGCCCTGGCCTCGTTCGCGTCGCCGGCATAGGCCAGCAGGTGGCCCAGATTCAACAGGCTCGACATCCGGCAGAGTTCGTCGTGCGCCGCCTCGGATTCGGCCACCAAATCCCGCAATTGGGCGACAGCTTCGGCAAGATCGGCTTGCCACATCCGCGCCAAAGCCACGCACCAGCGGCACATGCGCGAGTTGAACTCGTCGCCGATCGCATCGGCGACATCGCGCCCTCTTCGCCCGCGACGCGGGTCGCAGTTGGGTCGCCAGCACCGGTGATCGCAGCAAACGCCTGCCAGCCGAGAATTTGGCTCAGCCGCCAGTCATCACCGAGCGCGCGGGCGAGGTCGAGCGCCTCGTCGAAGTACGGGCGGGCTGCCTCGGCGTCATAGACCGAAGTTGCGACGGTTTTGACTGGGGATTAGTGGTTTGAACTGACATTATGGGTGCTGTTGTGTGCTCATATGTAGTCACGAATAGATGCGTGTTGTTGCTATCATTTCAACGGAATCAGGCTATGATTCTTGGTGTGCCACGCAATACTGGCAAAGCTCACGTAGTCAGAGTTAAGAAGACTCACGTGGATAAGCACGGCCACGAGCGCGTCTATGAGTCTGTGCTGTTGCGCCGCACCTACCGGGACGGGGCCAAGGTGCGCAACCAGACCGTGGCCAACCTGTCGATGCTGCCGCCGCAGGCCGTCGATGCGATCGAGGCGACGCTGAAGGGCCACACGCTGGTGCCGGCCGGCTCGGAGTTCAGCAAGTCCCGGTCGCTGCCGCATGGGGACGTGGCGGCGGTGGCCGCGATGGCGCGCAAGCTCGAGCTGGCCGCACTGCTGGGCCCGCCGTGCCGAGCCCGCGATATCGTGCTCGCCTTGATCATCTCGCGGGTGGTGCGGCCCACCTCGAAGCTGTCCACCCTGTCGTGGTGGCCCAACACCACCCTCGGCGTGGATTTCGGGGTGGCCGAGGCCTCCACCGACGAGATCTACGCCGGGATGGACTGGCTGGCCGACCGGCAGGACAAGATCGAAAAGAAGCTGGCGGCAAAGCATTTAAACGAGTCGGTGAACCCGGGCCGGATGGCGTTGTTTGACCTGACTTCCTCGTGGGTGACCGGCCGATGCTGCCAGCTGGCCGCGCGCGGCTACTCCCGCGACGGCAAGAAGGGCTGCCAGCAGATCGAATACGGGGTGCTCACCGACCCTGAGGGCCGCCCGGTCGCGGTGCGCGTGTTGTCCGGTGCCACCGCCGACCCGACCGCGTTCACCCAGATCGTGCAGGTGATCAAAGACAAGCTCGCCATCCAACAGCTGGTGCTGGTCGGCGATCGCGGCATGATCACCACCGCCCGCATCGACGCGCTGCGCGAACTCAACGACAACCCCGACACCCCAACCGCCTTCGATTGGATCACCGCGCTACGTGCACCCGCGATCGCCAAACTCGCCCGCGACGACGGGCCGCTGCAGATGAGCCTGTTCGATACCCAAGACCTCGCCGAGATCACCCACCCCGACTACCCCGGCGAACGGCTGATCGCCTGCCGCAACCCCACCCTGGCCGCCGAACGTGCCCGCAAACGCCACGACCTGCTGGCTGCCACCGAGAAACAACTGGCCCACATCGCCCAACGCGTCACCAAAGCCACCCTGTCCGGCGCCGACAAGATCGGCATCGCAGTCGGCAAGGTCAGCGGAAAATTCAAGGTGGGCAAGCTCTTCCACCTCACGATCACCGACACCGAATTCACCTACCACCGCGACCAGGCCGCCATCGACGCCCAAGCTGCCCTCGACGGCATCTACGTGCTGCGCACCAGCGTCAACACCAAGGTCCTCGACCCCGCCGCCGTGGTGCAGGGTTACAAAAACCTCGCCAACATCGAACGCGACTTTCGCATCATCAAGACCGACGACCTCGACCTACGCCCCATCCACCACCGCCTCGAGGACCGCGTCAAAGCCCACGTGCTGATCTGCATGCTGGCCTGCTACCTCATCTGGCACCTGCGCAAGGCCTGGGCGCCACTGACATTCACCGACGAAACACCACCGCATCGGGACAACCCCGTCGCCCCCGCGCAGCGTTCCCCAGCCGCACACGCCAAAGCCTCCACCAAACACGACGCGGCCGGCAACCCAGTACGAAACTTCCGCGACCTGCTCAATCACCTGGCCACCCTCACCCGCGACCGGATCCGCTACCACCACACCAACATCGAAATCGACAAACTCACCGAGGCCACCCCCACCCAGCGCCGCGCCTTCGACCTCATCGACGCCCCGATCCCAGTCACCATCACCGCGTAGCCAGAACCACCACCCACCCAAACCAGCCAATACCCAGGTCAACCCAGGAATTCAGCCAGTTCAATAGCCTTAACTTCGGATAGACGGCGAGGCCGCCGCAGGCGGTGAGGGCTCGTACCAGCAGGGCCTTGTCGTCGAGTTCACGAGCGATAGCAAGAGCTTGCCGGGCCTCGTCGATGTTCTCGTGGATGCTTTGCGTTGCCTCGAGTGCGGCCTTGTCGGCGAGCGCCCGGGCGCGAACTGCGGGCGACACTTCCACGTCGTGGACCTTGGCATCGCAGAGCGCGGCATCGAGCCAGGCAGTGCCTTCCTGTATGCGCCCCCGCATCAGCCACAACGGCTGCAACGTCGAGGCGAGCCGCAGTGCGGTTGTGATTTCCCCGTTTTCGCGGCAACCACGCGAACGCTGCCCGAAGGTTGTCCATCTCGATTTCGGCCTGCTCGACCAGGCGCTGATGACCGGTGCGCCCGGGGCTGTCGAGCTGGGCGGCCACCGTGGCGTAGTGGTCGCGGCGGCCGTCGCGCACCGCGTCGGCCTCCCCGGACTCGCCGAGTTTTTCCAGTGCGTACTGGCGAACCGTCTCCAGCATTCGGTATCGCGTTCCGAAGTGGCTGTCTTCAGCTACGACAAGTGATTTGTCGATGAGCAACGCGAGCTGATCGAGGGTCTGATAGCGCTCGACGTCGCTGTCGGCACCCACTGCCTGCGCCGCATCCAGGTCAAAGCCCCCCATGAACACGGCCGCCCGGCGGAACAACACCCGTTAGGGCTCGGTCAGCAGCGCATGGGACCAGTCGACCGACGCGCGCAGCGTCTGTTGGCGGCGCACGGCGGTTCGCGCGCCGCCGGTCAGCAATCGGAAACGGATGTGCAGGCTGTCGAGGATCTGCGCCAGTGACAAAGCTCGGACCCGCGCTGCCGCAAGCTCGATCGCCGGGGTGCGCCTGCTGAGCCGAGACACCGTCGACTTGATCTTCTGCGAGCAGGTCAACGGCATCGACCTGGTGCTGGCCATGCCAACGCGGTGGGGTATCGGCTTCGCGCCGCCTCACCCGGAGGCGGCGCCTGACATCCCCGATGAAAGGATCTGTTACTGGGGTGGTTGGGGCGGCTCCACGGTGGTCATGAATCCCCACTGCCGCACCACCTTTGCCTATGTGATGAACAAGATGGGACAGGTCACCTCGGCTGGGACCGACCGCACCCGCCGATACACCCAGCTGATCTACCAGGCCCTCCGCTAAGCCGCACCGGTCTGAGTCCCGGCTGGCGAAGAAGAGCCGACGGGTCGGTGGCCTGGGCCGGGACCTGCGCGGTTACGCTGACCTCTCGTGCGCGTCCTGGTAATCGGCTCCGGTGCCCGTGAACATGCCCTGCTCTTGGCGCTGGCCAGGGATCCGCAGGTCACGCACCTCATCGTGGCCCCCGGCAACGCCGGAACCGCGCGTCTGGCCGAACAGCACAACGTCGACATCACCTCCGGCGAGGACGTCGTCGCCCTGGCCCGTCGGGTCGAGGCCGACCTCGTGGTTATCGGTCCGGAGCTGCCGCTGGTGCTCGGGGTGGCCGACGCCGTGCGCGCCGCCGGCATCGTCTGCTTCGGGCCCGGCAAGGACGCCGCCCGCATCGAAGGGTCCAAGGCATTCGCCAAAGACGTCATGGCCGCGGCCGGTGTGCGCACTGCCGCGAGCGAAATCATCGACAACCCAGCGCATTTGGATGCCGCCCTGGATCGGTTCGGCCCACCCGCAGGCGACCCGGCGTGGGTGGTCAAAGATGACCATCTGGCCGCCGGCAAGGGCGTGGTGGTCACGGCAGAGCGCGCTGTCGCCCGGGCCCATGCCGCGGGACTGCTCGAGGCCGGGCATCCGGTGCTGCTGGAGTCTTATCTCGACGGCCCGGAGGTGTCGCTGTTCTGTGTGGTCGACGGCGAGACCGTGGTGCCGCTGCTGCCCGCGCAGGACTTCAAGCGGGTCGGCGAAGGCGACACCGGACCCAACACCGGCGGTATGGGCGCGTACGCGCCGCTACCGTGGCTGCCCGATGAGACCTACCGGGAGATAGTGGGTCAGATCGTAGAACCCGTTGCGGGTGAACTCGTTCGGCGCGGCAGCCCGTTCTGCGGCTTGCTGTATGCCGGTCTGGCGATCACCGCGAAGGGTCCCGCGGTGGTCGAATTCAACTGTCGTTTCGGCGATCCCGAGACCCAGGCGGTGCTGGCGCTGCTCGTGTCGCCCCTGGGGCAGTTGCTGTACACGGCGGGTACCGGAAAATTGGCGGAGTTCGGCGAATTGCGCTGGCGAGACGGCGCCGCCGTGGCGGTGGTGCTCGCGGCCGAAAACTACCCCGGGCGGCCCCGGGTGGGTGATGTCGTCGTCGGTTCCGAAGCCGAAGGGGTGCTGCACGCCGGGACAACCCGACGCGAGGACGGCACCGTCGTGTCATCCGGCGGCCGGGTGCTGTCGGTGGTGGGCACCGGCGCGGACCTGTCAGCGGCGCGGGCGCACGCATACCACATCCTCGGTTCAATTCGGTTAGCCGGCAGCCATTTCCGGAGCGACATCGGCTTGCGTGCCGCAGAGCGAAAGATCAGCGTCTAGCCACCGGGACCGACACGCAAGACCGGCGCGGTCGTTGACCGGTTCGAAGTACGTCTGGCCCGGTTGTGATGGCAACAAGTGGAGGCGCTTTCCGCTACCCCCGGTGTTGCGGACAGAAGGCGGTGATCGCCGCGTTGACGCCGGCGGCAGCCTGTGCGGGAGAGATTCCGGTGTTGTTCACGGTGGCGGCGGCGGCATCATCGGGGCTTGCCCCGTTTTGAAGGTCGGTGCACACGCCACGGCCGGTGGCGGCGGCAGTCGCGGGGTCGGTAACGATGACACCCGGAATCTGTGACACGAGACCGAGGAAGGTCTGTTCGGGGTCGGGTGTCGGTTGCTGCGGGACCGGTGCCGGCCGTCGGGGCGCCGGCGCGGCCGCGGGGGATGCCGGGGTCGGAATGTCCCTGCGCGTTGGCACCGTTGGCGGCTGCGCCACTGCGGGTGGCGGCACGTACTGCGCCACCTGCCGAGGCGGCGCCACCGCCGGTGGCGGCGGGTACTCCTCCACCACCTGCCGAGGCGGCGCCGCCGAGGGTGACGGCGGGTACTCCGCCGGCTGGCGAGGCGACGCCAAAGTCGGCGATGCGGCCGGCGGGCCCGGTGTCGAATCGGTGTCGAACGAGTAGCCACTGGCCCCGACGGCGGTGACCGCGACAACCGATGATGCGGCGGCGAAGAGCCGCCACCGGCTACGTCGTTGCCGTTTGCCGGCGTCAGCCGCGACGGCCATGTTCTTGAGTGGCCTGCTCGCCAAGGGTCGCGGCATGGTCGAAGCCGACGCTATCGGATGTTCGACGCGACGGGCTGCGTGTGCGAACGCGTCGGCGAAATCAGTGCAGCAGGCGAAGCGATCGGCAGGGTCCTTTGCGAGCGCTACCGCAAGCACCGGGTCGAAGGCCGCGAGCAGCGGGTGGATCTGCGCTAGTGCCGGAGGCGGGGTGGTCAGGTGGCGGCTGATTACCACCGCCGGGTTGGTGTGCGGGAACAGTGGCGATCCGGTCAGCAGATGGTAGGCGGTAGCCGCTAGCGCGTACTGATCGGCACGTCCGTCAATCGGCTCGCCCGTCAGCTGTTCGGGCGCCGCGTAGGGAAACGTGCCGATGGTCATGTTCGTCGCGGTCAGACCGCTGGTCTCACCGATGTTGCGGGCGATTCCGAAGTCGCCCAAAAGGATTCGCTGGGCGGCAGCCTCCGGTTCGGCGAGCAGGATATTCGCGGGACTGACATCACGGTGCATTACCTTATGGTGCTGATGCGCGTAGTCGAGTGCGCTCGCGATCGCCGAGATTATCGTGGCCACTTGATCTGCCGGCATTCCGGCCGGAAAGCGGTTGCGCAACAGGCTCGCTGCATCGGTTCCGTCGACGAAGTCCATCGAGATCCATAGCTTCCCGGCGAACTCGCCTCGGTCGTTGACCCGCACGATGTTCGGATGCCACAGCGCGGAGGCTACGTCAGCCTCTCTGATGAATCGCCGGCGATAGTCGGCGTCCGCGGATACCTCGATGCCCAATATCTTGAGCGCTTCGCGGCGCGGCAGCCGTGGGTGCTGGGCAAGGTAGACCTCACCCATTCCCCCGGAGCCCAGCAAACGTACAATCGTGTATCCGGCAAAAATCTCACCGGCTTTCAACCCGATGCCCGGGCTTTGATGACTTAACCCAATCATCGCACCGTCCATTACCGGAATGCCGAGTACATTCTCAGCGCAGTTTGCGATTAGCTGGGACTGATATTACCCAGTGCTTTACCTGTAAGCCACCTTGGATTTTCTATGAGTTTACCTCTAGTTCATCTTTGGTCTACGAGAAGGGGACCGGCACTCCGGTGCAGATCACGGGTCAGAACGCCACAGCCTGACCGTCGCGGCGCGGGTCACTGGCCGCGACATAACCGTCATCGAGACGCCAGATCGCCTGGCAGCTGCCGAACTGGTTGTAGTCGTCCACCGTGACCAGTTCATGGCCGCGCCTGTGTAGGTCGTCGAGTGTTGCCGGTGGAAAGCCGTTTTCGCAGCAGACCTGCAGTCCCTGCACCCACCGGAATCGGGGGCCGTCGCAGGCCGTCTGGGGGTTCTGACCGTAGTCGGCGATGCGGACCAGCACCTGCACGTGGCCCTGTGGTTGCATCTGGCCACCCATCACGCCGAAGCTCAGCACCGGCGCGCCGTCCTTGGTCACGAACCCCGGAATGATGGTGTGGAAGGGCCGCTTGCCGGGCCCGACCTGGTTCGGGTGACCTTGCGTCGCAACGAAACCCGAGCCGCGATTCTGCAGTGAGATGCCGGTTCCCGGCACCACCACGCCGGATCCGAAGCCCAGGTAGTTCGATTGGATCATCGACACCATCATCCCGGAGGCATCTGCCGCGGTGAGATACACGGTTCCGCCCCTTGGGCTTCCAGCAGACGCGGGCTTGGCGTGTTTGGGATCGATCACCGCGGCGCGCCCCCGCAGGTACTGTTCGTCGAGCAGGTGCTTGGGAAGCAGCGGCATGTGGTCGATATCGGCGACATACGCCTGCGCATCGGCGACTGCGAGCTTGAGCGCCTCGATCTGCAGATGCACGCTGTCCGCGGAATCGACTGGCAGCGCGGCCATGTCGAACTGCTCGAGGATCCCGAGCGCGATCAGGGCGACGATGCCCTGGCCGTTGGGCGGTAGCTCGTGAATGGTGTACCCGCGGTATGTTCCAGTGATGGTGCCCACCCAGTCGCTGCGATGGGCGGCCAGGTCGCTGACTCGCATCGCAGCGCCGTTGGCTGTGGCGTGCGCTTCCAGCTTTTCGGCCAGCTCTCCCCGGTAGAACGCCTCACCATGGCTGGCGGCGATCTTCTCCAGGGTGTCTGCGTGGTCGGGAAACCTGAACAGCTCACCGGGTTTTGGTGCGCGGCCACCGGGCAGGAACGCCTCGGCGAACCCGGGCTGCGACGCGAACAGGGGTACCTGAGCCTCCCATTGCCCGGCGACGATCGGTGACACCGGAAAGCCCTTGCGGCCGTAGGAGATAGCCGGCTCAAAAAGTCGTTCGAACGGCAGCTGGCCGAACTCGTCGTGCAGCTCGGTCCACGCCGACACGGCGCCCGGCACCGTCACCGAATTCCAGCCGAGCGCGGGAACGCCGTTGCCGCCGAAGTATTCCGGCGTCCACGCCGCAGGTGAGCGTCCGGAGGCATTCAATCCGTGTAGCCGCGTGCCGTCCCAGACGATGGCGAACGCATCGGAGCCGATGCCGTTGGACACCGGTTCCACCAGTGTCAGGCTGATGGCGGTGGCGATGGCCGCGTCTACCGCGTTCCCCCCTTCGGCGAGCATCCGCAGGCCGGCCTGGGCGGCGAGCGGCTGTGAGGTGGCGACGACGTTTCGGCCGAGGATCGGCATTCGCGGCCAGGCGTAGGGAAAACTCCAACCGAAAGGCCCTCCAGGCGGATTCACCGGACGATACTCGCATGCCCGGGCGCTCAGGCCGTCAGCAGCGGTGCCATCCAGGTCAACTCGGCGGGCAGCTGCGAGCTCCAAAACCCGCCGTTATGCCCGCCGGGGGAGAACCCGCCCGCGGGCGGGTTCGGCAGTTGAGCGATGAACTGTTTGGTCGCCGAATAAAAGGGGTCGCTGTCGCCGCAATCCACCCGGATCGGAATGGAACCCAGCGCGGGCATGCCGAACACCGAGTTCGCCGCAAAGTCGTCGGCTCCGTCGAACGCGCCTGGTGCGGCCGCGCCGGGCGACAGCCACAGCGCCGGGCTCACCGCGCAGATCGCCGCGGTCCGGGCCGGTCCGAGCCGGCCGCCGAGCAGCAACGCCCCGTAGCCCCCCATCGACCAGCCCAGAAACGCCACCCGCGAGGTATCCAGGTTCTGGGTGTCCAGCAGCGGGATGAGCTCACTGAGCACCATGGCCCCGGAATCCTCGCCGGAAGCCCGTTTGTGCCAGTAACTGCCGCCGCCGTCGACGGCGACCACAGCAAACGGCGGCAGCCCGGCGTTGACGGCTTGAGCCAGGCCCTGTTCGACGCCGCCGGCCATCACGGTGGCCGCGTCGCTGCCCTTGCCGTGCAGCGCGATCACCGGCCGCAGCGGCTTGGTCTGGCCGGGCGGACGGGCGATGGCCCAGTTGGTCGATATTCCCCCCCGCGCCGCCGATACGAACGAGCCGGTGGTCATCGTCGGCGCGGCCTGAGCCGGTGGCGGTGGTTCGAGCGGTCGTGTCGGCGCCAACGGAACGTTTGTGCCAATCGCCGGCGGCGGTGTGGCATGCGAAGTCCGTGGCTGGAGCAGCATGTCGAGTGCGAATACGCCGCCTGCGCCAAGGGTCGCGCTGGCGCCAAGGCCGAGCACGGCGCGGCGACTTAAGTCCGGCATGCGGGCCATCATGCCATGGCCGTTTAGCGAAAATGGCAATGCAGTACCAATTCCACTGGCAGCATGGGTGGGCGTGACGGCAGCTGTTACTCCAAAAGGAGAACGTCGGCGATATGCGTTGGTCAGCGCCGCTGCCGAGCTGCTTGGCGAGGGTGGATTCGAAGCAGTGCGTCACCGGGCCGTCGCCCGGCGTGCCGGACTGCCGTTGGCCTCTACCACTTACTACTTTTCGTCCCTCGATGATCTGATCGCCCGCGCGGTAGAACACATCGGGATGATCGAGGTGGCGCAGTTACGGGCCCGGGTCAACGCGCTGCCGCGGCGGCGCCGGGGACCCGAGACCACCGGTGAAGTGCTGGTCGACCTCCTTGTGGGGGACGTGGACGGCCCGGGGCTCGCCGAACAGCTGATATCGCGATACGAGCGGCATATCGCCTGTACCCGCCTGCCCGCGTTGCGGGAAAGCATGCGCCGCAACCTACGCCAGCGTGCCGAGGCGGTTGCCGAGGCGATCGAGCGATCCGGCCGGTCCGTGCGCATCGAACTGGTGTGCACCCTGATCTGCGCGGTCGACGGTTCGGTGGTCTCCGCGCTGGTCGAGGGGCGCGACGCGCGCGGCGCCGCGCTGGCAACCGTGGTCGATCTCATCGAGGTGCTTGCGCCGGTCGACCAACGGCCGATCCGGGTGTAGCGCCGCGGGCAACGTCGGCGTGACGATGTAGCCGGTCGCGAAGTCTCCGTAGACGGTGATGCCGGACGGGCGGCGTTCGGCGTACAGCGCGACGTATGCGCAGACGACGGCGTCGATCGGGTCTTCGGCGCGGCGCAGATCGCACTTGCGCCCGGCGGCCTGCACCTGCCGGCGCAACGTGAGCCAGTCGCCATGGCCGGTCACGCGCAGCGGCGTTGGCGTCTGTTCCAGTGCCTCGATGCCGTCCATCAACCGCAGCAACTCCGATTTGAGCCCTTCGACACCGCGGCCGGGCTTGGCCTTGTATTTCAGCGTGCGGGACAGCCGGAACAGCGCCACCGTCGCCGCATGGGGGTAGACCTCGATGGCCCGCCGGGCAGCCGCCGAGAAGGGATCCATATTCAGGTCCAGCGCACCGGCCAGCCGCGCCGCGCGCGGGCCGTCGGCGAACTCGGGTTTGCCGGTGTTCGCCGGATGCGCACCCGCCTCGAATGCGCGGAAGTCGCGGTTGAGTGCGGTTTCGGCCGGCCGTTGACCGGACGGGTTGGTCACCACCAGCGGCGCGTCGAACGCGACCCGGCAGGAGCCGGTCGTGAACGGCTGCAACGCCGCCAGCACCGCGGCGTCGTCGCGGACGGCGCCGACGTGCACCAGAACACCGTCGCCGTCGAGTACTGCCACACCGGTCGGATTGCGAGGGCCCCAGGCCAGATCGACGCCGGCGAAGTACATTCGCCAAGGGTACGGCCGACGGGAGTCCGCGATCTGGCCGCGTCCGCCACAGTGCTCCTGCCGGGAAGGGTGCGCGCGGTGCCCACCTAATCGGTTCTGATCGGCGCGACAACTGCCCGGGTTGCAGACCGTAAGCTGTGTCTTCGTGGGCATTCCGAACGTGCTGGCCTCCCGGTACGCCAGCGCCGAGATGGTCGCGATCTGGTCGCCGCAAGCCAAGGTGGTCGCCGAGCGGCGGCTATGGCTGGCGGTGCTGCGGGCGCAAGCCGAACTGGGAGTGGCGGTTCCCGGGGAGGCGATCGCCGACTACGAGCGGGTGCTCGACGACGTGGACCTGGACTCGATCGCGGCCCGGGAGCGGGTGCTGCGCCACGACGTCAAGGCCCGCATCGAGGAATTCAATGACCGCGCCGGTCACCAGCATGTGCACAAGGGGATGACCAGCCGGGATCTGACCGAGAACGTCGAACAGCTGCAGATCCGGCAATCGCTGGAGTTGGTTTTCTCTCACGGCGTGGCAGTGGTGGCCCGGCTGGCCGAACGGGCGGTGGCCTACCGCGACCTGCTGATGACCGGGCGCAGCCACAACGTCGCCGCCCAGGCCACCACCTTGGGCAAGCGTTTCGCCTCGGCGGCGCAGGAAACGCTGATCGCGTTGACCAGGCTGCGAGAACTGATCGACCGCTACCCGCTGCGGGGCATCAAGGGCCCGATGGGCACCGCGCAGGACATGCTCGACCTGCTGGGCGGGGATCCGGCCAAGCTGGCCCGACTGGAACGCCGCATCGCTGACTTCCTGGGTTTCTCAACCGTTTTGACCAGTGTCGGGCAGGTGTATCCGCGCTCGTTGGACCACGACGTGGTGTCCGCGCTGGTGCAGCTCGGTGCGGGTCCGTCGTCGCTGGCGCACACCATCCGGCTGATGGCCGGGCACGAGCTGGTCACCGAGGGTTTCGCGCCGGGACAGGTCGGCTCGTCGGCGATGCCGCACAAGATGAACACCCGCAGTTGCGAACGGGTCAACGGGTTGCAGGTGGTGCTGCGCGGGTACGCGTCGATGGCCGCGGAACTGGCCGGAGCGCAGTGGAACGAAGGCGACGTCTTCTGCTCGGTGGTACGCCGAGTTGCCTTGCCGGACAGCTTTTTTGCCATCGACGGACAACTGGAGACATTTCTGACGGTGCTCGACGAATTCGGCGCCTACCCGCGGGTGATCCAGCGGGAGCTGGATCGCTACCTGCCGTTCCTGGCCACCACCAAGGTCTTGATGGCGGCGGTGCGCGCGGGTGTTGGCCGCGAGAGCGCGCACCACGTGATCCGTGAACACGCGGTGGCCACCGCGCTGGCCATGCGCGAGGGCGCCGAGCCCGACCTGCTGGACCGGTTGGCCGCCGATCCGCGGCTGCCCCTGGACCGGGCGGCGCTGGCCGCCGCCCTGGCCGACCGCAAGGCGTTCACCGGAGCCGCCGCCGACCAGGTCGACGAGGTGGCCGCGATGGTAGCCGAGTTGGTAGGCCGCTACCCGGAAGCCGCTAAGTACACACCAGGAGCAATCCTATGACTCTCGCGGGCGCGCTCTCGAGCATCGACTTCACCGACCTGGACAACTTCGCCAACGGATTCCCGCACGACCTCTTCGCCGTACACCGCCGGGAAGCGCCGGTGTACTGGCACCAGCCGACCGACAACACCCCGGACGGTGAAGGCTTCTGGTCGGTCGCCACGTATCCGGAAACGCTTGCGGTGCTGAAGGATCCGGAGACCTACTCGTCGGTGACCGGTGGGGAGCGACCGTTCGGCGGCACGCTGCTGCAGGACTTGGCCATCGCCGGCCAGGTGCTCAACATGATGGACGATCCGCGGCACGCCCAGATTCGCCGGCTCGTCAGCTCGGGGCTGACGCCGCGGATGATCCGCCGCGTCGAGGACGATCTGCGGGCCCGGGCGCGCCGGCTGCTGGACGCGGTGCAGCCGGGCGAGCCGGTCGATTTCCTGGTCGACATCGCCGCCGAACTGCCGATGCAGATGATCTGCATTCTGCTGGGAGTTCCTGAATCCGAACGACATTGGCTGTTCGAGGCGATCGAGCCGCAGTTCGACTTCGGCGGCTCCCGCAAGGCGTCCCTGTCGCAGCTGTCGCCGCAGTCGGCCGCGGACGAAACCGCGCAGGCGGGGTCTCGGATGTACGCCTACGGCCAGCAGTTGATCGCATCGAAACGCGCCAACCCCACCGACGACATGCTGTCTGTCGTCGCTAACGCGATGCTCGACGAGCAAGATGCGCCGGCTCTTTCGGATCTGGAGCTGTATCTGTTCTTCAGCCTGTTGTTCAGCGCCGGCGCGGAGACGACACGCAACGCGGTGGGCGGTGGGCTGCTGGCGCTGGCCGAGCACCCCGAGCAATTGCGGGCGTTGCGTAACGATCTCGATATGTTGCCGACGGCGGTCGAGGAGATGGTTCGCTGGACGTCGCCGTCGCCGTCCAAGCGGCGCACCGCGACCCGAGATGCCACCCTGGGCGGACAGTCGATCCGGGCGGGGCAGAAGGTGCAGATCTGGGAGGGTTCGGCCAACCGCGACGCCGCCGTGTTCGACCACGCCGACGAATTCGACATCACCCGAAAGCCCAATCCGCACTTAGGGTTCGGCCAAGGTGTGCACTACTGTCTGGGAGCCAATCTGGCTCGGCTGGAGTTACGGGTGCTGTTCGAGGAACTGCTCTCGCGGTTCGCCGACGTGCGCGTGGTGCAGCCGGTCGAGTGGACTCGTAGCAACCGGCACACCGGCATCCGCCACCTGGTCGTGGAACTACGTGAGGGGCGGTGACACTTCGGCTCGCCGATGCCGAGCCGTCACCCGATGTCTTCGCCGCGGTGATGGCGACCGGCATCGTGTCCATCGCCGCTGAGAAGCACCACTATCGTCTGATCAGCGAGACCATGGGCGTTCTGGCGTCGCTTGGTTTGGTGTTCCTGATCGCCCTGGTGATCCTCACCCGCCGGTTTCGCGTCTGGGACCTGCGCGATCCTGACCTCACGCTGCGGCTGTTCACCTTCGTCGCCGCGTGTGCGGTGCTGGACAGCCGGCTGATGGCCAACGTCGCGGTGGTGCTGACCCTCGGTGTGGCCGCGTCGTCGTCGTGGCTGGTGCTGGTCGTCCTCGCGGCCCGCAACATCACGGCGCGGCCGTGGACGCGGCTGCGCGACCGGGCGCACGGTGCCTGGGAGCTGGCCAGCGTCGGCACCTCGGGCCTGGCGATCGTGGCCGCCAAGGTGGCCCGATCAACCGGCGAGCCCGGCTGGCTCGGCATCGCCGTGCCCATCTGGGTGGTGGCGCTGGGCATCTACGGGTTGATGACGTGGCTGATCGTGTGGCGGGCGGTGGCCGAGCGACGAGACCGGGACAACTTCGAGCCCGACAGCTGGATCCTCATGGGCGGCTTGGCCATAGCGACGTTGGCCGGCGACAACATCCACCGGGTGGCGCCGGCCTGGCTGGCCCGGCCGGTGTGCATCGTGACCGTGGTGACCTGGGTGGCCGCCACCCTGTGGATACCTCCGCTGGTGTACTTCGGCCTGCGCCGCATCAGCCAGGGGCCCGAAGCGCTGCGCTTCGCCGGGGTGTGGTGGGCGTTCGTGTTTCCCCTGGGTATGTACTCGGTGGCCACCGAGGCCATGGCGGCCGAGCTGGGCCGGCGATCGCTGAGCACCGTTTCGCTGGTGTTCTGCTGGATCGCCGTGACGGCATGGGTGATCGTGGCCGTCGCGGGCCTGCTGCGACTGCGGCGCGCCGTGGCGAGCAACCGTGATTAGTGTCCCCGGAGTCGCACGCCCGCCGCTCGCAGCTCGAGTGCGGCCAGGCCCCGGATGGTGGCGGGATCCTCACGGCGCCAACCGCCGACCGGATCGGCGCTGACGGCCGCCAGTTTGGCCGGCGACCGGTTGGCCAGCGCCCGCAGCGCCAGCAGCTGCTGACCTGCTGCGGTGGCAGCCAGGGTCGTCACGGTCCACTTGCGGCGGAAGAACCGCAGCCGCAAGAACAGCCACGGCATGGCCACGGCGAGGATCGGCGTCGCGGCGACCGCCAGTGCCAGCAACACGGCCAGCCAGCTCGCGGTGGTGTCCAGGCTGTGGCCGGCGCCGGCGATGTCGAGCGCGGCCTCGCTGGCAGCCGTGATGGGCAAGCTGACCGCATCACCCACCAGCGGGATGTGCTGAGCTCCATGACCCGCCGACGCCAAGTTGCCGGCAATGCCCTGGGAGCCGCTCTCGATTTGGCGGCCCGCCTCGGCGATCGTCGAGATGGCGCTGTGGACGGCCAGACCGACCAGCACCCAGACCGTCGTCCACGCGGCAACGGTGATATCGCTGAACAGCTGAATGGCCAGCCGGACGGGTCCGGTCGAGTAGGGCAAAAACCGTGATCGCATAGCACTGATACCAGCACAGTGCGCGGTCCGACCCCACCGATAGGCTGGCCCGATGGTGCGTCCTGCATTGTCCGACTACCAGCATCTGGCCAGCGGCAAGGTGAGGGAGATCTACCGCGTCGACGACGGCCACCTGCTGCTGGTCGCCACCGACCGGATATCGGCGTACGACTACGTCCTGGACAGCACGATCCCGGACAAGGGCCGCATCTTGACCGCCATGAGCGTGTTCTTCTTCGGCCTGGTCGATACCCCCAACCATCTGGCCGGGCCGCCCGACGATCCGCGCATCCCCGATGAGGTGCTGGGCCGCGCGCTGGTGGTGCGCCGACTGGAGATGCTTCCGGTGGAGTGCGTGGCGCGCGGCTATCTGACCGGCTCGGGCCTGCTCGACTACCAGGCAACCGGAAAGGTCTGCGGGATCGCCCTGCCACCGGGTTTGGTCGAGGCCAGCAAGTTCGGTGCGCCGCTGTTCACCCCGGCGACCAAAGCGGCGCTGGGCGACCACGATGAGAACATCTCATTTGCCCGGGTGATCGAGATGGTAGGCGGGGTGCGCGCCACCCAGCTGCGCGACCGTACTCTGCAGATCTACGTTCAGGCCGCCGACCACGCCCTGAGAAAGGGGATCATCATCGCCGACACCAAGTTCGAGTTCGGTATCGATCCAGACGGCAACCTGTTACTGGCCGACGAGATATTCACCCCCGACTCGTCGCGGTACTGGCCGGCCGACGAATACCGGCCCGGCGTGGTGCAGACCAGCTTCGACAAGCAGTTCGTGCGCAACTGGCTGACCAGCCCGCAGTCCGGCTGGGACCGCGGTGGCGACCGGTCGCCGCCGCCGCTGCCCACCGCCATCATCGAGGCCACGCGGGAACGCTACATCGAAGCCTACGAACGTATTTCGGGTCTGTGGTTCGGCGACTGGATCGGGCCGAGCGCATGACGGACCACGCCGCGCCGCCGTTGGCCAAGCGAGTGGAGACGCGACGGGAGCACCACGGTGACGTCTTCGTCGATCCCTATGAATGGCTGCGCGAAAAGGACGATCCCGAGGTGATCGCCTACCTGGAGGCGGAGAACGCCTATACCGACCAAGCGACCGCTCATCTGGAACCGTTGCGGCGCAAGATCTTCGACGAGATCAAGGCGCGTACCAAGGAAACAGACTTGTCGGTGCCGACCCGGCGCGGCAACTGGTGGTACTACGCTCGTACCTTCGAGGGTAAGCAATACGGCGTCCACTGTCGTTGTCCGGTTACCGATCCCGGCGACTGGGACCCGCCACGGTTCGACGAGAGCACCGAGATACCCGGTGAGCAGGTGCTGCTCGACGAGAACACCGAGGCCGAAGGGCACGACTTCTTCGCGCTGGGCGCGTTGAGCGTGAGCCTGGACGACAATGTCCTTGCCTACTCCGTCGACGTTGTCGGTGACGAGCGATACACGTTGCAGTTCAGGGATTTACGCACTGGCCAGCGATATCCCGACGAGATCGTCGGCATCGGCCCCGGAGCGACCTGGGCTGCTGACCACCGCACCGTCTACTACACCACCGTGGACGACGCGTGGCGCCCGGACACGGTATGGCGCTACCGGCTCGGGCCGGGTGCCGCATCCGAGCAGGTCTACCACGAGGCCGACGAACGGTTTTGGCTCGCGGTGGGACGCACCCGCAGCAACGCCTATATCGTCATCGCGGCGGGCTCGTCGGTCACCTCCGAGATCCGCTACGCGGACTCGGCCGACCCGGCGGCGCAGTTCGCCATCGTGCTGCCGCGCCGCGACGGCGTCGAGTACTCCGTCGAGCACGCGATCATCGGCGGACAAGACCGCTTTCTCATCCTGCACAACGACGGTGCGGTGAACTTCACCTTGGTGGAAGCCCCGGTCGAGGATCCGGGCCGGCAACGCACGCTGATTGGGCACCGCGAGGACGCCCGGCTCGACGGCGTGGATGCCTTCGCCGGCCACGTGGTGGTCAGCTACCGGCGTGACGCGTTGCCCCGGATCCAGTTGTGGCCGTTCGGCCCCGAGGGGGAATACGGCGAACCGGAGGAGATCGCCTTCGATTCCGAGCTGATGGCGGCCGGGCTGGGTCCCAATCCCAACTGGGACTCGCCCAAGCTGCGCGTCGGCGCGGGATCTTTCATCACTCCGGTGCGGATCTACGACATCGATCTGGTCAGCGGCGAGCGCACCCTGCTCAAAGAGCAGCCGGTCCTGGGCGGCTACCGTCGCGAGGACTACGTGGAACGCCGCGATTGGGCTCACAGGGACGACGGCACCCGCATCCCGATTTCGATCGTGTATCGGACCGACATCGAATTCCCTGCGCCCGCAGTCATCTACGGCTACGGTGCGTACGAGATGTGCGAAGATCCGCAGTTTTCCATCGCCCGGCTGTCGCTGCTGGACCGGGGAATGGTGTTCGCCATCGCGCATGTTCGCGGCGGCGGCGAGATGGGCCGCCTGTGGTACGAGCACGGCAAGATGCTTCACAAGAAGAACACCTTTACCGACTTCGTCGCGGCGGCAGAGCATCTGGTGGAGTCGGGGCTGACCCGGCCAGAGCAACTGGTGGCCCTGGGCGGCAGTGCGGGCGGTTTGTTGGTGGGCGCGGTGGCCAATATGGCGCCGGAACTCTTCGCCGGAATCCTGGCGCAGGTGCCCTTCGTCGATCCGCTGACCACCATCCTCGATCCGTCGTTGCCGCTGACCGTCACCGAGTGGGACGAGTGGGGAAACCCGCTCAACGACAGCGATGTGTACGCGTACATGAAGTCGTACTCACCGTATGAAAACGTGGCAGCCAAACGGTACCCGGCCATCCTGGCGATGACATCGCTCAACGACACCCGGGTCTACTACGTGGAGCCGGCCAAATGGGTTGCCGCGCTTCGGCACGCCAACACCGACGGCAAGCCGGTCCTGTTGAAGACGCAGATGAACGCCGGGCACGCCGGGATAAGCGGGCGATACGAACGCTGGAAGGAGACCGCTTTCCAGTACGCCTGGCTGTTGGCTGCCGCCGGGTGTGCCAGCGACCACTGACACGGGCCGCGAGCGTGACGCTGCAGTCACATTCGGACCCGAACGTGACTGCAGCGTCACGGCGGCGAACCCGCGACGGCATCCGGTGGCAGCACTGCGTTGTTCAACCGGAATGCCCGAAGCCGGCTCATACTCGGTCTCGGTGGCTGCCTTAGTCGGAAAGTTCTGGCCGACGTTGTCGCCGGGGTGGTCGATCGTCTGCGTCCCCAGTGCCGTTCAACATCGGTCAGCAGCTGATCCGCTCGGAGTGAGTGTCATGGACTACAAGCATGGCAGCGGTATGATCTGCCGGTGAATCCGACCGGAAAACGATGACCTACCGCCTGCGGCTTCGGCAACTCGTACAACGTCTTTCGCATCGCAAGGTTTGCCACTGGTTCGGCGGTCGCACAGTCATGCGCGACGTGCAGGGTGTGCCGCTCGCGATGCCACGATCGCACCGGCTTCCGGACCACGTTCGCCTGTTCCCCAGTTATGGTCAGAACCTCGTGGATCTGGCGGTCTGCCTCGGCGAGATCGACAAGCCTCTCGGCGTCATCGACGTCGGGGCGAATATCGGTGACTCCGCGGTACAGATCCTTGCGAAAGTTGACGCCCGCGTGCTCTGTGTCGAGGCAGACCACGAGTACCTGCCGTACCTGACGCGCAATGTCGGGTCGGACGACCGCTGCGTGATCGAATTCGGGCTTCTAGTCACCGATACGGGCGAGGCCTCTGGTCTAGGCGCGGTCCGCAAGGGCGGCACGACCCGCTTCGTCCAGGGCGGCGCACCCGTGGCGGCTGCCGCACTGACCGTGGCCGAACTGCCGATCCGTCACCCGGAATTGCCGCCAATCCGGCTTGTCAAATCGGACACAGACGGCCACGACACGACACTGATCCCGGCGCTCGCGCGGACATACTCAAGTTCTCGTCCGGTGCTGTTCTTCGAATATGATCACTACCTCTCCCGCATGGCTGGCGTAGCGGACCCGACCGCTGTTTGGGGGAAGCTCAAGGACGCCGGCTACTTGTTTGTTGGCATATGGGACGATTTCGGCAAGCCGATTCAGGTCGTGTCGATCGATGAGGTGCCAACTATCGCCTCGGTAATGGACAAGCCGGTTTCTGACCGCGGATACCACTACTGGGATGTCGCGGTCGTGCACGCCGACGACAACGCGGGCAGGGCCGCAGTGGACCGGCTCTTCGCTGCGGGCCGCTGAGATGCAGGCGCTGAATGGATCTCGATCAGCGACCCGACCTGCTCGTGATCCGAGCCTGAGCTAGACGACAAGTCAAGGTCACCGAGCCCACGTCCAGATGAAGGTCACCTTCGCCCCGAACAACCAAACCGGCCGACCGCACAGCGTCGTCACCCGACATGTTGACTGCCTTTCCGCGGTTGCGGTGCCGCCGATACCGAGATCAGCGTAACTAGCAGCAGGTCACCAGTATCGTGTCAGGCGGCACACATGAAACCCGGGTATAAAGGCTTTTCAGCTAATGCGGCATTGCCAAGCACGTTCAACAGAAGGAGGTGAAGTCAAGATGCGTAAGTTTACGCTTAAGCCTGTTGCGTTGACCCGGACAGACAGGACCAGCGCGACCCCATTCTGGTACCCCGAGAGATAGGCTCCGGGAGGCTGTTGATGGATCCAGTCGGAGGTCGGTTCATGAGCACTCACCGAAGGTGGATCTGGGTCGAGACCAGGAGCAAATGATCGATGCGGCTGAGGCGGCGGCGATGTCTAGTCTGTTATTGGCATGCCGGCGCCTTTGTCGTGCATGGCTACCCGCGCCTGTCACCTCTTGAGCTGCACCCGGTTGCCGTCGAGATGCTCGCGGCCTTCGACGACTGGATTGAACTCGACAGGGCCATGGAAGACCTCGTGGGCTTCGACCGAGCATCTATCGAAGAAGCTGTGGCGGTATTGCGTGAGAACAGCCTCTTGCTGCAGGAGGGAAGCGATGAGGCCAACGAAGACGAGAAGATCTTCGATCAGTGGGGTCCCTGGGCGCCCGAGGCGTCGCTATTTCACTACGCCACCCAAGACGAGCACTACGTCCGAGTCGATCTGGCCTTCGATTCTTTGGAGTCCACGGCAAACGACGCGAACGAAGTGGTACCTGACGATGGCATCAAACGTCGGGTGCACACCCTGTTCACCACGTACCCCGAGGCAGATCGGTTGTTGCTGCCCCGCGGGTCTACCCGGTTATCGGAGCCATTCGACCAGGTTTTGCACCGCAGGCGGACACACCGCGATTTCACCGACCAGCCAGTGTCCTTGGAAACGTTCTCGGCGCTGTTGGCAATGGTATTCGGGCCGGTCGATTTTATCGATTCCGGCCGCAGCGCATTGCTGCGACGCACCAGCGCATCCGGCGGTAGCCGCCAGGAAATCGATGCCTGTGTCGGTGTTCTCAACGTCGAGGGCGTGCCGCCAGGTACCTACCACTACAACTGTCTCGAGCATTCGCTGGAACTGCTTGGCGAAGGGCTGACCCGCGACCAGGTAGTCGAGCTGTGCGGCAGGCAGGAATGGGCAGGCGCGACCGCGTTTATCGTGGTCCTCTGCGCGACGATCGACCGCATGCTCAGCAAATACCGCACCCCGCGCGCGTATCGGATATGTCTGCTCAATGCCGGACACTTGGGCCAGACGTTCGCGCTTGCCGCCACGGCCCTTGGCTTAGGTCCATTCCAGACCGCGGCCTTCCACGACTCGACCGTCGCCGAATTCTGTGGACTGGACAACATCGGACGCACGCCGTTGTACATTCTCGCGGCGGGCCACCCCAACAACGACCCGATCACGCCCCCGTTGGCGGGCCTGGACACCTTCCGTCGAACGTCCCTTTACACACAACAACGCGGCTCGGCCTAGTTCGACGATCTCCAGGCGGGTGTGGCCGTAAACCCACCTGGACCAGCGCCACCAGTCGGCTGGCCAACTTAGCTGAACGGGTCCGGCGTCCTCAAACGCGCGCCGCGCCGGCCGGCGTCTTGGGCAGGAACGCCGCGGGGATCAGTGTCGACACCACCAGCACGACCGCGATCACGAACACCACCGTGTAGGCGTGCGAAAGGTCGTGCAACACCCGGCTTGCGAAGTCGGGGGCAAGGGCCTGCTGCGGTATCGCCGACGGGTCAACCGCAGTCTGCGGCAGGGGGCCATGTCTGTCCGCCTGCTGCTGCAGGGCAGCGATTTTGTTTGCCGCACCGATGTTTTCGCTGCGATTGAACTGATTGGTGAGGATCATCGACATCAGCGCGGTTCCTATGGACCCGCCGACCTGCTGGGTGACGCTGATCAGGGCCGACCCTCGCGCGATCTCGCGCGGTGCCAGTGCCTGGACCGCGGCGCCCGACAGCGGCATCATCGTGGCGCCCGTCCCCATGCCCAACACCAACAGGCCGGCCAGCAGCGTCGGTAGATAGTCCGCCTGCCTGGCCACGCCGAAAGTGAAGATGCCCAGGCCGGCGGCGATCAGTGTGAGGCCCACGAGCACGCTCTTGCCCGGCCCCCGCCTGTCCATGAAAGCGCCGGCGAACGGCATGGTCAGCATTGCGCCCAGCCCGTTGGGAATCAGGTGCACCCCGGACTGCAGCGGGGTTTGCCGCAGAACCTGCTGAAGATAGCTCGGCAGCAGCAGCGCCGCACCGAAATAGGCGACGGCGAATGTCACGAAGGTCAGATTGGCTTGAGCGAACACCGGGTTCTTGAACAACCGCAGATCCAGCAGCGGGTGATCAGCGCGGTGCCACGCATGCCACCCGAACAGGCCAACCAGCGTCAGGCCGATGATCACCGGCACGGCCACGTAGCGGTCGGTCACGCTGCCGCGTCCCGGGATGGACGACACCCCGAACAGGAACGTCGCCAGGCCGGGCGCCAGCAACAGCACCCCGACAAGGTCGAAGCTCTCCGCCGGTGCGGGCTGGTCTTTGGGGAACATGAGTGCCGCCAGGCTGAACGCGATCAGCCCGATCGGCAGGTTGACCAGGAATATCCATGGCCAGCTGAAGGCACCGATGAGCCAGCCGCCCAGGATCGGCCCGCCGATCGGGCCGAGCAGCATCGGGATGCCCAGCACCGCCATCATGCGTCCCAGTCGCTTGGGGCCGGCCACCCTGGTCAGGATGGTGAATCCCAGCGGCATCAACATGCCACCGCCGATACCCTGAACCGCCCGGAAAGCGATGAGCGCCAGAATGTTTGGCGCCAACGCACACAGCAGTGAGCCGAGCGTGAACGCCAGGATGGAGCCCATCCAGAGTCGCTTGGTGCCGAACCGGTCGGCTGCCCAGCCTGCCAGCGGGATCACCGTCGCCAGCGCCAGCGTGTAGCCGGTCATGGTCCAGCCGACCACGGCCTGGGTGGAGTCGAACTCGGCGATGAAGGTGCGCTGCGCGACGCTGACGATGGTGGCGTCCAGGATCGTCATTACCGAGGCCAGCACGCAGACCCCGGCAACCCGGAAAACCCGCGCATCGAGCCGGTCGGGGTAGACGTGTTCGCCGGGGCTGTGCTGCCCCGTGGCAGTTGTGGGCAGCGCGGCGTCGGCCGGTGCGGAACGCGCCTTGTCCATGGCGCTGCTGAGCATATCGACACGTGTCACCGCTACCGCTGTCGGGACCGGGTCGGCACCCGGTGGGCGGCCCCGCCGCGGGGCGGATATCCGCACGTCAGAGGCACTGGATAGACGCCTGTTGGCTGCGTGTACTTCACCGTCCGGAAACCTGGCCTCGGCAAACTGAACGTGTGTCTGGGAAACTGATCGTCTCGGTCTCGGGGATAGGTGAGCGCACCCTGGCCGGCGTCGAGGCATTCTGCGCGGAGATGGATGCCCGATCGGTGCCGGTGTCGCTGCTGGTTGCTCCGCGGCTCAAGGGTGACTACCGCCTCGACCGGGACCCCCGCACCGTCGAGTGGCTGGCGGCCCGGCGTGCCGGCGGCGACGCCCTGGTACTGCATGGCTACGACGAAGCGGCCACCAAGAAACGGCGCGGCGAATTTGCGACGCTGCTTGCGCACGAGGCCAACCTGCGGGTAATGGCCGCCGACCGGGTGCTCGAGCACCTGGGGCTGCGTAGCCGGCTGTTCGCGGCGCCCGGCTGGGTGGTGTCCCCGGGCGTCGTGAAGGCCTTGCCGGGAAACGGGTTTCGTTTACTTGCGGATTATCACGGGATTACCGACTTGGTGCGCAAGACCACGGTGCGTGCCCGGATACTGGGCATCGGTGAGAGCTTCCTGACTGAGCCGTGGTGGTGCCGGATGGTGGTGTTGTCGGCCGAACGCATCGCGCGGCGCGGCGGCGTGGTGCGCGTCGCCGTTTCGGCCCGGCAATTGTCCAAGTCCGGTCCGCGCCAGGCCATGTTGGATGCCATCGACCTGTCGATGATGCACGGCTGCACACCGACGGTGTACCAATGGCGGCCCACTAGGGCTGTGCTCGACGCCGCCTAGCTGACGCCCGGCCGCATGGTCAGCCGCCGTGAGCGGTGGCACTACCCTGTACCGACATGAGTGAAGCTTCAGTAGGTTCGGGATCCGTGTCGGAGGGGTTTACGGCTGACGCGATCATCGTCGGAGCGGGTTTGGCCGGCCTGGTCGCCGCCTGCGAGCTGGCGGACCGCGGCCTGCATGTGCTGATCGTCGATCAGGAGAACAGCGCCAACCTGGGTGGGCAGGCGTTCTGGTCGTTCGGCGGCCTGTTTTTCGTCGACAGCCCGGAGCAGCGCCGGCTGGGCATCCGCGACAGCCATGAGCTCGCATTACAGGATTGGCTGGGGACGGCCGCTTTCGATCGGCCCGAAGACCATTGGCCGCAACAATGGGCCCATGCCTACGTCGATTTCGCGGCCGGGGAGAAGCGTAGCTGGCTGCGGGCCCGCGGACTGAAGATCTTCCCGCTGGTGGGCTGGGCCGAGCGTGGGGGTTACGACGCGCAGGGTCACGGCAACTCGGTCCCGCGGTTTCACATCACCTGGGGAACCGGACCGGCCCTGGTCGAGATCTTCGCCCGTCAACTGCGGGACCGCCCGAACGTGCGCTTCGCACACCGGCACCAGGTTGACCGGCTGATCGTCGAAGGTGACGCGGTGACGGGCGTCCGGGGCACCGTGTTGGAGCCGTCGGAAGAACCGCGCGGCGCGCCGTCGTCACGAAAAGCGTTGGCTAAGTTCGAAATCCGCGCGCCAGCGGTGATCGTGGCCAGTGGTGGCATCGGCGGCAATCACGATCTGGTGCGCAAGAATTGGCCGAAGCGGATGGGCCGCGTCCCCAAGCAGCTGCTCAGCGGGGTGCCGGCGCACGTCGACGGCCGGATGATCGGCATCGCCCAAAAGGCCGGAGCGCGGGTGATCAACCCGGACCGGATGTGGCACTACACCGAGGGCATCACGAACTACGACCCGATTTGGCCGGACCACGGCATCCGGATCATTCCCGGCCCGTCCTCGCTGTGGCTGGATGCGGCGGGAAATCGGTTGCCGGTGCCGTTGTATCCCGGTTTCGACACGCTCGGCACCCTCGAGCACATCACCCAGTCCGGCTACGACTACACCTGGTTTGTGTTGAACGCCAAGATCATCGAGAAGGAATTTGCCCTGTCCGGTCAGGAGCAGAACCCCGACCTGACCGGGCAAAGCGTACGTCAGCTGCTGCGGTCACGGGTCCGGTCCGGACCGCCGGAACCGGTGCAGGCGTTCATCGACAAGGGCGTGGATTTCGTCAGCGCCGATTCGTTGCCTGAGTTGGTGGCCGCGATGAACGAGTTGCCCGAGGTCGATCCGCTGGACTACGAGACCGTGGAAGCCGCGGTCACGGCACGCGATCGTGAGGTGGCCAACAAGTTCACCAAAGACGGCCAGATCACCGCGATTCGCGCAGCCCGCAGCTACTGGGGCGACCGGTTGGGGCGGGTGGTGGCGCCGCACCGGTTGACCGATCCCAAGGCAGGCCCGTTGATTGCGGTCAAGCTGCACATCCTGACCCGAAAGACCTTGGGCGGCATCGAAACCGACTTGGACGCGCGGGTCCTCAAGTCCGACGGCACCCCACTGACCGGGCTGTATGCGGCCGGCGAGGCCGCGGGATTCGGCGGGGGCGGCGTACACGGTTACCGGGCGCTGGAGGGCACCTTCCTGGGGGGTTGCATTTTCTCCGGCAGGGCCGCCGGTCGCGGAGTTGCCGAGGACATCACGTAGCGGGCGAGCAGACGCAAAAGCCCCCGCACCCCCGGCGTGTCGGCGGCTTTTGTGTCTGCTCGCCCTAGAAGGCGACCGCGCTTTCCTCGGGCAGCACCTGGAAATCGGCGTCGGTCAGCTCGGTGAGGCGGCCGTAGTAGATGCTGCGTGCCTCGGGAGCGATGATCCCTTGGTGGATCGGCACCGCGTGAGCCGGCGCGACCGCGCGCAGATAGTCCACAGCTTCGGAGATCTTCATCCACGGCGCGGCGGCCGGAGTCGCCAAGACGTCCACCGGCTCCTCGGGGACGAACAGCGCGTCACCGGGGTGCATCAGCCTGGCGCGATGCTCGCCGTCGTCGACCAGATACGAAATGTTGTCAACCACGGGAATTTCCGGGTGGATCACCGCGTGCCGTCCGCCAATGGCCCGGATGGTCAGCCCGCCTACCGACAGATGGTCGCCGACGTGCACCGCCCGGCACGGCGCGCCCAGCTGCGCGGCGGTTTGCGGATCGGCGTAGAGCGCCGCATCCGGATTGCCCTCGAGCAGCGCCGGCAGCCGCGCGGCATCGACGTGATCCGGATGCTGATGGGTGATCAGGATTGCCGCCAGGCCGGTGATCCCCTCGAAGCCGTGCGCGAAGGTGCCGGGATCAAAAAGCACACTGGTGCGGCCGAACTCGGCGAGCAGGCAGGAATGCCCGAAATGCGTCAGTTGCATGTCCACGATTGTGCCCCGGTGCGCTCCGTACCGATGCGTGTCCCCCGGGGATGTTCGCATCGCAGCCGGACGGGCACGGCCAGAGGTGCCCAGTCCACACTCGCCTCGGTGCCCACGTGACGAGCTGCAGCTTGGCGGTCGCCGAGGATCACCACGCGGCGGTACTTCCGGGCAGCCGCGAACTCAAAGGTGGGCGCGGCGCCGGAATTCGGCCTGGCGCAATTAGTTTGCTGCATGCGGATCCGGCACACGGTAGGGTCGGCTCATGTTGAGACTCGACGTTGTCTACAGTGCTGCGACGCACACCTGGCCGGAGCTACGAGACAACGTGCTGCGGGCCGAAGCGGAAGGGTATGGCACTGCGTGGGTTTATGACCACATGTCGGGCGCGGTGCTATCGAGTCCCCGAATGCTGGAATGCTTCTCGCTGGCCGGTGCCTTGGCTGCAGCCACTTCCGCGATAGGCATCGGCACCCTGGTGGTGAATGCCGCCAACCGGCCGGCGGGGGTGACGGTCGCTGCGGCAGCCTCACTGCAAGAGATCAGCGGCGGACGGTTCATGTTCGGCCTTGGCGCCGGTGCCGCCCCGGGTAGCCCCTGGGCGGTTGAGCATGAGCTGCTCGACTTCCCGCTGCATCATTCGATGCGGGAGCGGCACGATCGCCTTCGCGACGTGCTGGATCTTTGCGACGTCCTGTGGGACCCGCATCGAGCCGACAAGTGGGCAGGTTTTCCGTTGCCGTCGCCCCCCCCGCCGGTGCTGCTCGGAGTCAATAGCGTCGCCCTGGCCTCGATAGCCGGTGCGCGATGCGACGGCGTAAATGTACGCCTTGATCACCCGCGGATCGGTCAGTTCTTCGACGCGGCGCGTCGGGCCCGGGCGGCGTCCGCCCATGCCGGTGCGCCCTTCGACATCAGCGCCACCACGCCGATGAGCGAAGCCGCCGTCGATCCCGACGGGCAGGCCCAACGCCGGCTGGCAGAGCTGGGGGGCCACCGGCTCATCCTGGTCTCCTGAACGGAATTGGCTCTTGCTTATCGGGGCGCTGCCGCGCCTCGTAACGCTTGGCCCGATTAGGACGGGCCTTGGTCCCGTATCGACGTGCATCTAGTATCACTTCGTTGATTTCGACCGCGCCATCGAAAGAATCGTCCAAGCGTATCGATGATCGGAGGTGACTGGCGTATTAATTCGCTTACTGCACGTTGAGGCATGCCAGACGTTATTCGCATCGACGTACCGGACCCCCTCGATTGAATCAAACTAGTTGCGCCCCTGTGCGTCACATGGAAGGAATCAGTGAGCAAGTCATGCCGTACACCATCAAACAAACATTCCGGGTTGAAATAGGCCACCGCACCTGGAGCCATCACATGCCCACCAGTAGAGGTGGCAGCGAGTTTTACACACCGGATTTGATAGCCAATAAATGTGCAAACCTTCACGGCCACACGATCTTTGTTTCCGTAACTCTGGTCGGGGACAGCCTTGACGAGCAGTATTTCCTCTTGGATACCGACCTGCTGGAACAGGCATTCCGGCCGATCCTGGACGAGTTCGACTTCGCTTTCGTGGTCGACCGGCACGACCCGCTCTATGAGGACATCGCCGCGGTGGTGCGCAAGGGGGGGCTCAAGCTATGCACGGTGGATTTTTCGCCCACATTCGAAGGTCTGGTGCGGCACTTTTACGACCGCCTGCAGGCGGTGATCGCGGAAAAAGGGTTGGCCGACCAGCTCCGAATCAAGGAAATGAAGGTGCTCGGCGAACTGACCGTGGAGGCCACCTACAGCGGCGAAGGCGAATAGGCCTGCGCATCCGGGGCGGCATCGGCGCGGAGGCAAACACGGCCGGGCGCGAACACCCGGCGGTAATCGTCGCTGACGTGAGAGCCCCCGTCGGACAAGAGGTTTCACCAATAGCGTGAAATCAGTCTGGCGGCGGGAATCCCGGCGCGCAGATGTTTATCGGCCGGGTATCCCCGGTGTCGCCGCGGTGTGCGGCAGCATCAGGCCGAATGCGAGTCCATCCGCTCTACGGTGCGCTGCTCTGCAACACGCCGGAGAGTTGGGCACCGAAGTTGCCGATGCGGGAGATCGCGGCCTGCGCGAACAGGTTCAGGTTGCTGGCGTTGTAGAGGCCTGAGATGGAGTTGCCCAGGTTGGCCCGGCCCGATTGCAGATTGCCGCAGTTCTGGAAGCCCGAGTTGCCTTGGCCACCGGCGTTCAATAGACCCGAAGTGTCGGGGCCGAGGTTGCCGATGCCGGACAGGGCGCCGTCGGGCGCCGACATCGGGCGGATAGGCGGCTTGTGGTCTGCAGCCGCGGCTTCGACCACTGCAGTGCTGAGTGCGGCCGGCGACCAGGTTTCGGCCATTGCCGTTCTGTTTTCCCAGCACAGCCAGGGCTATCAGGAATTGGCGAAACAGGTCGCCGCGTTCATCACGAGTTTGCGCAAGCCCTCAGCACCGGTGCCGGCTCACATGCCGCCGCGGGGGCCGCCAACGCGTGCCGCTGCAGACGCTGTTGTCTCGCCCGGATATCGGCAACGGCGCCAACGCCACCACGCCGGGTGGCAACGGCGGCAACGCCAGCGGCGGCGGCCAGCCCGGCTCGCGCGGGGCGCCCGGCGGCGGCACCGGCGGGGCGGACGGTATCGGCGCCGACGGTGTCAACAGCACCATCACACCGAACTCGTTCGCGACGCCGAACCCGGCCCATTCAAGTGCCGGCGGCACCGTTGGGGGCCCCGGCGATCCTGGCAACAGCGGCGTGACCACCACCACCCCAACAGTTAACGTCCTGGGTGGCGCACCCGGCGCGCTGGCGGGACAGGAACCAACAACTCCGGCAACGGCGGCGCCATGGTAGGCGCCGGGGTACCGGGGGCAACAGTGGGACGGGCGGCCCGGGCGGAGTCGGCGGGAGTAATCCCGGCCAATCCGGCGCCGGCGGCGTCGCGTGAGGGTCAGCCACGAGCGCTCGCATCATGGCCGGGGGGCACGGCGGTCCAGGGCTCGACTTGAGGCCGCTGCTGTCGACGGCGGCTGGACCCAAGTTGTGCCCAGTGTTGCGCTGTGCCACGACACAACCGTCGACCAGCACCGTCACGACCGACTCCGACGACCGGGAATCGACAGTAATAGCTTGGCAGACCGGCGGCATAGTTATGCCCCGACCCCAAATCAAGATCAAACATTCAACGGGGCACGCCACTCACGTCTATCGGTGGATTGCAGCTAAACCCAAATCAAGATCAAAAATTTTAACGGTGCATACCCCGTGGATCCACCGTGGATTCAGGCTAAACCACCAAGTCGAGGAATCACACGATGGCCTCCTACGCCACGCCGATGGATGTGACCGAAGGTCTTGGCCTTGCCCGGAAGTGGATCTAATATTCACTCCGTGACGCTGACGGGAGGTCGTTTCACAGCTCGACAATCCTAGCTACGTCTTAGCTTGCCCTCCGGAGGTGTCGAACCATGGGCCATACGATCGAGAAGACTTTTAGGTTCGATGCGGGTCATCGGTCTCTGGGCTTCAACTACAAAAAAGAAGAGACCATCCACGGCCATACCTGGCAGCTAAGACTGATCCTTGAATATGGCGACCAGCTAGATGATATGAAGACCGTTTTCGATACCAATGAGCTGGCCGTCATAGTCGAGCCGATAATAAGCGATCTAGACCATTCCTTCATTATCTGGGACCAAGACCCGATATATGACGAGTTCCTCAAGGTCTGTGAGCTGGCGGACGTTGCGGACAAGGTGTATACGGTCGACTTCAACCCCACCATCGAGGGGCTCGTCGAGCACATCTATGAAAGGGTGAACAGCCAACTCAGGCTTTCGGGCTGCGTCTTGAGGCGGGTGGAACTCCAATGCGCGTCGACTCTCAAAGCCAGCTACGGACTCAATTAGTCAAGTCGTGCGTCGATCACAGCTAGGGAGTAGGCCATGCCGTATACGATCAAACAAACCATCCGTCTGGAAATGGGTCACCGCACCTGGACCCACGACATGCGCACCAGCAGAGGCGGTAGTGAGCTTTACACTCCCGAATTAGTGGCCAACAAATGTGCCAACCTGCACGGACATACGATCTTTGTCTCGGTGACCCTCAGCGGAGACAGTCTTGACGAGCAATACTTCCTCCTGGACACCGATCTACTCGAGAATGCCTTCCGGCCGATCCTCGACGAGGTCGACCACGCGTTCGTGGTGGACAGGAAGGACCCGCTGTACGAGGACATCGCCGCGGTGGCCCGCAAAGGCGGGCTCAAATTATGCACGGTGGACTTTTCGCCCACCTTCGAAGCGCTGGTACGGCACTTCTACGATCGCCTGCAATCAGTCATTCAGGAAAAGGGGTTGGCCGACCAGCTCCGAATCAAAGAAATGAAGGTCCTCGGCGAGCAGACGGTCGAGGCCACGTACTGCGGGGAATAGCCTCAGCGCGCCTGGGACGCGGCGCGGCAGCTGCCGCCGGTAGAGTTGGGCCCGAGCAATCGGATCTGAGGAGGAGCGCCGGTGGCGCGGGTGGTCGTGCATGTCATGCCCAAGGCGGAGATTCTCGATCCGCAGGGTCAGGCAATCGTTGGCGCGTTGGGCCGGCTCGGTCATGCCGGAATCTCGGATGTGCGACAGGGCAAGAGGTTTGAGCTCGAGGTCGACGATTCCGTCGACGACTCCACGCTGGCCGAAATCGCCGAGTCGCTGCTGGCGAACACGGTAATCGAGGACTGGACGATCAGCCGGGACCCGCAGTGACAGCTCGCATCGGGGTTATCACGTTTCCGGGCACGCTCGACGACGTGGACGCTGCGCGCGCGGTACGGCTGGTGGGCGCCGAGGCGGTGAGTCTCTGGCACGCGGACGCCGACCTCCAGGGAGTCGACGCGGTCGTGGTTCCCGGTGGCTTCTCCTACGGCGATTATCTTCGCGCGGGTGCGATCGCCAGTTTCGCACCGGTGATGGGCGAAGTGGTGGCCGCTGCCGCTGGCGGTATGCCGGTTCTGGGTATTTGCAACGGATTTCAGGTGCTTTGTGAGGCCGGGCTGCTGCCCGGCGCCCTCACTCGCAATGTGGGTTTGCATTTCGTCTGTCGTGACGTGTGGCTGCGGGTCGCGTCGACGTCGACGGCCTGGACATCGCGTTTCGAACCGGGCGTCGACGTGCTGGTGCCGCTGAAATCCGGCGAGGGCCGTTATGTGGCACCCGAAGCGGTGCTGGACGAATTGGAAGGCGAGGGACGGGTGGTGTTTCGGTACCACGACAACGTCAACGGCTCACTGCGCGACATTGCCGGCATCAGCTCGGCCAACGGTCGGGTGGTCGGGTTGATGCCCCATCCCGAACACGCGATCGAGGCGTTGACCGGTCCGTCCGACGACGGTCTGGGCCTGTTCTATTCGGTTCTGGACGCGGTGCTGGTGGCCTGACGCTGACGCTGAGATGTTGGCGCGCACATGACACCCGAACCTGTTGTCGTGCATAGTGCTCCGGTCAAGCGACACATGTCGGCCGAAATCGGGCACGCACTGCGGTATTCCCGACTTGGCTCATACTCACGTTGGTGCGCACGTCTGCGGGATGTTGATGAGGGCCTGGTTATCGGGTCGGCGCCGGTGCGGCCTGGTTTAGCCGGCCTTCATTACCAAAGATCCGATAGCGGCGGGTAACACAAGCGAAATTCTCGGTGCGCCAAGCTGTTTAAGCTTCGATACGATGCTGCTGACCAACCTGGTTGGTTGTCGGTGGTGGTGGGGGGTGAAATGATTCGTACCATCACCAGTCGGGGCGCTCGCCGGTGGGCCCGGGGCACGGCGCGACGGCAGGGGGAAGGTTGGGCGCACGCGCGAGCGATCCTGCGCGCAGCGGTCGTCCGGTGTTGTCGGTGACGGTGAGATCGACTGCGGGTCCGGCGATGGTGATGACGCCCCGGTCATGACGCCACGGTGGCGATACGGGTACAGCAGCACCAGGTTGGCCAACTCGGTGGCACCGCTGTCTTTCCAGTGCCGGATGTGGTGTGCGGGCACCGCTGCAAATACCGCAATCCCCGGATCGTCGGCCAAGGCCGGTCATACGACACATGCCGGCCGAAACCGAGCACGCACTGCGGTATTGGGTCGCCCGCGCGGCCGCGACCTCGACGCCAGCGCGGAGAACGCCCGAGTGGACATCGCGCTGAGGTCGGTCTCGGCAACGCGGCCGCAGTTGTAGAAGCCAGGCGGCACCCGTTTGCCCAAATGGTTGCACCCGAAGCGGCGCGTGCGTCAAGCCCCGGGGCAAGAGATAGCGCGCCACCGGATTTGCGTCAGCGCAGGCGTACTACCCGGCTCAGGCGACGATAAGCACTACTCCGGTTCTTGGTCCAGTGGTCTCCAATGGTCGTGGTACGGCCACTGCTATACACGTTGCGTTCGGATAGCCGGCCCTGGTAGCAAATGCAAGGCGGCGCTTCTGATTTGCCCTGGCCGTCCGGTACGGTGGCCATCGCTAAGCTTGGTACGCATTGGGATTGCCGAGCCATCGCTGCCGGAGTCGTGGCAGGGTGCCGTTCGCCTCTAGCGTGGCCTGTGCGGCGGTGATCCGCTCAAGAAGGTCGTGGTCTGTCTTAGGGACCGCGATCGCGATCTTTTCTACCGATATGCCCGTGCGCTGGACGACCTCCACGCCTTGCACCGGCTTGACCAACTCGGTCAGCACCGGCGCCAGCTTCATGAAGGCGTCGCAGCCGCCTGTGGTCAAGTCGGTTATCGCTGAACGGACAGCGCCGTAGTCGTAGACCCGTACGGCGCCGGCTCGGCCTTCGGCGACCAGGCGATTCGCGATTGGCTGGCTGGTGTTGCCCTGCTGGACGCCGATTGTCAGTCCAGACAGGTCGTCAATGGAGTGCACGCTGGGCAGCCGGGCGGTGTCGACGGCCAGTGATTGCCCCGAGATCAGGTATGGCGCAACGAATGCCGCTTGCTTCTCACGTTCGGGTGTCACGGTGGTTCCGGCTGCGACGCAGTCGTAGTCACCGCTGTTGAGCGCGCCGAAGATGCCGTTGAAATCGGCGCCGTCGTAGCGAATGAAGCTGACCTCAGTGCCGAGGGCTCCGGCAATCTCGGTCATCAGGTCGATGTCGAAACCGCCACCTGTAGGCATGCCGTTGAAGGGCGGATCAGGAAAAGCCGCTCCCACTCGTAGGACCCGCTTATCGTCGGGCGGCCTGCCCGAGACGTCGCATGCCGCTAATCCGACGGCAGCCGTGACGGCCACCACCAGCTGTCGCCTTCGTATCGACATCAATGCATCTCCATACCCGTAACGACTTTGACTCGCGACCGTGGCTGCACCGGCAGCTCCGTATCGGTCGACAACCTTGGCTTGCAGGATACGTCGTGTTCATGCCGGAACCCGATCTCTGTGCCTCCACATGGATCGCGGTGCTGCTGACCGGGTGGTCGACCTCATCGCTGTGGTTGGTTGGCGGCGCTAACCACACCATCCACCGTGCGATGGTCACCGGCCGATTGGCAACGCCGTGAGTCGGATATTGAAATCGGCAAGAGCTGCGACCTTTTCGTCGACGCGACCGACGGCAGCGCCAGCGCGCCAAGTCCAGGCGCGTTGGGCGACCGCGATTCCGTGGGTTCTTGGCGCACCGGCGCGTGTCTGTTCACCAGAACCCGGCGCGCTGGCCACCGCATGAGCCATTGCACACCGACTCGCTGCCGAGGTACCCGAATGCCAGGCCGGTATCGGCGTTGCCGCCGGAATAGTCCTGGCCGGCATCGCAGGTGCTTACCTCACACGATTCGAACAAACCGTCATCGGCGAGCCAGTCAACTTCGCTGCTTGCCTGTGGAATTGGCAAAATCGCAGCCACGGCATCCTTGCTTCAGCCCAAACCGCGCGGGCCGGTGACGCCTACGAACAGACAATGTGGGGGGCTGGGCAGGCAAGTAGTGCTGCGCGGCTATGGCAAGCGGACCAGACTGGCCAGTCCAAGACAGGTGCCGCATGGTGTGGATAACAGCGCAACATGGGCGAGGCGACCGAAGATGGACGAATCATCGCCATAATTAACAAGTTCCAGCGACCCGCGAGCCCTCACCCGGCATCGAGCAGCAATGGCGCTGTGGGTTGGGGCAGCCCGGCAACCGGGGTCAACTCGCCGAACAGATCCACCGCGGCGTCCAAGGCGCGGTCGACGGTATCTGCGAACTCGTTGAACCGGACGAGACCTGGAATCCATTGGGAATTGCAGGCGGTGACGCCGACGCGCTGTGGATCGGAAGACCCGTGCATGATTGCGGTCAATGCGTGATTCCGGGTGTTCCACAGGTCTGCGAACCGCACCAGCTGGGCCCGGTCCGCGGCGGGGAAAAAGTATGCGGGAGTGACCCGGATGGTGAACACGTCCGGATGCTCGAGCGAGATCTCCAGGTGGACGTGCAATCTTCGCGGGTAAGCGTTTGCGACGAAGAAGAACTCACCGTCATGCCGGCCGCGGAAGTACCGTTTTCCGCGGCTGCACAGATAGCGTTCGATCAAGTTCGTGGACAGTGGCTCACCCAGCGGCGACGACGTCATGATGCCCATGTTGAGGCGGCTTGCTGCGGAAATCCTTTGAATCAGGGATGGCGGTTGCGAAGAATCAGTTGAGAATTCGCTGAGCGGCGCGGGTACCGCTCGCCTGCGGACCCCACCAGCCGACGGTAAGGCACTTTGACTCTGATCGCCGACGGGATCCGGGTTGTTGGATCTTCCAGCATGGGGGCGTTGCGCGCTGCCGAGCTGCATCCCCTTGGTATGGAGGGCTACGGCTGGGTCTTCGAGAGTTATCGAAATGGCCTGTTGGAGGCAGACGACGAGGTGGCCATGGTGCACGGAGATCCCGAAGACGGTTACCCCGTCTTTGTTGATGCGCTGGTCAATATCCGTCAAACCGTCGCTGTGGCAGTCGAATCCGGTGCGATGGCCAGGTCGGTAGCTACCCAGCTCATCGAAACGGCTCGCGGTACACCATTCACCATGCGCACCTAGGACCACCTGCTCGGCGCCGTCGGAGCCCCAGACTGCCGAAAGTTGGCAAGGCAGCTGAGGTCGATGCGAGTCGACATCAAACATGCTGACGCGGTCCTCGCGCTGAAGAAAATCGCCCGGGGGCCGCAGGATTACGCGGTTCAGTCGGGGGTGCGCCCCACGATCTGATCTAAGCGGTGGCAACGGCGATGGGCACCGCCGGTACCTGTGGCCGTACCGGGCGCAACCGGCGGCAAGTCCGTCGTGGACGTCCTCGACGTGGACGTGCTATCCCTGTTGTGCGTGTGCGCGACAGACCGGTGGGTATACCTGCCCGCATTGGAACAAGTCGCTGCGTGGTACTGGACATTGATGCACCCCGAGGATCTCGGTAGCGTACGTGAGCGCGCTGCGAAGGCTATCGCCGAATTGGAGCCGAAAGTCACGTACGGCACCTACCAACGTGCGCTGGAGTTTGTGGCGCACCGCCATGCTTTGGCCACCGGCGTCGTGGACGAGACCGGCTTTCCCAAATCGGTGAGTGAACATTGGCTCACCGCCGGGGAATATGAAGCCTTGGGCGACGACCAGATTGCAGTCGCGGCACGGATAACCACCCGCACACTGCTTTTCACCCGGTCACCGCCGGCCGTGCAGCATTTCCTCGAGCTGCTGCGCGACGATCCGAGACTGCCCGAGTGGCGGAACGCGGTGGCCTGCTGCATTGGCCAAGCGTGACGAATTAGCCCGCCAAAGACCACATCTGAATCTGAACCGGCCTGATCCCAGCCAACTCAAGCGCCTTTTCGGCAGTCGATGGGGTAGACCGGTGGATCGCATCGAAATGGCCCGGCGCGGCCTCATGACCGAAGACGCTTTCTATTCCGCCGCCTCCCTATTCGCTGTAGCGGCCGCCGACGACCAGTTACCGAACATTGACGTCGGCACGCTCGGTCCACATCCAGTCACCTCAGCTGACTGAGCCAGTCCACGCCGGCGATGCGCGGGTCACCCGGGGGATAAGGGACCAGCCGGCAGATCATTCGGGCTCAGCATGGCTATTTCGCGCGCTGCAACTTCCAGTCCTGCCTCGCGGTAGTCGTCGTAACCGGTGTCGTTGATGTCGCGTACCCTCACGCACTGGATCGAGCACCGAATCGTTTGGACCATAAGGAAATTCGTGCGAACTGTACGACGCTACCGCACCATCACCATCCAAGCCGGACAACACACCATCGCCGCCGCCGACTCCATCCCTGACGACCTCGCCCAAGCCCTAGCCGAAATCCACGCCAGCGGTGCGCACTAGTTCGATAAATACCGGGTTAGACAATCACCCCTTGACGTGTGATGAGTGCGGGTCAGGGACCGGCTCCTTGCCGGCGCGCCACCGCCTCCCGGCGAGGGCCGGCCCACAGTTCGTCGTCGTCGGCGACTCGAGCGTGAATGTCGCTGGACTCCAAGGCATTCAGCACCGCGCGTGCCACCAGTGCGTACCATAGGGCGACGTCGCCCGGGTAGTCGGCGTAGCTGCCGTTTTCCTGCAGGACGGGGCCCTCAACCGTCGGAATGTCGGTGACGCCGTCGAACTCGCGCCGGTAGGGTTTGCCCAGCCGCGCCGCCGTCGTCGCGTCGATGGTGGCGTCTAGCTTGACCCATCGGTTGCCCAGGTAGGCCTCGCCGAGAGAGTGCCACGGCAACGGCCTGCCGGATTTGCCTCCCCACAGGGCACGGACCTCCGGGGAGAGAAACTCCTTGTCCGGGGAGCTCAACGTCTGGAAGGCGACGCGGGCCGGCACGCCCACCGCTCGGCATAGGGCGACGAACATGCTCGCCTTTCCCATGCAGAAGGCGACACCGTGCCGGAGTGCGTCGCTGGCCCGGTGTTCGCCCCGGGCGAGGTAGCGGAATGCGGCAAGGATGTCATAGGGCAGATCACGCACGTAGTGATAGATGCGTCCGACCCGCTCGACATCGGATGTGGCACCGTGCACCAGCGCTGCAGCCGTCGCCCGGACCAGCGGATGGCGGGCGTCGACGTAGTCGGTCGGCGCCAGATACGGGTCCAGATCCCCGGCACGAGTCATGACGCCGTGACCCGGGACTTGAGCAACGGAATGATGTCGCGACCGATGACGTGCAGATGGTCGGACTCCACCACCCGCGGAACCGTGAACAGGAAGTGGGTGACCCCACAATCCTGGTAGTCACGGATGCGCTCCGCGCAGCGATCCGGGTGCCCGACGATGAGGCCGGACTCGGGAATGGAGGAGAACTCCAAGCGAATTCGCGCTTCGTCCGCCGCCGAATCGGTCGGTGCCAGCAGCACGGTCACCGACCGCTGCAGTGTGCCCGGGTCACGGCCGGCCGACTCGCAGGCCCGTGCCAGGAACTCCCGGCGTCGGGCCACCTGCTGTGGCGACCACCACCGCACGTTGAGACCCTGCGCCAGCTTGGCCGCGATGCGGTGCACGCGGTCTCCTTCGCCCCCGATCCAGAGCGGTGGGTGGGGCCGTTGGAGGGGAGGCGGATCGCAGATCGCGCCGTTCAGCGTGTAGAACCTGCCGGCAAAGGTGGGGTTCGGCTCGGTCCAGACCGTCCGGATCACCTCCAGGGCTTCGGCCAATGCGGAGACTCGCTCGCCCACCGGCGGAAACGAAATGCCATAGGCCTCGAACTCGCGCTGAAACCAGCCTGCGCCCAACCCCAGATCGAGGCGTCCCTCGGAGATCACGTCCAGAGTGGCGGCCATTTTGGCCAGCACCGAGGGATGGCGATACGAGTTGCACAGCACACTGGTGCCCAGGCGCAGCCGGGTGGTATCGCGAGCCAGCGCCGTCAACGCCGTCCAGCATTCCAGCAGGGGCAGCGATGTGGGCCGTGCGTCCTGGCGGGTTTTACTGGATTGGCCGGCGATGCCGGCGTCTTTGACGTAGTCGTCCGGGCTGACCGTCAGGAAATGATCGCAGAGCCAGATGGAGTCGAATCCGTAGTGCTCTGCGGCTCGCGAGACGGTAACCATATCGGGGTATCTGCTGACCGCCAGCCCGTTGACCGTCAGCGCAAGGACAAGTCCGAAGTGGGGGTCATCGGATCCGGCGATGTTCATGTGAATTCCGACCTTTCGATAATTCCGGCGCCCGCCTCGGGCAGCGTTCGCGGCAGTGTGACGGAGAACTTGTACCGATCGGGGCGGTAGTGGAACACCACCACCTCGAGCGCTTTGCCGTCTTCGCGGTAGCTGGTGCGGTCGAGCACCAGCACCGGTGCGCCCGCCGGCAGCTCCAACGCCGCGGCGACTTCGGCGGATGCGCCGGCCGCCGATATGTCGTGGGTGGCCTTGGCAATCCGGATGCCCAGTCGTTGCTCCCACATCGTGTACGTGGTTTCGGTATCGAGGGCACCGGATAGCAGTGGTTCCACAGCATCGCCCACACCCGGCGGTAGGTAGGCGGTGACCAGCGCCAAGGGTTCGCCGCCCGCGCTGAAGCGCCGGCGGATACACAAGACCTCCGGCAAGGTCAGTGCCGCGGCGATCGGTTGCGGTGGCGCGCACACGCTGTGGGACAACACCTCCACTCGCGGGGCGACACCGGAGCTCAGCAGCACCTCGGTGATCGTGCGCACCCCCGAACCGAGTTCTTGCCTGACCGGATCGGCGACGAAGGTGCCCAGTCCCTGCCGACGCACCAGCCACCCCTGACGTTCGAGGATCCCCACCGCGGACCGCACCGTCACCCGGCTCAGCCCCGACTTGTCGATCAGCTCCCGCTCGCTGGGCAGCCGCCCACCGCTGGGCAGCCGTTGTTTGACGATCTGCGTCTTGAGTGCCTCGGCAAGCTGAGTGCTCGCCGGCACGCTGCCGCGCGATATCCGGAACTCGGCGGCATCCAGATCAAGCTTGACACTCGTCATAGGACGTATTAAAACGTCTTAGAACGTCGGCCGTCAAGGGCCGGCGGCACACCTGCCCGGAAGGTCGTCACATGTCGTCGTCAATCGCGGTCATCGCCCGGTTCACCCCGCGCCCGGAATCGATGGATGCGCTGCGTGTCCTGCTCGCCGGGATGATCGCGCCGACCCGCGCCGAAGGCGGGTGCCGTACCTATGACCTCTACGAAAGCGCCGACGGCGCCGAGCTGGTGTTGTTCGAGCGTTATCGCGACCGCAGCGCACTCGACGAGCACCGGGGCTCCGCCCATTACCGCAGTTACCGCGAACGGCTGCCCGCCCTGCTGAGCGAGCCGATCGCGGTTACCGTGCTCAGCCCGCTAGACGAGGCAGCCGGATCAGAGCGGATAAAGCCCCGGTAGGTTGACCACGATCGGCTCCTGGGTGCTGCGCGCGATGACCACCTCCGCGGGCGTGGTCGGGTCGGGGTTCTCTTCCCGATGCGGCAGATACGGCGGGATAAAGATGTAGTCACCGGGCTGGGTCGAGATGCGCACTTCCTGGACGCCGTCGTGAAACACGAACTCTGGATGGCCACTTCGTACATAGATTGCGGTTTCGGAGTCGCCGTGATGGTGGTTGGCCGACGCCGTTCCGGGCGAGACGTGCGTCTCGCCCATCCACAACTTCTCGGCGCCGACGGAACGTCCGCTGAGCGCGGCGAATCGCCGCATTCCCTCCGATTGTGCTGTGTCGGAACTGATTTCGGATGATCTGACGTGGTGTACCCGGTTGCGCGCGGCCACGCCCGGCGTTGCGTCGCTGTGAAATTCCGGATGAAATGCGTCCGAGGTCACCATGAGTACTCCCTGGCCAGTTCATGTCCGGCCACCGCGACGCGCAGTTCCGGCACACTGCAGCGGCCCGCCGCGTCCTGCCCGGCCGGGCGGGCGCCGAGCACGACGTCGCCGTAGGAATCGTCGAGCAACTCCCAGTCCTTTCGCCGGCCTTGGTGTCGACGTTACGCCTCCGGCAACCACACTCGTCGCGAATTGACGCCAGATCACCACGCCGGCAACAGGTTTGCAGATTTGCTGATTATCGCCGCCCGGCGAGACTAGATTTGGTGGATCCGCTCCTGGCGAGTAGAGGAGTCATGATGCCGCCAAATTTCGCGTTGTTGCCGCCGGAAGTCAATTCGGCACTGATGTTCGCCGGCGCTGGCCCGGCGCCGTTGCTGACGGCCGCCGGCGCCTGGGATGCGCTGGCCGAGGAGTTGAGCCTGTCGGCGGCCTCATTTTCCGCGGTGACGGCGGGCCTGACCGCCGCATCGTGGCAGGGTCCGGCAGCGGCGACGATGGCGGCCGCGGCCGCCCCGTATGCGGCGTGGCTTGACGCAACAGCGGCGCAGGCCGCCGGTGTGGCAGGCGGGGCCCGAGCAGTCGCCGGGGTGTTCGAGGCGGCGCAGGCCGCCATCGTCCACCCCGTAGCGGTGGCGGCCAATCGCTCTCGGTTGGTGTCGCTGGTGTTGTCGAACCTGTTCGGGCAGAACTTCCCGGCGATTGCGGCCTTCGAAGGCGCCTATGAGGAGATGTGGGCCCAGGATGTGGGCGTGATGGCCGGCTACCACGCCGGTGCCTCGGCGGCGGCAGCGCAGCTGACGTCCTGGCAGCAATCGCTGTTCAACGCGCTCGGCATCTCCGGCCCACAGAACATCGGCGTGGGCAACAACGGCAGCGGCAACGTGGGCAACGGAAACCACGGTGACGACAACGTGGGCAATGGAAACATCGGCAATTCCAATGTGGGCAGCGGCAATACCGGCAGCTCCAATCTCGGCAGTGGAAATAGCGGCAGTTCCAACCTGGGCGGCGGCAATCGCGGCGACAGCAACGTGGGCGGCGGCAACTCGGGCACCAGTAACGTCGGCGGGGGCAATAACGGCAGCCAGAACGTCGGCTTCGGCAACGACGGCAAAGGCAATGTCGGCGGCGGTAACAAGGGCGACGGCAACGTCGGCTTCGGCAACGTGGGCCCGACCAACACTCCCGCCCAGAACAACATCGGCAGTGCAAACACCGGCAGCTTCAACCGGGGCTCGGGAAACACCGGGGATTCCAACTGGGGCTTCGGCAACACCGGCAACGGCAACATCGGCTTCGGCAACACCGGCAACGGCAACATCGGCTTTGGGCTCACCGGCAACAATCAGGTCGGAATAGGTGGCCTGAACACGGGCAGCGGCAACATCGGCTTCGGCAATTCGGGAACCGGAAACATCGGCTTTTTCAACTCCGGCACCAACAACGTCGGCATCTTCAATTCCGGCTTTGCCAACACCGGTTTCGAAGTCTCGGGGACCAACAACACCGGATTCCAAACGACGGGCGGCACCGTCACCGGTTTCTGGAATACCGGCCTGCAAGCCACCGGCTTCGGTAACACCTCCGGCGAAACCACGGGTGCGTTCAACTCCGGCCGGTATACCACGGGTTTCTTCAACTCGGCGAACGAGAACACCGGTCTGTTCAACTCAGGTCAGGGGAACACCGGCTTCTTCAATTCGGGTGAGCGCAATACCGGCGTCTTCAATGCCGGCGCCACAAACACCGGGTTCGGCAATTCGGGCAGTATCAACACCGGTGGCTTCAATTCAGGCAACTTGAACACGGCTATCGGGCAGGTGGGCGACGGGCCCGGCCAGAGTTCCGGCTTCGGAAATCTGGGCACCGGCACCTCGGGCTTTTTCAACCAGGGCGACGATAGCTCAGGCTTCACCAACGCCGGGGAGAAGTCGTCTGGCGGGCGTAACTTAGGGCCGTTAGGTTCCGGCTTCAACAACTTCGGCTTCGGCGGCTCGGGCTTCTATAACTCAAGCGATAGAGGTTCAGGCTTCTTCAATGGCGTCAACAATGGCGTGGGATTCCAGAACTCGGGCTTCTTCAACATCGGTATCCGCAACTCGGGCGTCGGAAACATCAGTGAATTCCCCGGCACCGATAGCGGGCACTCGGGCTTCTTCCACCGCTGAGCCGCCTATCGGCGCGGATCTCGTCCCGGGCGAGCAGGAGCTAATACCAGCCCGGCTCTTTGACCGGGAACATGCCGGGGTCGAAATCCAGCTTCGATCTGGCGACTGCGCCGAGTTCGCCCAGCAGCCTGATCAGTTCGTCGCGGCCGTCGTCACCGAGGCGCTTGCGGATCGCCCGGTCTAGGGCAGCCGCTTTGCGCAGGCGCGCAGTGACGTACTCGATGGCCTTCGGTGCCAGCTCGACAACCTTCTCGCGCTGGTCGGTGGTCGACGGAGTGACGTGCACGTAGCCACGGCGGCGCAAGTCGGCGACGACCTTGCTGGCTGCCTGGCGACTGACGCTGAATTGCCGTCCCATCTGGGAGATCGTCATGGGCTCCGGCTGCGAATACAGGGCGAAGACGTAGATCATCGGGAACTGTAGATCCGGGAAACCCGCGGCTTCCATCTCGACATCAATTCGCCGGGAATAGCTCCACCAGGCAATCCGCAGTGCAAGGCCGAGTTCTGTCTGCGGTGCTCGGGTGCTGGGTCTGGCCGCCACGATCGACAGCATAGGCGATGGGCTTGACCGACGGCCGTCGTCACACGCGCTGGAGCCACTGCGGCGGCCGAGACGTGGCCGGGCGACGCGACGGCGGCCAACGCACCGCGGCCTCTCCGCGATTTCACCGTAACGATTCTGTCAATCGTGATTGACACCATGGCAAGCGCAGTCATAACATCATATTGTCAACTGCTGAAGACAAATTGCGGGCGAGCCGCCCGGAGCCGGCGGGTCGCCACACTGACGCGGTGGCACGCGCCGGTGGCCGTTGCCGACCACCAACTAGGCCCTGCGTCACCCAGGGGGCTTCACCACTTGTCCGCAGAGCCCGCGTCGAGTAAGCCGGGCTCGCAAAATTCGAAAGGGAAGGTCGATCGATGTTGACAGAACAATCCATGGCGGTCGCAGATGTCGGGGGCGTGAACTTCGACGCCGCAGATCGACTGGCAATCATCAACTTGTTCGGCGCTTACGCCTACGCCTACGACCAAGACAGGCTCGAGGATTTTCGTGCCTTGTTCACCGATTCGCCCGAACTTGTCTTGCTGCACGACAACCGCGAGCTTACGGCGGACATCGATACCGTGATGCGGTTGCTCTCGGTGCGGAAATCGGGTTTCAGGGCCGACGGAAACAAACGGCGTCACGCCCTGAACTCGTTGTGGTTCACCGGCCAAAGCGCCGATGAAGCTACCGGGCACTGCTACGTCCAAGTATTCTCAATCCGGCAAGGCGGTTCGCCGGTCGCCGACCTCACCGGCTGTTACGACTTCACCGTGGTCAAACAGCAGGGCGTGTGGAGGATCAGTCGATGGGTAGTGACCGCCGACCAGACCGAAACCGGACTCCCGAGCGACGCCGGCTCGGCAACTGCGAGCACGGTGTCGTCAGTCGCTTAGCCGGCGGGGGGCTGCGGGGTCCGCAACGGCAGCGAGAGGATGCGCATGGCCCCCACCGAGGAAATCGTCACGTCCGGCATCACGTCCGGCGAAGATCTCGAAGGCGTGATAAGCCGCATCATTCGCAGTGAACCGCCCGCCGCGGAGGTCATCGATCGCGTAGCCGTGCAGATCCACCGAAGCGTCGTGGTGACCACCTTGTGTAATCCGTTGGCGCACAACGCATTGAACCTGGCGGCCTGGCGCCGGCTGAAGCTGCTGTTCGACGACTTGGCGGGCGAATCGGACCTGCGGGCGGTGGTTATTCGCGGTGCGGGCGATGCGGCGTTCGCCGCGGGCGCCGATATCAGCGAGTTTCCCCGCACCCGGATGACCGCCGTGGACGCGGCGACCTACAACGAGAGCGTCGCGGCCTGCCTACGGGCCGTGACCGCAATACCGGTTCCGGTCATCGGCGCGGTCCGCGGACTTGCCGTCGGTGGCGGGTGCGAACTGCTCGCCGCCTGCGATGTCCGTATCGCGGCCGACGACGCACGCTTTGGCATCCCGATCGGCAAGCTCGGCGTCACCCTCGGCCTCACCGAGTCCGATACCGTTGCGGGCCTTATCGGTCCGGCGGCCCTGAAGTATCTGCTGTTCAGCGGAGAACTGGTGGACGTCGAGCAGGCCGCGCGGTGGGGGTTGGTGCAGAAGGTCGTCGCAGCAGATGAATTGCCGGACGCGACAGCCAAACTGGTCGGTCAGATCTGCCGGCAGTCGGCGGTGACCATGCGCGCGACGAAGGTGGTCGCCAATATGCACGGCCGGGCGCTGACCGCAGCCGATACCGATGCCCTGATCCGATTCGGTGTAGAAGCCTACGAAGGAGCGGATGTCCGAGAAGGGGTGGCCGCCTTCAGCCAGCGGCGATCGCCGAGATTCGTTGACAGCCAGGAGATCTGAGGTTTCAGCGCAACTGGACGACGAGATCTGGAAGCGTGAACTGACCGAGGTCGCCTCGCTGATTCGCACTCGGCAGATCAGTTCGGCGGAACTGACCCACGCGACGCTGCACCGAATCGACAAGCTCGATGGGGGGCTGAAAAGCCACGCGTTCGTCATGACGGACTCCGCGGTCGAGGCCGCTCGCGCTGCCGACGCTGAACTCGCCCGGGGGCACTGGCGCGGAGTCCTGCATGGTGTGCCCATCGGTGTGAAAGATCTCTGCTACACCGCCGATGCCCCCACGGGCGCAGGCACCGTCATCCATCGCGAGTTCCGGTCGTCGTATGACGCCACTGTCGTGGCAAGGTTGCGCGCTGCCGGTGCCGTGATCACCGGCAAGCTGGCCATGACCGAGGGGGCATATCTCGCATACCATCCGAGCCTTCCGGCGCCGGTCAATCCGTGGGACCCTGCGACCTGGGCAGGCGTGTCGTCGAGTGGCTGCGCCGTGGCCACCGCAGCGGGGCTGTGCTTCGGTTCGATCGGTTCGGACACCGGGGGATCGATCAGGTTTCCGACGAGCATGTGCGGGGTCACCGGGATCAAACCAACCTGGGGCCGGGTGAGTCGGCATGGAATCGTCGAGCTGGCAGCAAGTTTCGACCACGTCGGACCTATCGCCAGAAGCGCTGTGGATGCGGCGGTCCTGCTGAGCGCCATTGCCGGATTCGACGTCGGCGACCCGACGTCATCGCGAACGCCCGTGCCCGACTATGCGGCTGACCTCGCGCTGAGCCGGGTCCCCCGAGCCGGTGTGGACCGGTCGCAACTGTCCGGTTTCGATGACGACACCACATCCATGATGGCCCAGGTCGTCTCGACACTGGAAGGAATTGGTTGGCCGGTCGTCGAGGTCACGCTGCCCGCGCTGGATCGGATGGTCGACGTGTTCGCCACGATGCGCGGGGTCGAGACGGCGATCGCGCATGCCGAGACCTATCCGGCACGTGCCGACGAGTACGGACCGGTGCTGCGCGGGCTTCTCGACAACGCACGGAAGCTGAGTGCCGTTGAGTACCAAGGGCTGATCACCCGGCGGCAGGAGTGCACCGAAGCGCTGCAGCGGGTGTTTACCGACGTGGATCTGGTGTTGCTGCCCAGCGCCGGTCTGGCGTCGCCGACGGTGGCCGGCATGCGGATGCTGGGTGTGGATTCGGTGCTGTCCGCCGCGTTGGCAGGACCGACTGCCCCGCTCAATGTCACTGGTAACCCGGCGATATGCCTGCCGGCGGGAGTCACGTCGCGCGGCACGCCGCTGGGGGTGCAGTTCGTCGGCCGTCATTTCGCCGAGCAGTTCCTGGTCCAATGCGGGCATGCGTTTCAGCAGGCCACCAGGTTCCACCGGCGCCGGCCGCAGCTGTGAATCCGATGCGGCCGGTATTAATCCGAGGGCGGGCTGAGCGCGACCGAAGCCTCGGCGGTGTAGCACAGGAAGGTCAGGGTCTCCTGCAGATAGAGCTGCACGGTGTCGGCGTCGTGACTGGTATAGCCGATCGCGACATCGGTGCCCAGCTGCAGGTCGAAGTCACCCCCGCGGGTGGTCAGCACGAAAGCGCCGTCGATGGCCGGCGCCCAGATGATGTCGCCGTCGACCAGCCGGTTCAGGTGCTCGCGGATGGGGTAGCCGTGCTCGGTGGTTTCGCTGACCTTGGTGTAGACGTCGGCGGCGAGCAGCACCGAATACGGCCCGTCGACGCCGGCCAGGCGCAGTTCGGTCAGCGCCTGCGAGATGACATCCGGGATTTCGCGTGGGTCTTCGGGCAATGTCAGCGGCCGGTTCGAGCTGGCGCTGCGGATGCCCTCGATGGACGCGGCCGCGTAGCCCTCGAAGATGGTGCGGTCCTCGACGAAGGCCAGCTTCTTGGCGGCCGCCTTCACCGGATCCCAGTCCGAGTCCTGTGAACCGCGCTCGACGTCGTCGATCTCGTTGCGCGACAAGGCGAATGGTACCCGTAGCCGCACCAGGGGCTTGCTGGCGCGCAGGTGGGCGATGACGCCGTCGGTGGGCGCGGAGATGTCGATCAGCCGACCGGTGCTGACCGCGGCGGCGACCGGTCCGCCCGGACCGCTGACGTCGACCACCCGGCGCCCGGCGATATGCCGCTTGAACGTCCGCGTGGCCTCCAATTCGATTTCGGCCCAAGCGGCTTCGGTGACCGGAGCCAGTTCGCGGTACAGATTGTTCATCGGGAGGTTCCTTTCAGGCTGCCGATCGAGAGTGAACCGTCGTCGGGGGCCGGCACCGCCGCCGGAGCGGGCGCCGGTGATTGGGGCAGCGGCGGTGGATCGTCGAGGAAGTCGACGGTGGGGGAGAAGAACAGCCCGCCGGTGACCGCGGTGGAGAAATCCAGAATGCGGTCGGTGTTGCCGGGGGGATCGCCGAGAAACATGTTGTGCAGCATCTGCTCGGTGACCTCGGGGGCGCGTGAATAACCGATGAAGTAGGTGCCGTACTCGCTCGTGCCGACCTTGCCGAACGGCATGTTGTGCCGCACGATCTTCAACTCGGTGCCGTCGTCGTCGGTGATGACGTTGAGCGCGATGTGCGAATTGGCCGGCTTCACGTCGTCACCGAGTTCGATGTCTTCCAGCTTGGTGCGCCCGATCACCTGCTCCTGCTCGGTGACCGACAGCGAGTCCCACGACCTCATGTCGTGGACATACTTCTGCACGTGCACATAGCAGCCGCCGGCGAACTCCGGGTCCTCGTCGCCGACGGCGGTTGCGCTGACAGCGATTGGACCACTTGGGTTTTCGGTGCCGTCGACGAAACCCAACAGGTCGCGATTGTCGAAGAAGCGGAATCCGTGCACCTCGTCGACAACGGTGACCGCGCCGGCCATCGCGCTGAGAATGCGCCCGGCCAATTCGAAGCACACATCCATGGTTTCGGCGCGAATGTGAAACAGCAGATCCCCCGGGGTGGCCGGCGCGGTGTGCCGCGGCCCGTGCAGCGCGACGAACGGATGCAGTTTCGCCGGCCGCGGGCCGGAAAACAACCGGTCCCACGCGTGCGAGCCGATCGAGGTCACCGCCGACAGATTCTTGCCCGGGTCGCGAAACCCTATCGCGCGCACCAATCCCGAGATGTCGGCCAACCCGTCATGCACGGCCGTCTCACCGCCGTCGTCGATGATGGCCACGAGAAAAATCGCTGCCGGCGTCAGCGGCGCGAGGATGGGTTGTGGCTGAACCGGTGGCACTCTGCCGACCCTAGCGTGAACCACCTGGTCCCCGACAGCCATGATGGTGTGCATGTCCGGCGGGCCCACACCCACAGCCAGTGCGCGAGGCCTCTGCGAGTTCATCGACGCCTCGCCGTCGCCGTTTCACGTGTGCGCCACCGCGGCCCGGCGGTTGCTGGACGCCGGATACACCGAACTCAGCGAAACCGACCGCTGGCCGCAGCAGCCGGGCCGTTACTTCACTGTGCGGGCCGGCTCGCTGGTCGCTTGGAACAGTCAGCTCGCCACCGGCGCCCCCGCCCCGTTCCGGATCGTCGGCGCGCATACCGACAGCCCCAATTTGCGGGTCAAGCAGCACCCGGACCGGCTGGTTGCCGGCTGGCAGGTGGTGGCGCTGGAGCCCTACGGGGGCGCGTGGCTCAACTCCTGGCTGGACCGCGACCTGGGCGTCAGCGGGCGGCTGTCGATACGGGACGGCTCGGCGGTGCGGCACCGGCTGGTCCGCATCGACGAGCCGATCCTGCGGGTGCCGCAGCTGGCCATCCACTTGGCCGAGGACCGCAAGTCGGTGACGCTGGATCCCCAACGGCATGTCAACGCGGTCTGGGGCGTCGGCGACGCGGCCGGTCCCTTCATCGGCTATGTCGCGCGGCATGCCGGAGTGCCCGAGGCCGACGTGCTGGCCGCGGATCTGATGACGCATGACCTGACACCGGCGGCGCTGATCGGGTCTGACGGGTGCCTGCTGAGCGCGCCTCGACTGGACAACCAAGCCAGTTGCTATGCCGGGCTGGAAGCGTTGCTTTCCGCCCGACCGCGCGATGTGCTGCCGGTTTTGGTGATGTTCGACCACGAGGAGGTCGGCTCGTCCTCGGACCGCGGCGCGCAGTCAAACCTGCTGGGTACCGTGCTGGAACGGATCGTGTTGGCCGCCGGCGGCAACCGGGAGGACTTGCTGCGGCAGCTGCCGGTGTCGCTGCTGGCCTCGGCCGACATGGCCCATGCCACCCACCCCAATTACCCCGATCGGCACGAGCCGGGCCACCCCATCGAAGTCAACGCCGGGCCGGTGCTCAAGGTGCACCCGAATCTGCGATACGCCACCGACGGGCGTACCGCCGCGGCGTTCGCGATGGCCTGCCGGCAGGCCGGGGTGCCGCTGCAGCGGTATGAGCACCGTGCCGACCTGCCGTGCGGGTCGACCATCGGGCCGCTGGCGTCGGCCCGTACCGGCATCCCCACCGTCGACGTGGGTGCAGCCCAGCTTGCGATGCATTCGGCACGGGAGCTGATGGGCGCCGGCGATGTGGCGGCCTATTCCGCAGCCTTGCAAGCATTTCTGTCGCCCGGGGCATAGGGTCTTGAGGTATGGCGCTCAGCGTGGAGATGGTCACGTTCGACTGCAACGACCCGGCGAAACTGGCCGGCTGGTGGGCCGAGCAGTTCGGCGGGACGACACGCGAGCTGTTGCCGGGCGAATTCATCGTGGTGACTCGCGCCCACGGGCCGCGGCTCGGGTTTCAGAAGGTGCCCGATCGCACGCCCGGAAAGAACCGGGTGCATCTGGATTTCACCGCCGAGGATGTGGAGGCCGAAGTGGCGCGGTTGACGGCCGCCGGTGCCGCCGAGGTGGAGCGGCACCAGTTCGGCGCGAACTTCCGCTGGGTGGTGCTGGCCGACCCGGAGAGCAACCTGTTCTGTGTGGCGGGGCAGTGACCCGGGCGCCTCGCCGAGCGTGACCTGGCTTTGAGAATCCGGCGAAAATCGCGCGCTGACGTCACGCTCGGCGACAAAGACGGCCCGACCTAGACTGTCTGGCGTGACGAGCGCGCAGATCCACGTGATTGACACCGTCGAACATGCCGCCACCACCCCCGACCAACCGCAACCCTTCCACGAGCTGGGCCTCAAAGACGACGAGTACCAGCGGATCCGTGAGATCCTCGGCCGCCGGCCCACCGACACCGAGCTGGCCATGTACTCGGTGATGTGGAGCGAACACTGCTCGTACAAGTCGTCCAAGGTGCACCTGCGCTACTTCGGCGAGACGACCACCGACGAGATGCGCGCCGGGATGCTGGCCGGCATCGGTGAGAACGCCGGCGTGGTCGACATCGGCGACGGCTGGGCCGTCACCTTCAAAGTGGAATCGCACAACCACCCGTCCTACGTCGAGCCCTACCAGGGCGCGGCCACCGGGGTCGGCGGCATCGTGCGCGACATCATGGCCATGGGCGCGCGTCCGGTCGCGGTGATGGACCAGTTACGGTTCGGGGCGGCCGATGCCCCCGATACCCGCCGCGTCGTCGACGGCGTGGTCCGCGGTATCGGCGGCTACGGCAACTCGCTGGGCCTGCCGAACATCGGCGGCGAGACCGTCTTCGACCCGTGCTATGCCGGAAATCCGTTGGTGAACGCGTTGTGCGTCGGCGTTTTACGCCAGGAGGACCTGCATCTCGCATTCGCCTCCGGCGCCGGCAACAAGATCATCCTGTTCGGCGCGCGCACCGGGCTCGACGGCATCGGCGGGGTCTCGGTGCTGGCATCCGACACCTTCAGTGCTGATAGCACCGACGGCGCCGCCCGTAAGAAGCTGCCCTCGGTGCAAGTGGGCGACCCGTTCACGGAGAAGGTGCTCATCGAGTGCTGCCTCGAGCTGTACGCGGGCGGGCTGGTAATCGGCATCCAGGACCTTGGCGGAGCCGGGCTGGCTTGTGCCACTTCGGAATTGGCTTCTGCCGGGGACGGTGGTATGACGATCCGGCTCGATGCCGTCCCGCTGCGCGCCAAGGACATGACGTCCGCCGAGGTGCTCTGCAGCGAGTCGCAGGAACGCATGTGCGCGGTGGTCGCCCCGGAGAACGTGGACGCCTTCATGGCGGTGTGCCGCAAGTGGGAGGTGCTGGCCACCGTGATCGGCGAAGTCACCGATGGTGACCGGTTGCGGATCAGCTGGCGCGGCGAGACCGTCGTCGACGTGCCGCCCCGCACGGTGGCCCACGAGGGGCCCGTGTACCACCGCCCGGTCGCCCGTCCCGAATCGCAGGACGCCCTCAATGCCGACACCTCGGCCAAGCTGCCGCGCCCCGTCACCGGCGCCGAGCTGCGCGCGACTTTGCTTGCGCTGCTGGGCAGTCCGCATCTGTGCAGCCGGGCGTTCATCACCGAACAGTACGACCGATACGTGCGCGGCAACACCGTGCTGGCCGAGCACGCCGACGGCGGCGTGGTGCGCATCGACGAGTCGACCGGCCGTGGCATCGCGGTCTCGACCGACGCGTCGGGGCGCTACACCATGCTGGACCCCTACGCCGGCGCCCAACTCGCGCTGGCCGAGGCGTACCGTAACGTCGCCGTCACCGGCGCCACGCCCGTTGCGGTGACCGACTGCCTCAACTTCGGCTCGCCCGAGGATCCCGGCGTGATGTGGCAGTTCGCCCGGGCGGTCCGTGGACTGGCCGATGGCTGTGCGGCCCTGGGCATTCCGGTGACCGGCGGCAATGTCAGCTTCTACAACCAAACCGGGTCCACAGCGATCATGCCCACGCCGGTGGTCGGGGTGCTCGGTGTCTTGGACGACGTAAGTCGGCGCCTTCCCACCGCGCTCGGCCGTGAGCCCGGTGAAACGCTGATGCTGCTGGGCGACACCCGCGACGAGTTCGACGGATCGGTCTGGGCCCAGGTGACCGCCGACCATCTGGGAGGACTGCCGCCCAGAGTCGACCTGCCTCGCGAGCGGCTGCTGGCCGAGGTGCTGCGCTCGGCCTCGCGCGACGACCTGGTGTCCGCGGCGCACGACCTGTCCGAAGGCGGGCTGGCCCTGGCCGTCGTCGAAGCAGCGCTGGCGGGTGAAACCGGTTGCCGCATCGTGCTTCCCGAAGGTGCCGATCCTTTCGTGATGCTGTTCTCCGAGTCGGCGGGCCGGGCATTGGTCGCGGTGCCGCGCACCGAAGAGAGCCGGTTCCGGGCGATGTGCGAGGCCCGCGGCCTGCCCGCGGTTCGAATCGGTGTCGTCGACCAGGCCTCGGATGTCATCGAGTTCCACGGACTGTTCACGGTGTCGGTGGCCGAACTGCGCCAGACATCCGAGGCGGTGCTGCCGCGATTCTTCGGGTAAGTCGTTTTCGCGCAGTGTCTTTGGCCGCCGGCCTGGTCGGCTGGAGCTTTGTGGCTCCCCGGCTGCCCGCTGCGTGGCGGATACCGCTGCAGGCCGGGCTGGGCTGGTTGCTGGTGTGGCTGACCCGGGCGCCACTGGGTATTCGTCCGCCGCGGTTGTGGGCGGGGTTGCGGCTGGGCTCGACGGCCGCGGCAGCAGCGACGACCGCGATCGCGGCGACGACACCGGTGCCCGTGGTGCGCTTGTCGATGTCCGAACGCGAGCTGCCGTCGTCGGTGCCGGGCTGGCTGGTACTGCACATACCCATCGGCACGGTGTGGGCCGAGGAGGCCGCGTTTCGGGCGGCGCTGGCCACCGCCGGGACTCAGGCATTCGGCCCGGCGGGTGGGCGGCTGCTGCAGGCCGGCGCCTTCGGTCTTTCCCACATTGCCGATGCGCGCGCGACGGGTGCGCCGCTGATGCCCACGGTGCTGGTCACCGGCCTGGCGGGGTGGGTGTTTGGATGGCTGGCAGATCGTTGCGGCAGCCTGGTGGCGCCGATCCTGACGCATCTGGCGATCAACGAGGCCGGCGCGGTTGCGGCGCTGACCGTCCAGCGGCGCGGCCTGCGAGCGCTGCGAGCACGTTGGCACGCCGTTATACTTGACGGGCTGTTTCCCAGCGATCACCAGACCGAGAGGGTTGGCACCTCAGGTGCACAGACTTAGGGCCGCGGAGCATCCGCGGCCGGAATACGTTCTCCTACATATCAGCGACACGCATCTCGTCGGCGGGGATGGTCCGCTGTACGGCGCGGTGGATGCTGACGGCCGGCTGGGTGAGCTGCTCGGCCAGCTGACCCACTCCGGAATGTGTCCCGATGCCATCGTCTTTACCGGCGACTTGGCCGACACCGGCGAGGCGCAGGCGTATCGCAAGCTGCGAGCCGTGGTGGAACCGTTCGCGGCCGAGCTTGGCGCCGAACTCATCTGGGTGATGGGCAACCACGACGACCGGGCAGCGCTGCGCAGCTTCCTGCTCGACGAGGCACCGTCGATGGCACCGCTGGACCGGGTGCACATGATCGACGGCCTGCGGATCATCACCGTGGACACCTCGGTACCCGGCTACCATCACGGCGAACTGCGACGCTCCCAATTGAGCTGGCTAGCCACGCAATTGGCGACACCGGCACCGCACGGCACCATCTTGGCGCTGCACCATCCGCCGATCCCCAGTGTCTTGGACCTTGCGGTGACGGTGGAACTCCGGGACCAGGCTGCCCTGGGCCGGGTGCTCGAGGGCAGCGATGTTCGGTCCATTCTGGCTGGGCACCTGCACTACTCGACGAACGCCACCTTCGTCGGGATCCCGGTGTCGGTGGCATCGGCCACCTGCTACACCCAAGACCTCACTGTTGCCACCGGGGGAACCCGCGGCAGGGACGGCGCGCAGGGATGCAACCTGGTGCACGTCTACCAAGACACCGTGGTGCATTCGGTGATCCCGCTCGGTAGCGGAAAAACCGTGGGCACCTTTGTCTCTCCCGCCCAGGCGAAACGTCAGATCGCCGAAAGCGGGATGTTCATCGAGCCGTCACGGCGCGATTCGCTGTTCAGCCAGCCTCCAATGGTGCTGACGCCAGCGGCGCGGCCGGGGCCGGCCCGCTGACGTCCGCGGCGACCTTCTCCCACGGCGCGGGGATCGGAAAGTACCGCTCCAAGAAACTGACCACTCGTTGTGCTCGCTCGGCCGGGTCGACTTCGGGGAAGCTGCCGTCGTTCAGGCAGAAGAAGTGGTACTGGCGGTGCTTCCGTAATTCCTCCAGCAGGTCCAGGCCCGCATGGGTGGTGGTGTCGACGTAGCGGACCTTGGCATTCTCCTGTTGGACGGCACGGCCGGTCATCAGCGCGTAGTAGTGGTACAGCGAGTTGGTTACCGAGATGTCGGTGGCCGACCGGAACGCGCTGGCCCGGGTGCACGCGAATTCCTCCGGGAATTCCTGCTCCATCTCGATGAGCACGCTTTTGCGCAGCGGGACCGCGGTGTGCTCGAGATGGCGCGTGATCAGGTGCCCGAACCGCTCGAACAGCAGCCGCCGGTTGACTCGGGCCGCATTCTCGTGACCACTGCGGGCCGGATCGTTGGTGCCCAGCCCTATCCGGGTCTTGGCCTCGATGAACTTCGTGACGCCGCCGGGGGAGAAGAACATGCTGGCCTTGACCCGCCGCCCGAAGAACATGTCGTCGTTGGAATACAGGAAATGCTCGCTCAGCCCCGGGATGTGGTGCAGCTGGCTCTCCACCGCATGCGAATTGTAGGTAGGCAATGCGGCACGATCCGAAAAGTGGTCCTCGGCTCGAACGATGGTGATTTTCGGATGGTCAGCTAACCACCGCGGCGGGGCTGAATCGGTCGCAATGAAGATGCGACGGATCCACGGGGCAAACATGTTCACCGACCGCAGCGCGTATTTCAGCTCATCAATTTGCCTGATCCGCGCTTCGGCGTCGTCGCCTTCGCCCACCACGTACTGCGACAGTTGCGCGGCACGCCGCGCCCGGAACACCGGGTCGCTGCCGTCGACCCAGGAGAACACCAGATCGATGTCGAATGTCACGTCGCTGGCATGGGGGGTGAACATTCCCTCCAGCGTCGGCCACTTGTACCCGTACAACTTGACAGTCGCCGCGACCAGCTCACTGCGGGGCAACACTTTGCGGGTGAGTGAGTTCTCCACCGGACAACGGATCACCGCCTCCTCGAAAACCCAGAATTGAAGCTCAACTCCGAATGCCGGACCATACCGAAATCCGCCCGGCGCAATCCGTTGCCGATACAGCCTGAGGATTCGCGGATCACCCATTGCGGAAAGTCGGCCATTGGCCAGCAACACCGCAGGAATGCCCTTCTGATCGATTGTCTTGGCGTACATCGGCTCGGTGATGCACGCCGCGGCAAGGGCATGCTCGACCGCGGGACGCAGTCGGATGTCGACGGCCAGAATCGGCCGGTTCTGGTGGCAGCGGACCAGCAGAAACGGAATATCGGCCCGGTTCAATGCCTTTCGCAGGAAAACCAGATCCTCGAGCTGTGCCTCGTGCGGGGTGAGGCTGGATTCCAGGCGGGCGATTTTGCCTCGCCGGGTGACGATGATGGGAGCCAGGCTACGCTCGGCGGGCCGGCTGCCATCGCGTGAAGTGAATTCGGGCATGGGAACACCGCCTTAGGTATCGGTGATTGGGGCAGGGAGAGGATCTCACACTTTGTGCGCTGGTGCACGGTGAGCGTTCTCGCTGCTGTCGAAGCGCGTTGAGTGCGAGGTGGTCTAAGTCTACAGCGCTTGTGGGACAGCCGATTTCGCACCGCCGGGCTACGCGCTGGCAACCTGCTTGTTGCGACTGCGTATCACCGAGTTCAGCTTTCAGTGGACCCGATCCTGCTGGTCGGGAACGACGGTGCCGTCGGCTTGGCGAAGCGGCGCCTGGCCGCCGCCGGGCTCATCGAAGCCCTGGGTTGCGCACGGGTAGGGCGGGCTCACCGGCGGGGGATTGATAAAGACCGGGTTGACCATCCATTTGCCGTCGGCGTTGGCGTACGCCCAGCACATCAACTCGATCTGGTTGCGATTCAGGACGAGGCGCAGCGCGGTCGCGTCCGTGACGAACGTCACGTCTCCGTCGGAGTCGCCTGCGGCGAACACCTGCCGACGCTGCACCGGAGACTGCTGGAAGGCAGATGCGCCCTGGGCACCGAACAGTTGCTCGTTGACCCGGCACCGCTTGCCCTCGTTGAAGGGCATCGACGGTTCGCCGCCGCACAACCCAAGGCGGGGCGTCAGGACGTCTCCGTCATGGTCTGTGCGTACGCCCAGCACGTGGTCAGCCGGGATGCCGATGTCGGCCGCCCACACCCGGACCACCGGCTCAGCCGACGCGGAGATGATCCGCACGTCGAACCCGTTGGCTTGCAGCGTGCCGACGAGGTCTCGCATCTGTGTGTAGTAGCGCACCCAACCGGTCTGTCGGGTACTTCCCACGGTCTGCTCGGATCCCTCTTTGGCGTCGAGGTTCTGCTTCCTGGCCGCGGTGGCGAATTCGGCGATCTCCCCATCGGTCCAGCCGGCGAGCAACTGGGCCGCCCAGGCGTCGCCGGGTTGTATGCGGCGGCGGTTGTAACCGGTGAACGCGGATGCCCCCGAACGGGTTTCGTGCCCGGCATAAACGGCCACCAGCTCATCAGCGCAGCTGGTGTTGGAGCCGGTGGGCAGCGGTTGTCCCGGACCCGCGAGGCCACCGCAAGCGGCGGCCAACGCCGCTGCCGCTTCAGTGGTGAGGTATGCGCTGGTGGTGGACCAGTTCCCGCCGGCAGGCTGACGCACTTTGGAGTTGTTGATCATCCAATAGAACGTCGCGCTCCCGACGTCGTTGAGGACCATGGTGTTGTCCCAGTCGAACAACGCCAGGGGGGCACCGGCGCTGGCCGATTCGGACTTGCCGCAACTGCCCAGCCGGTTGATCATCGCGTCGATGCGCTGGCGGTTGTCGCCATACCAACCCGGGTCGGCGGCCAGGGTTCGGCAGTTACGCGGGCTCGCATCGGGATGCTCGCCGGCATGGTGGCACCCGGTGAGCACGAGCACCGGCGTGCTCGCAGCGGCGAGCAGCCGCAACGGCCACCGCGTCATGGAGTGTTCCTGTCGATCTCTCAAGGGTTGATGGTGTACTCGCCGAACTGGCGTCCCCAGACATATTCGGTGAACATCGGCTGGCCGAGTTCGACATGGTTGTAGGGCGCCACGCTGGCACCGACGTCCATCACCAGAAACGGGGCGGGCCACAGGTCGTGGGTGATCGGTTGCCAGCACCCGGGTTTCCCGCCGGGTCCTCCCCGGGCGTTGACCCGTGGCAGGTTCTCCGGATAGATGTAGGGGCTCGGTGCGCCGGTGATGCTGCCGGACGCGGCCCCCAGCGAGTAGCCGGTGAAGCCGAGGGCAGCGCGGATTTTGGGCCCGACTTCGTGGTAGTTGCGGAGGGTACAGAAGATTTCGGGGCTGTACTCGTCGAGCAGTTGGCTAGGGACAACCAGATCGGCGGCCCCCCGGGCCAGGTATGGCCCGCCGCGACCGAACACGTCAGAACCGTTGTTGCCCAACCCAACCGCCGCCAGCAATGCCGCATCAAGATCGACCTGCCCGTGGTTCATGGTTCGCGCGGTGGTGACTGCCTGGTCCAGCGCGGTCCACAAGTCCGGCGCCGCGTCGGCGTAGACGTCGCCCAGGGCCGCCAGGCCCTTTATCTCGGCCCGCACCCTGGACAGCCGCGGGTTCACGTCGTCGAGGATGGTGCTGCCGTTGACCAGTGCGGCGCCGAACTTGTCCCCCAGACCGCTCAGGGCCTGAGCGGCCGCGCCCAGCGTCAGGTTGAGCTTGACCGGATCGACCTTTTCGGCAATGGCCGTCAGCGTCTGGAACAGCGTGTTGAATTCCGTCGTCACCGCCGTTGCGTTGATCACCATGGATGGGGTGATGTGCTGTGGGTCAGCGTTTTTCGGTGACGTCAGCGACACGTACTTGTTGCCGAAGACCGTCGTCGCCTTGATCTCGCCGCCCACATTGGCCGGAATCGAGGCGATGTACTTCGGATCGACATCCAGCACCAGCTTGGCCGCCGGAACGCCGTCTCGCGTGACCTCCGAAATGCTGGCCACCCGCCCGATCTGCACACCGTTGTAGGTGACTTTGGCGCCTGGGTCGGTCACCAGACCCGCACGCGGAGCAAGCATCGTCAACGTGGTCTTCGGGATGAACGCCCCGCGAAACTGGGCGTAGAGCCCGGCGCCGACGAGCGCCAACACCATCAGCCCCAGCAGACCGACGATCTTGTACGGTGGCCGCGTTCGCGGATCCATGATTCTGAGACCCTAGAGCATGGCCACCCGCGGTAAAGCCGATCCGGCTAAGACTCGGCAGGCTGTGTTGGCCGTTGCGGACTGGCTGCGCGACGAGACGCGTCCGGCACCCGACCGGGATGAGCTGGCGGCGGCGGTTCGCCTCACCGCGCGCACCCTGTCCGCACTGGCTCCCGGCGCCAGCGTCGAGGTCCGGATCCCGCCGTTCGCGGCGGTGCAATGTGTTTCCGGGCCCAAACACACCCGCGGCACGCCGCCCAACGTCGTGGAGACACATCCGCGCACCTGGCTGCTGCTGGCCACCGGGCTATTGACCGTCGAGGACGCGGCTGCCGGCGGAGCGCTGATCCTGTCCGGTTCGCGGGCGCGCGAGATCGCCTCGTGGCTGCCGGTGGTGAAGCTGTCGGGCTGACTATCGGCGGCATCACGCCGCTGCGCCGGCGTACCGGCAAGGCTTGCGGTCCCCGGACACGCCATGTCTATTCGGCGACATGCCCGAGTTACCCGTAGACTTCCTATACGTCACCATTCGCGCCCCAGGGAGTCGCCTAACCGTGACCGTCCAGCAGCCCGAGCAAGACCTGAACTCGCCCCGTGAAGAGTGTGGTGTATTCGGGGTTTGGGCCCCGGGGGAAGATGTCGCCAAGCTGACCTACTACGGCCTGTACGCGTTGCAGCATCGCGGTCAGGAGGCCGCGGGGATCGCGGTAGCCGATGGCTCGCAAGTGCTGGTCTTCAAGGACCTCGGCCTGGTCAGCCAGGTATTCGACGAGCAGACTTTGGCGGCCATGCAGGGCCACGTCGCTATCGGGCACTGCCGCTACTCCACCACGGGCGACACGACCTGGGAAAACGCCCAACCGGTGTTCCGTAATACCGCCGCCGGGACCGGGGTCGCCCTGGGACACAACGGGAACCTGGTCAATACCGCCGCCCTTGCCGCCCGCGCCCGCGAAGCGGGATTGATCGGTGGCCGCTGCTGCCCCGCTCCGGCGACCACCGACTCCGACATCCTGGGGGCGCTGCTGGCCCACGGCTCGGCCGATTCCACCCTCGAACAGGCGGCGCTCGAACTCCTGCCGACCGTGCGCGGCGCGTTCTGTCTGACGTTCATGGACGAGAACACGCTGTATGCCTGCCGAGACCCGCACGGGGTGCGGCCGCTATCGCTTGGGCGGCTGGACCGCGGCTGGGTGGTGGCCTCGGAAACTGCTGCGCTCGACATCGTCGGCGCGTCCTTCGTGCGCGACATCGAACCGGGCGAATTGCTGGCGATCGACGCCGACGGCGTGCGGTCCACCCGCTTCGCCAACCCCACGCCGAAGGGCTGCATCTTCGAATACGTCTACCTGGCTCGTCCCGACAGCACGCTGGCCGGCCGGTCGGTGCACGCCACCCGACTGGAGATCGGTCGTCGGCTGGCCCGCGAATGCCCGGTCGACGCCGACCTGGTCATCGGGGTGCCGGAATCAGGCACACCCGCCGCCGTCGGATACGCCCAAGAGTCCGGCATCCCGTACGGGCAGGGGCTGATGAAGAACGCCTACGTCGGGCGCACCTTCATCCAGCCGTCGCAGACCATTCGCCAGCTCGGCATCCGGCTGAAGCTCAACCCGCTCAAAGAGGTGATCCGCGGCAAGCGGCTCATTGTCGTCGACGACTCGATCGTGCGAGGCAACACCCAGCGCGCGCTGGTGCGCATGCTGCGGGAGGCCGGAGCGGTGGAAGTGCACGTGCGTATCGCCTCGCCGCCGGTGAAGTGGCCGTGTTTCTACGGAATCGACTTCCCGTCACCGGCCGAGCTGATCGCCAACGCCGTGGAGGCCGAGGCCGAGATGCTCGAAGCGGTCCGGCATGCCATCAACGCCGACACGCTCGGATACATTTCGCTGCGTAGCCTGATCGCCGCGACCGAGCAACCTGCGTCCCGGCTGTGCACCGCTTGTTTCGACGGCGTCTACCCCATCGAACTGCCCAGCGAGAGCGCGCTGGGCAAAAACGTCATCGAGCAGATGCTCACCAACGCTGCTCGTGGAGCCGGCCTGGGTGACCTTGCTGTCGACGAAGTTCCGATCGGTCGCTGACCCACGCAGCCCCATAACCGATCCCGAGAGGCGGTCGGCCCGAGAGCGCCGGTCGCCGATACCGGTGATGCGCGCGGCCCGGTAGCCTTTATCGCGATGACGGAACCGCCACAAAGTCCGGAAAGCTCCCCAACAGGCCTGACTAACCACGGCATCACCTACGCCTCGGCAGGGGTGGACATTGACGCAGGTGACCGCGCCGTCGAGATGTTCAAGCCGCTGGCAACGAAAGCCACCAGGCCCGAGGTGCGCGGCGGACTGGGCGGTTTCGCCGGGTTGTTCGCGCTGCGCGGCGGCTACCGCGAACCGGTGCTGGCCGCCTCCACCGACGGTGTCGGCACCAAGCTGGCGGTTGCTCAGGCAATGGACAAACACGACACCGTTGGCCTCGACCTGGTCGCGATGGTGGTCGATGACCTGGTGGTGTGTGGTGCCGAGCCGCTGTTTCTCCAGGACTACATAGCCGTCGGTCGCACGGTTCCGGAACGGGTGAGCGCGATCGTCAGCGGCATCGCGGAGGGCTGCGTGCGCGCGGGCTGCGCACTGCTGGGCGGCGAGACCGCTGAACATCCCGGCCTGATGGAACCCGACCACTACGACATCTCGGCCACCGGCGTCGGCGTGGTGGAGGCCGACGATGTGCTGGGACCCGAGCGGGTAAGACCCGGCGACGTCATCATCGCGATGGGCTCGTCGGGTCTGCATTCCAACGGATACTCGCTGGCCCGCGCGGTTCTGTTGGAGATAGACCGGATGAACCTCGCCGGTTACGTGGAGGAGTTCGGTCGGACTCTGGGCGAAGAATTGCTGGAGCCCACCCTGATTTACGCCAAGGACTGTCTGGCGCTCGCGGCCGAAACGCACGTTCGCACGTTCTGCCACGTCACCGGCGGCGGGCTGGCCGGCAACCTGGAACGGGTCATTCCGCACGGTCTGGTCGCTGAAGTAGACCGAGGCACGTGGACACCCGCACCGGTGTTCGCCATGATCGCCCAGCGTGGCCGGGTAGTGCGGCAAGAGATGGAAAAGACGTTCAACATGGGCATCGGCATGGTCGCCATCGTCGCGCCCGAAGACACCGACCGGGCATTGGCCATACTGACCGCACGGCACCTGAGCTGCTGGGTTTTGGGAACCGTGCGCAAAGGCGGAAAAGACGGTCCACGTGCCACGCTGGTCGGGCAGCACCCGAGATTTTAGACGGCGGCCCTCGGCCGCGGACAGCACGAAGGTCCCTTCTGGGATGGTGCAGGCCTGCCCAGAGCAACGCGGCGTGAAGATCCGCGGACTGCGCTCGGCTCGGGCGACAGTGCCCTAACCGGAGGCCCCATTGAGCCCGGCAGCGCCTGGGTCGCCGCTGTGTCCGGGCGCGCCCGCATCGCCGGCCGCAGCCGATCCGCCTGTCCCACTCGCGCCGCCTGTCCCGCCGGCGCCGCCCGCGCCGCCGGCGCCGCCCGCGCCGCCCGCCCCGCCTACTCCGCCTGCGCCGGAGCTGCCTGAGCGACCGAACAGCCCGCCTGCGCCAGCTGCTCCACCGGCACCGCCATTGCCGCCGCCGCCGCCATCGCCGCCGTCGCCGCCTGCCCCGCCGTCCCCGCCGGCACCGCCGGTAGACCCGGATCCACCATTGCCGCCGGTGCCGCCGACGGCGCCGGGCGCACCGTTGCCGCCGTTAGCGCCGCCGCCGCCGGAGCCGCCGTCACCGCCGACACCGAACAAGAGGCCGCCCCGACCGCCGGCGCCACCGTGCCCGCCACCGCCACCGCCTTGGCCGGCCACTCCGGCACCACCGATGCCGCCAGCACCACCGCCGCCTCCAGTACCGCCAACAGTGCCGTTTCCGCCGTTTCCGCCGTGGCCACCCGGCGCGCCGATACCGCCAACGCCGCCAGCACCGCCGCCGCCACCGCCGCCGCCGTCGCCGTTGCCGCCATTGCCGCCGTGTCCGCCGGGCGCGCCGGCACCACCAGCACCACCGACTCCACCGCCGCCACCACCACCTGCGCTGGTCGACGATCCGAACCCGCCGGCACCGCCGCCGACGCCACCGCCGTTGCCACCGGAACCGCGCGGGCCGCCGGCACCGCCGTCGACCCCGCCACCTGGGCTACCGGCGACGGCCGAACCGCCGTTACCGCCGGTGCTGCCGATTCCCCCGCCGCCTCCGCCACCAGCACCAGAGCCGGAGCCGGAGTCGCCGGTGCCGCCGGTGCCGCCGGTGCCGCCGGGTGCCCCGAGGCCGCCCGCCCCACCAGCACCACCACCACCGCCACCGTTAGCCCCGGGGGCGGTGCTGTCGGTGCCGCCGCTGCCGCCGGTGCCCCCCGCTTGCCCGGTGACTGTGCCGTCGGCGCCGGGCCCGCCTCCGGCATGTGCGCCGGCGTCGGTACCGTGAGCCGCCGGCGTGGTGGGCGTGGCGAGGCCGGGATTGACCCCGTGCGCGCCGAGTGCCCCGGCTCCACCGCGTCCGCCGGCTCCGCCGACGCCGAACAACCCGGCATCACCGCCGGCCCCGCCGCTGCCCCCCATGCCCACCGCCGCGGCTGCGGCGCCGCCGGACCCACCGACACCGCCATTGCCGTACAGCCAGCCTCCCGCACCGCCGGCGCCGCCGGCGGCACCGGCCCCACCGGCACCCCCAGCGCCTCCATTGCCGATCAGCCCTGCGGCTCCACCGGCACCACCGGCGACCCCCGCAGTCGCGCTGGCACCCCCATTGCCGCCGTTGCCGAACAGCAAGCCCCCTGGCGCACCGGGTTGACCCGGCGCGCCCGGTGTTCCATCACCAATGAGCGGACGCCCGAGCAACGCGCGCGTCGGGGCGTTGACCGCATCGAGTATCAGCTGCTGCACATTGACCGCTTCAGCACCGGCATACCCATTGCCTGCGGCCATCAGCGCCTGCACAAACTGCTGTTCAAAGACTGCAGCCTGGGCGCTGAGCACCTGATAAGCCTGCCCGTGGCTGGCAAACAGCGCCGCCACGGCCACCGACACCTCGTCGTCCGCAGCAGCCACCAACGTTGTGGTCGCCCCCGCCACGGCTGCATCCGCAGCATCAACCGCCGAGCCCACCCGGGCCAACGCCGCCGCTGCCTCTCGCATCCACACCGGTTGGGCCACCACAAACGACATCGCACGCCTCCATTCGCCGGGCACCACGCCGGAATCAGACGTCCCGAGTATGACAGCACGTACTCACCGCCAATCCCTTATTTCGCGGCAAGAGTGGACTGCAGCCGGCGATATCCGTTGATGCGCGCGGGCTGCTCAAGATGATCGAGCCGGTTCTTATCGGTTGGGACACAACCGGACAACGTTCGACCGAGAGGCCAACGCCCGGACTTACCGGAGGGCCGAAAGCAACACGACACGCACCCGCGGCCTACCCGCACAATCCCGTTGACGTGGATCGGCCCACCGATGACTCGCCGGCAAACGCGGCTCTATCGCCAGGTATTCAAAGACGTATGTGTGAGATGAGCCCCACCAGCCCGACGGCCGCACGGCCGCAGCACGGGTGAAAACCGGGGACCCGGGTGCGCCGCTAGCGGCGCCAGCTCTCATCCTCGTCCCACGAGTTTTCGACGTCGTCGTCTACGTGGTCGGATGCATCGGCACTTGCTCCCGACAGCTCACGCTGAAGCCGCTGGAAGTCGGTCTGCGGGGAGCTGTATTTAAGTTCTCGAGCAACCTTGGTCTGCTTTGCCTTAGCCCGGCCGCGGCCCATGGGGGGACCCCCTCGCGAAATAACGGAGCGGCCTAGAGTAGGCGGCTCCGATCTCTTAGTGTCGTTATTGTCCTGCCGACAGCTTACCGTGCCCATGCGTGGGCGTGGGCACACCCTGCCACCCAAGTCCCGACAGCATGGCGGACGTCACACGTTTCACCGAACACCGCGTCGCAATCGCTCGACGGCCAGCCGTCCGGCGCCGATTTCGTCGGCAGGAGGCAAGGACTCGGCGTCGATTACCGCGGCGATATCGGCATCGGGGCCGGTAGTCAGCTCGATATCGGCGGGCAGCCCCCGCTTGACCAAAGCCAACGCCACCGGGCCCAGGTCGACGTGCTCGACCACCGTTCCGACGCGTCCGACAGCGCGACCGCCCGCCGTAACCGCATCGCCGGTGGACGGCCGATCCCCCGAGCCGTCCAGATGCAACAGCACCAGCATCCGCGGCGGTTTGCCGAGGTTGTGCACCCGGGCGACGGTTTCTTGTCCGCGGTAGCAGCCCTTGTCGAGGTGCACAGCCCCTAGCCCGGGGCCCCCGATCCAGCCCACTTCATGGGGAATGGTGCGTTCGTCGGTGTCGACGCCCAGCCGGGGGCGTCTGGCCGCTACCCGAAGTGCCTCGTAGGTCCACACCCCGGCCGGTCGGACACCGGCATACGTCAAGCGGTGCTGCCAGTCGGCGCAGTCGGCGCGCGGCACCAGCAGGTCCAGATCGATGCGCCCGGCGGGAGCCGGCATCCGGCGCAAAAATCCGCCGCCGTCGACCGGCGCCGCGGCCAGGTCGGCCGGCAATGCGTCCAGGCCCAACACGTCCAGTACCGTCCGGTCGGACAACCGCGGGCCCAGCAGCGACAGCACCGCCAGGTCGGCGGCATCGAGGGTGACGTCGGCCCAGAACACCATCTTTCGCAGGTAACTCAGCAACGGCTCGCCGCGCCACGGTTCGGTGTCGAGGTAGGTGGTGCCACCCAACTCGGTCTGGATCCAGTGATCTTCCACCCGGCCTTGTCCGTCCAGGCTGAGATTCTCGGTGCTGGCGCCCTCGGGCAGCTCGCTGACATGCTGCGTGGAAATGCTGTGCAGCCAGCTCTGGCGGTCCTTGCCGGTCAAGGCGATGACGGCGCGATGGGAGCGATCGACGAATACGGCATCGGTCTCGGCCGCACGCTGTTCGCCCAACGGATCACCGTAATGCCAGATCGCGCCGGCGTCGGGTCCTGGATTCGGGGCGGGGACTGCGGTCACACATCGACTCTACGGAAGGACTCTACGGGCACTCGAGTCGCTAATCTCCGGACCGAGCGGGCATCAAACCCACGGGAGTGGGCCACTAGGCTCCTGGGGCATGGCCGGGCATCTCGGCGTTGTCGTCACGCTCGATGGTGAAATCCTCACACCGGAGACGCCGTTGTTGCGGGCCGACGATCTGGCCGCGGTGCGGGGTGACGGCGTTTTCGAGACGCTGCTGGTGCGCGATGGCGCGGCGTGTCTAGTGGAAGCGCATCTGCAGCGGCTGACCCATTCGGCCCGACTGATGGATTTGCCCGAACCGGACCTCGCCGACTGGAGGCATGCCATCAACCTGGCCACGCAGCGGTGGGTTGCCGGCACCGGCGACGAGGGTGCGATGCGGCTGATCTACAGCCGCGGCCCGGAGAGCGGTCCGCCGCTCGCCGAAGGTGCGCCCGCGGCACCGACGGCCTACGTGATGGTCAACCCCGTCCCCGACCGGGTCGGCGCGGTCCGGCATTCCGGCGTCGCGGCGATCACCCTGGACCGCGGACTGCCGGCCGCCGGCGCCGACACAATGCCCTGGCTCATGGCCGGCGCCAAGACGCTGTCCTACGCGGTCAACATGGCCGCCTTGCGGCACGCCGCCAGGCAGGGCGCCGGCGACGTCATCTTCGTCAGCTCCGACGGCTACGTCCTCGAAGGACCCCGCTCCACGGTGATCATCGCTACCGACGATGATGGCATGGCCGGCGGTAACCCCTGCCTGCTCACGCCGCCGCCGTGGTATCCGATCCTGCGCGGCACCACCCAGCAAGCCCTCTTCCACGTGGCCCGGGCCAGCGGCTACGACTGCGACTACCGGGCCTTGCGAGTATTCGATCTGGTTGCCGCTCAAGGGGTTTGGCTGGTGTCGAGCATGACTCTGGCGGCTCGCGTGCACACCCTCAACGGCCGACGACTACCCCCCGCCCGAATCGCCGCCGCATTCGCCGAATTGGTCGATGCGGCCATCGTCAGCGACCGCTGAAGACGCCAATTCTGTTGTCGGCAGCTCGAAGTGAGGGTACGGTCAGCCGTACACAGGAAAGGAGGTGGTCCGCGAAATTGATAGCTTCATGGACATGTGAGGTGGCTGCGCGCTAGCTGCAATGGCTCGGAAGAGCCGGCGTTCAACGCACGCTGGCGAATCCCACGTAGCCACCCGGCCCCCGAGCTTCCGATCTGTCCAACCGGAAATGCGCTCGGGGGCCGCTCCATATCCAGCCGGTGTTATTTCGCCGCTTTGGCGCTCATCTGTTCTGCGATCTGGCCGGCTCCGTCAGCGATGTCCGTACCGCAGGCCTCCACCTCGATGACCACATCGGAGACCGCCCTCAGCACGTGCTGGCAGGCCTTGCCGCTGCCGTCGGTCTCAGTGCGTACCTGGGCGATCTTGGGGGAAGCCCCGGTCACATCCCCGAAGGTCCATTCGCTGGTTTTGGTCGAACTGGTGAACTTGACGGTCTGGTTAGCGCAGGCCGCCCATTTGTCTGCGGACGCCTGGACGAACGCCCGAGCCTTCTCGGCCGACGGGAAGACAGCGGCGGCTTCGATCACTCGGTGCGCCGGGTTCTCGCCTTGGGTGTGCAGGACCTGGCTGCGCACCTCGCTAGGGGAATGAGTCCGATACACCGACTCCTGGAGGGGTTCGTAGGCCGCCAGGCATGCCGGCTCGGAGAGCGTCCCCTGCGGGGTGCGCAGTTGGTCGCCGTGTGCAGAGACCAACATGTTCTGGTCTCCGAGAATCTGTCCGACTTCTGCGGCGCCGAGCAGCATCGGTTCGATGCGGGATGAGGCCGCCGGAGCCGCCGGAGCCGTGGAGCCGCCCGGCTTGGCCGCCGGCTTACGACCGCCTCCCTGGGTGGCGAACACCGCGATCAGCGCGACGGCGACGACGACGGCCACGACGGCACCGCCGATGACGAGCAGCCGCTTGTTCGACTGCCCGGTGGCGCCGCTGGGCGCGACCGGCGCCGGTGCCGGCCGAGACGGGGTGCTGGACGCCGCCTCGGCTGCCGGAGCCGGACTCGGTAGCGGTGTGGCTTGCGGTGCCGACGCTGCGCCGGCCGGGCCCGCTTCGACGGCGCCGATTTCGGCGAGCACATTGTCGATTTCGGTGCGGGTGCGGTACGTGACGTCGTGTCGCATGCGCAGCATGCGCAGCAGCTGCGCGATGTCGCTGCGAGCGCTCGGATCGTCGCCGTCCTCGTCTAGCCCGGATCGAAGCTCCACCAGCATCTGGAGTTGTTGCTGGGGGCTGAGCTCCTTTTCGGCCAGGGTGTCGCCGAGCCGCATCAGGTAGCCGAACGGTACGGGCGGTTCCTCGGGCAGCGGCGACGGCAGCGGCGGGACCTTGTCACGCAGCGCGTGGATCGCCGTGACCAATTGGATGCCGGCGTCAACGGTCGGGTTCTGGTAGTTGATGATCTGCAACGTCGAGACCGGATTTACCCGCACACTGTCGACCGGCCCGACCTGTACCGGAAGGATCGGCCGTTGCAGGGCTTGCGCGTAGCGCAATTCGGCCTGGCTGGGTTTGGACTGCAGCCAGTGATTCGACAGCGCGACGATGAAGACGTCAGACGCGCGAATCTGCTCCAGGATCTTGTTCCACCAAGCGTCGCCGCCACCCAGCTCTTGATCGAACCACACTTGCTGCTGGGCACGCCGAAGCGCGGCCGTCAGGGCTTCCAGCGACGACCGGTCTTGGCTTGAGTAGCTGATAAATATGGCCATAGCAGTCTCCGATTGAGGGGGCGCGGGGAGCTAACACGGCGAATCCGTCAAGCGACGGTAGCGCATGGCATTGAGCACAGCAATCTGGCTTTGGCAAACGTGCGCTGCATCATGACGCCGGTTGGCGCCGATGCGTCCTTCTATCTACCATCCGGTCCGTCGTGGGCGTCCTCATCCGCCGGGGGACGAAGTTCGACATAGCGGCGGGCGAACTCGTCTCCAGGAACTGGCCATTGCTCGCCGTCACTGCCGCGTACCACCCAGTCTCCGTCCGCGGCGGTCGTCGGCCCTTCCAGGGTGTTGATCGTCTCGCCCGCGTGCGCGGGCCGACCCTGCACCTGCCCCTTTCTGCGCCATTGCCCGTCGCCGACATCCTCATAGGTGGCCCGGAAGATGTCGTCGCGCACGGACCAGGTCTTTCCGTCGGCTTCGACGGCCCAATCTCCCGCGGCTGCGCGCATGGTCTGTCCCGAATCCGACCTCCAGGTCCACGGGCTGCTCCGCTGCTCAGCGGTGACCGTCCCGACACGAGTGAAGGACCGCCACAGCGGGCGCGACCGGTAGCCCAGCTGGCGCAGGCTCCACAGGGTGGCCGCCAGGCTGCGCACCGCGGCGTTGAGCAGGTCGGGATTGCATTCCACCTCCGACCAGTCGACCAGCTTGTCGTGGATTCGGCGGGAATCGTCGCGGGGGGTTCCGTACTTCCAGCCATTGCGACGGTAGTAGCGACACCAGTCCTCGTGTTCTGCCTTGGCCATGCTCAGCGCCGAATGGCGGTCGAAGCCCATCAGGGCGAGCTGTTCCAGCGGCGGCAGATCGGCCATGTCCCGGCCGGACAGCTGAGCCGGGGGGCTGCCCCAGGTGTTCCAGGTATGTCCGGCGATCCGTTCGACCATCCATAGCGCGTTGCGCACCTGGCGCCGGTTCGATCCGCGATAGAACTCGTCCAGTTGGGCCCACGGCATGGCCGCCGGGGATCTGGGCGCGCTCGGGTCGATGGTGGCGACATAGCGCTCGTGGATCAGCCTGGCTGCTCGTTCCCAGGCATCCTGTACCTGGCCCTGGCGGGTGTCCAGTGCCAGGCTGTAGGTCTGCAGCAGGCCGACGATCTGCGAGGAATCGTCGGTGCCCCGGGCATTGGGGTCCCAAGCGTAGACGGGCATCGCGGGCACGCGCGCGCCCAGCCTGGTGCCGGTGGCCGCGGAATGGGTGTCGACCAGAATCACCGCGCAGGTTGCCGGGTCGGCGTCACCGATCAGCCGCAGCAGAGTCGGGACCGTCGGCGCCTCGGGCACCGCGTCGATCGTCGGGCCCTCGGACAAGAAGCCGGCCTGCTGGCGGTAGAACTGATGGTCCTTGAGGTAGTCCTCGGCGTCCCGTTCCACCAGCGTGAGCGCCGGCAGGGGTGCCACGCCGGGCGGCGTGTAGAAGTCGCGTTCGAGGGCGCGGCGGGTCAGGTCGGCGCACAGCGCCAACGTCAATTGCGAAGTGCCGCAGACAAATACGCGTTGAATGTTGGGCGTCGCGATAACGCCGTCGAGTAGTCGGCCGGCGGTGACTTCGTACCGGCCGACCACGTCGGCGGCCCATCTGGTGTCGGAGCCACCGAACTGCTGGGCCCGCCACGCCTCGGCCAGCCACGGGTCGTCGATGCGAACGATGAGCGGCAACCGCTGCCTGTCGCCGATCTCGGCGAGCCGGCGACCAATCAGGTCCAGCCACGTCAGGTTGGTCGCCGGATCGGGCGACATCAGATAGAGCCGCCCGAGATGTCGCCACAGTCGCAGCGACACCAGGGTGGACGGGGCGTTGAGGTCGACCAGCACCACCCGGGCGCTCAGCCTGCGGACCCGCTGCACCCGGTCGTCGCCGGCGTTGGTGATCACCACCAGGGTGCTGCGCCGGTCCAGCGTCCGCGCGATTGCGCTGACCATCGATTCGGTGTCGTCGTCGACACCGACGATGGCGGTGACCGAGTCGGCGAGGTTGGCCCGCAGCCGGTCCACCTGGGAGCGGAAGACGCCGACGACGACGCCGCCCAACCCGGTGAAGATCGCCGACAGCGCCGCGATGCGGGCCAGTTCCAGGCCGACGGGGGTGGGGTTGGGGCAGGTGCGCCCGCTGAGCGAGGTGTCCCCGGTGCTGCCTTTGACCAGCTGGGCGGTCCACATCAGCGGGGTGAAGAAGGCCGGATGGTTGGCGTCGTGACAACCCCAGTACGAACTGAGGCCCAACACGGCGCTCATCGTGATGAGCAATGCGATCACGGTGAACGAAACACCCACCAGCCGGTGGCTGGAGTTTCCCCGGAAGTTCAGCACCGAGACCGCGATCAAAACCGCCACCACGACCGCGATGGTCGCCATCGATCCCGGACGGCCGAACCAGCTCAGCCACGTCGGCAGCAGATCGAGAATGGCTGGTTGCAGGGCTACCGCGGCGAGATAGGCGATCAACAGCACCCCGATGACCGACACCACCCAGCGAGCCACCGGTGAGGGTGTCCTGCTGCGCGCCATCCGCCGGCTCCTTTCGTTCGTGCATCGGCTGTTCGGTCGTCGAACAGTACACGCAGAACCGGAGGCCGAAGGCAACAAATGAGCCGGTTAGCTTCGGCGGGTCGGGCCGGGGGCCAACTCTTAGCCGACGAATCTGGACAGGCGCGCCGACAGATGCGGCACCAACCCGCCGTCGGCGTCCACCCGCTCCTCGACATAGGCCAGGTCGCCGCCCTCGACGATGCCGTAGAGCCGCTTGGCCCCGCCGACCAGCACGCCGGAGCGGCTCCGGGCCAACGCGTCGGTCACCAACTCCCAGGACGACTGGGTGCGCGGACGGCCGTAGAACAACTCGACATAACCAGCGGAGTGGGCCAGCAGCAGCTCGATCGCCTGCGACTCGCTCGGGTCGTCGGGATCGCTGACGAAACGCCAGAAACCCGTCTCGCGTAAACCCGGTTCGTGGTATTCACCGGTGTCGGTGAGACGCCACGACCGGGCTTCCCAATTCAAATAGTCGCCGCCGTCGTGCGACACCACGATCTGCTGGCCGAAGCGGTAGTCGCCGTCGTGTCCGCGGCCCTCGCCTTCCCCGCGCCACACACCGACCAGCGGCAGCAGTGCCAGCAGTGCGTCGTGCAGGCTGGCGCCTTGGCGCAGGTTCGCGGTGTCAGCGGGTAGCGGCAGGTCATCGAAGGCGGGAATGTTGCGGGCCGCGGTGAGCTTGGCGCGTTCGGCGGCTTGAAAAATTCCAGCGACGCCACGGTCGCCGGAGCCCGCAACTGCGCCCGGCCCGTTATGGCCGTCGTCGGAGGTCACGACTCGTCGGTGATCAGCCGATACAGCGCGTACAGCGCGAACCAGGAGATAACCACTGTCGCCAGGATCAGCATGATCTCGAAGAACAGCACCACGTGGATGAGTCTATCCGGGATCAGCCTGGCCGGCCGTCAGGCGATCTTGACGTCGACCTCGTGAATGCCCGCGCCCGACGGTCTGACCACCGCGTCACCGTTGCCGACTTTCGACAACGCGCGCACCGTCCAGGAGCCCGGCGCGGCGAAGAACCGGAAGTCACCGGTGGCCGACGCGACCACCTCCGCGGTGAACTCGTCGGACGAGTCCAGCAGTCGGACGAAGGCGCCGCCCACGGCTTGGCCGTCGCGGTCCACGACGCGACCGGTGATCACTGTTTCCTTTTCCAGGTCGACACTGGCAGGCAGCGTCAGTCCTTGCTTCGGCGCAGTGCACATATCAGTTTCCCAACTCGATCGGGGCGCCCACCAGGGAGCCGTATTCCGTCCAACTACCGTCGTAGTTCTTGACGTTCTTGTGCCCGAGCAGTTCGTGCAAGACGAACCAGGTATGCGAGGACCGCTCCCCGATTCGGCAGTACGCGATGGTTTCTTTCGCGCCGTCCAGGCCGGCGTCGGCGTACAACCGGGCCAGCTGCTCGTCGGACTTGAAGGTGCCGTCCTCGTTGGCGGTCTTGCTCCACGGCACGTTGATCGCCCCGGGAATATGGCCGGGCCGCTGGCTCTGTTCCTGCGGCAAATGCGCCGGCGCCAGGATCTTCCCGGAGAATTCGTCGGGGGATCGCACGTCGACCAGGTTCTTGGCGCCGATGGCCGCGATCACCTCGTCGCGAAATGCGCGGATGGCGTTGTCCGCCGGGGCCGCGCTGTAGGAGGTCGCGGGCCTGGTGACGGTGTCGGTGGACAGCGGGCGGCCGTCGAGTTCCCACTTCTTGCGGCCGCCGTCGAGGAGCTTGACCTTCTCGTGGCCGTACAACTTGAAATACCAGTAGGCGTAGGCGGCGAACCAGTTGTTGTTGCCACCGTAGAGGATCACGGTGTCGTCGTTGGCGATGCCGCGGTCGCTGAGCAATTTCGAGAATTGCTGGGCATCGACGAAGTCGCGCTTGACGGGGTCCTGCAGGTCGGTGCGCCAGTCCAGCTTGATGGCGCCGGGGATGTGGCCGTCGTCGTATACGCTGGTGTCCTCGTCGACTTCGACGAAGACGATGTTGGCGGCTTCCGGATTGCTGAGATTGCTCTCAGCCCAGTCGGCAGAGACCAGGACGTCGGAGCGTGCCATGGTGGGGTCCTTTCGATTTGCGTCAGATAAACAGCAGTTAGGCGGGAACGGTGCCGCGCCGTTGGCGGGCCAGCAGCGGGTAAAGCTGGCAGCCCAGGCAGCTGCCGAAGGCCGCGTTCAGGAAGGCGGCCGCCAGCGCGAACGAAGTCGCAACGACGCCCACCACGACAGGGCCGACAGCGAAGCCGGTGATGCCGCAAAGCGCGAACACAAGTCCGACCAGCTGGGCAAACTTCAGCGGTGGCGCGGCTTCTCGTTCTCGCACCGGTCCCAGGCGGGGCAACACGAACGTCGAGAACAGCAACCCATAGGGGTGCCGGCGAGGCCCGAATGCGGCGCCGACAGCGAACACGACGGCCTGGATGCTCAAGGTGACTGCGGCAGCTGCCGGGCTGAAGGCGGAAATGATCAGCACGAGCCCCAGGACCCCCGTCGTCAGCCACGCGGCGAATCGCGGCCCGCGGACGTCCACGCCCACTCGGGCGGGGGTGGTATGACTCGACACGAATTACTCCTAGATACGCCGATTGCGCGGAAACGGAAAAGGTGGGAGATACGCCGCGGTGGGTCTCCGAGGCTGCGCCGAGCGCTGCGCGGACGACGCGGCTACTCAGCAGCTACAGCAACAGCAACAGCAACAGCCCGTGATGCGGCACAGATCAACTGCGCGTCGCTGGGTGAGCTTGAGCTCGAGGCGGGCTGACACGTCGGTCAGCTTACCCAATGACGTAGTGATCAAGCCAACAGTGTCGTCGGGGCCCGGGCTGCCGGCGTTGAACTGCCGTGGGGCGTCGATTCGGTGGTCATGACTGCCTGAATCCGGTGAGCGCAACGGTCACGTCGTAAGTGATGCCTTCGATGATGACGTCCGACCCGCGTGCGCCCACGGTAGTCGGTGCCACCCCGAACGGCAGCTTCTGGTTGGGCAGCCTGCTACCGAAGGCGTGCAGCACCGCCTCCCGCTTGTCGTCCGGAACGGGCTGGTCCGCGGTGTCGGGGCCGGTCACCACCCGTGTCGGCGTGATCACCAAGGTGTCGCGGCTGTGGGGATCGATGGACAGATCCACCGCGACGCTGACCCGACGATCGAAGTTGGCTGACTTCGGTGTTCCGCTGAAAACGAGCCCATGACTGCCCGATATCCCCGATTCGGTGGTGCCGCCGGTGGCATCGTTGCTCTCCTGGGGAGGCGCCTGCACCATCAGATCGGCCATTCCCAGATAACGGCCCAGGTGCATGGAGTCGATGATGATGCGGCTTTCCAGCTCGTGCACCGACAACCTCGCCTCGGGCTGGATCAACCAGGACGCGTGAGACAGGTCGATGGAGTGCATGGTGGCTTCGAGCGTGGCTGTGCCCACTGTCGAGTGGTCGATGGCGTAGGCCTTGATCTCCAGCTCGTCGTACCGATCTCGCATCGCCTGTGGGATGAACGGAAAGCCGAGGATGGCGACGAAGGGATCAGAGCTCAGGTTGGCAGCCTTGCGCACGCTCGTCGAGAGCCGATATTCGGCGTAAATGCTGGCGCCGAAGTCGACGCCGACAGCGCCGAGGACGACGACGGCCACGGCGGCGACGCCGATCAGCACCTTGCGCATCCGCATATTGTGGCCTATCGCCCCGGCGTTATCGCTGGCCGAGGCCCCCGGGCGTCGCCGTCCACGGCTTTCATGGCCGCATCTGAATCTTGACCCGCTGGCGGCAGGCCCGAAGCTGCGGTTGAAGCCGGCTGCAGCGCCGGGGTTTCAGGTGCCGCCGGCACAGCGGTCACATGTGCCTCCGGATCCGCCGGTACCCAATGTGCCCGGCTTGGAGCGACGACCGCCGCGCTCGGCTGCCCAGCCGTTGTCGCTGAGAGCGTTGAGGGCGCTACACCCCGGCGTGAAGAGAGGGAGGCCGTGGGCTGGTGCGGTTGGGTCGACGGCTGGCGGCGTCGAGTGTGCGCTGGCGGCGTCGAGCGTGCGCTGATGGCGTCGAGCGTGCGCTGATGGCGTCGAGTGTGCGCTGATGGCGTCGAGCGTGCGCTGATGGCGTCGAGTGTGCGCTGATGGCGTCGAGTGTGCGCTGGCGGCGTCGAGTGTGCGCTGGCGGCGTCGAGTGTGCGCTGGCGGCGTCGACTGTGTCGCCAGGGCGGCCGATCGTGCGCGGACCCGCCCTACATGCACAGTCAAAGCCGTCGCCGCACACTCGATATGGCGGCATGGCCGCCGATTCAGTGAGTACGTGAGGTATCTCCCGAACGCCTGCCATCACAAGAGGTTCGAGCGAAGGTGCGGTATCGGCGTGCCGAAAATAGGGCCAGGGTGTCCGTGGGTGTCCACGGTGCTGGTCAACGATCGAATTTTCTCGTGACCTGGGCACAACGCAGATCCCCCGCGCCCGCTGGGGCAGATGGGGCGAATGTGACATGACGCGGCGCCCGGTGCCAATTTCGCAGGCCGCGTCGTCGGATTTGCCCGACTCCTCGGCAGGCAGTGCCCGCCCCGGCGTTATCGCTGGCCGAGGCTCGGCCTTGAGTTGCCCGGGCTCCTCGGCAGGCAGTGCCTGCATCGTCACCGGGCCAAAGACCAGGTGGCAGGTTATCGTTAGACGATCTGGCCGCTAAAGTTCACCGGTTGCGCTGAATCTGGGAGATGCCTTCCCCCGACGCTGGAGGGGATCGTTGGAATTACTACTACTGACCTCGGAGCTGTATCCCGACCCAGTCCTGCCGTCGCTGTCGCTGCTTCCTCATAACGTGCGGACGGCTCCGCCGGAGGCTTCGTCGCTTCTGGAGGCCGGTAACGCGGATGCGGTGCTTGTCGACGCGCGCAACGACCTGTCGGCCGCGCGCGGTCTGTGCCGTCTGCTGAGCACCGCGGGCCGGTCCGCGCCGGTAGTGGCCGTGGTGACCGAGGGCGGGCTGGTGGCAGTCAGCGCTGACTGGGGGCTGGACGAGATCCTGCTGCCCAGTACCGGGCCGGCCGAGATCGACGCCCGACTGCGCCTGGTGGTCGGCCGGCGAGGCGGTCTGTCCGACCAGGAAGGCGTCGGCAAGGTCAGCCTGGGGGAGCTGGTGATCGATGAGGGAACCTACACCGCGCGACTGCGCGGCCGACCGCTCGACCTCACCTACAAGGAATTCGAACTGCTGAAATACCTCGCCCAACATGCCGGACGGGTCTTCACGCGTGCGCAGCTACTCCACGAGGTATGGGGATACGACTTCTTCGGCGGCACCCGCACGGTCGATGTGCACGTTCGGCGATTGCGCGCCAAACTCGGCCCCGAGCACGAAGCCCTGATCGGTACCGTCCGCAACGTCGGTTACAAGGCGGTGCGGCCCGCGCGGGGTCGAACCGCAGTCGCCGAGCCCGACGACGAAGGATCGGGGCCCGACTCCCCAGATTTCCAGGACCCACTGGCCGACCCGCTGCGCAGTCAGTGACGCCGGGCGAGTGGCGCTCGGCGCTGACCGCACATCAGCAGCAGCAAGTACGCGAAATAATTTCGGCGGCAACGGAATTCGACGGTGTGGCCCCGGTGGGCGAGCAGGTACTGCGAGAATTGGGGCAGCGGCGCACCCACCATCTGGTGGCCACTGATTCTCGAGCGGGCAACGCGATCGTCGGCTATCTCAACCTCAGCCCGGCTCGCGGTGCCGATTCCCCGATGGCCGAGTTGGTCGTGCACCCGCAAGCCCGGCGCCGCGGTGTCGGCACCGCCCTGGTGCGCGCCGCGCTGACACAGAGTCATGGGAGAAACCAGTTCTGGGCGCACGGCACCCTGGAAGCCGCCCGGGCCACGGCCGCCGCGCTGGGTCTGGCCCCGGTGCGCGAACTGGTGCAGATGCGCCGCTCGTTGCGCGATATTCCCGAACCGACCATCCCCGACGGGCTGCGGATCCGCAGCTACGCCGGCCCGACCGATGACGCCGAGCTGCTTCGGGTCAACAACGCCGCGTTCTCATATCACCCGGAACAAGGTGGCTGGACCCAACTACAACTGGCCGAGCGGCGCGGCGAACCCTGGTTTGATCCGGCGGGCCTCTTCCTGGCGTTCGACGCTTCCCCGGGCCACGAGGCCAAGCTGCTGGGTTTTCACTGGACCAAGATTCACCACGACCAGCCTGGCCTCGGCGAGGTCTACGTTCTCGGCGTCGATCCGGCAGCGCAAGGGCGTGGACTCGGCAAGACGCTGACGTTGATCGGTCTCAGCTCGTTGGCGCGGCGGCTGGCCGGCGTGACCCCTGCCGAGGAACCCACGGTGATGCTGTATGTGGAGTCGGACAACGTCGCGGCCATGCGGACCTATCACAGCCTGGGATTTGTCACCTATAGCGTCGACACGGCCTACGCGCTGGCCGGCTCAGATCCGGCACTCGGCTGACGATGGCCAACCGGCAAGTTCCGGTACGACGCATAGTTAATGGTTGACTTGGCAATTCGTCCTGAAGACGGCCGTGCAGCGCCGCAATCGTATGCATTCAGGGAGCGAGATCGATGAGGCTCGACACGGTGGGCAGGGCATTCGCGGCGGCGGTGGCGATGATCATCGCTTGCGGTGGGGCCCTCACCGCATGCGGTAGCGATCAAAACCTCGGTGGTTCCTCGGCGCATGGCTCCGAAGCGCCGCAGGCAAAGGCCGACTGCAGCGGCCGAGATGCGCTGACGGCCGAGGGATCGACTGCCCAGCAGAATGCCATGGCGTTGTTCAACCAGGTATGGGGCCAGGCGTGTCCGGGCAAGAAAGTGTCCTACAACCCGACCGGGTCAGGTGCTGGTCGCGAGCAGTTCATCACCGGTCATGTCGACTTCGCGGGATCGGACTCGCCCCTGGTCGCCGAACAGCTCGGTCCGGCGGCCAACCGCTGCAAAGGAAATCCGGCCTGGGACCTGCCGCTGGTATTCGGGCCAATTGCGTTGGTGTACAACCTCGCTGACGTAAAGACCCTGGTCCTAGACGCCGATGCGATGGCCAAGATCTTCAGCGGCTCCATTCGGGTGTGGAACGACCCGATCCTTGCGGCCCTCAATCCTGGTGTGGCACTTCCTCATACCAAAATCGTCCCGGTGTACCGGAAGGATTCGTCGGGAACCACCGACAACTTTCAGAAGTATCTGACTGCGGCCGCGCCACAAAGCTGGAGCCGAGGTGTCGGCGGCGAGTTTCACGGCGGTGTCGGGGAAGGCGTCGAAAGGTCGGCCGGTGTGATCCAAGCCGTACAGGTCACGCCAGGTTCGATCGGTTATGTCGAGAAAGGTTTCGCTGACCGAGCCGGTATGCCGTTCGCCCAGATTGACAACGGCAACAGCGTCGTACCGCTCACCGAGGAAACGGCTCGCAAGGCAATCGACTCCGTCACGTTTGCGGCCAACGGAAACGACCTCGTTCTGGAGCTCAATTCGATCTTCGCCATCCAGGACCCGGGTGCCTACCCCTTGGTACTGGCGACCTACGAGATTGTGTGCTCGAAGGGATACCCGCCCGACATCGGTGCCGCGGTGAAGGCGTTTCTCACCACTGCGGTCACCAACGGTCAGGCCGGCCTTCCGTCGGCCGGCTACGTTCCGGTGCCAGATAAAGTGAAAGAACGCCTGGTCGCGGCCATAAACGCCCTGCAGTGACTGCTTGACCACGGACGACGCTGATGGAAGACGAGCCAACAAGCACCGCAGTGACAGGATCGACGGGATCGCAGTGACATTGCCAAACCCAGCCGAGGGGGGTGCGATCGTCGCTGCGCCTTTTCCGGAGCCGCCGGCAACCTCCGTCAACCCTTGGGGCAACGGCAAACCGAGTCTGGGGGACCGGCTGTTTCGCCGGCTATCGCAGGGTTCCGGCGTCTTGATCATCGTTGTGATCGCCGCGATCGGCGCGTTTCTGCTGTGGCGTGCGATACCGGCACTGGCACGCAACAAAGAAAACTTCTTGACCTACGGCGGAACCTGGAAGACCGCCGACCCCTCGGCGATGCACTTCGGAATCCTCGATCTGTTGCGAGTGACCACGTTCGTATCGCTGTTCGCACTGGTGCTGGCCATGCCCGTCGCGCTGGGTGTCGCTATCTTCCTGACGCAGTATGTGCCGCGACGGTCCGCCACGCCGCTGGCCCACCTGATCGATCTGCTGGCCGCGGTGCCGTCGATCATCTACGGCGTGTGGGGTTTGCACGTGCTGGCGCCACGCCTGCGACCCGTCGCGACCTGGCTCAACCACACCCTGGGTCACTGTTTCCTGTTCGCCGGCGGCAATGCGTCAATCGGGAGTGGGGGCAACGTCTTCACCGGTGGCATTGTCCTGGCGGTGATGATCCTGCCGATCATCACCGCGGTCACGCGCGAAGTGTTCACCCAGACCCCGCACGGCCAGATCGAGGCGGCACTGGCGCTCGGCGCCACCCGATGGGAGGTCGTCACGACAACCGTGTTGCCGTTCGGACGGTCCGGATATATCAGCGGCGCGATGTTGGGCCTGGGACGGGCGCTCGGGGAAACGGTCGCGCTGTTGATCATCCTGCACGGCACCCAGCAAGCCTTCGGCTGGTCGCTGTTCGATGGTGGCTCGACTTTCGCGACCAAGATCGCCGCCGCCGCATCGGGCCTCGGCAATCCCTACCAAGCCGGTGCCTACCTGGCCGCCGGACTGATGCTCTACCTGCTTACCTTCGTGGTCAACGCGGCGGCACGCACGGCCCTGGCCGGAGCGGGAAAGGCCACCCGATGACCTCGATGCTGGACCGGCCCGTCAAAGCGCCCGCACTGCCCGCGCTAGGCCGGCGCCGTCGAGTCACCAACAACGTGGCCGCCGCGCTGGTGACGCTGTCGATGGCGATCGCGTTGACACCCCTGGCTTGGGTCCTATGCTCGGTGCTGGTCAACGGCCTCCGGACGGTCATGTCGAGCACCTGGTGGACGCATTCACAGGCCGGGATGACGTCGTTGAAAGCCGGCGGTGGCGCCTACCACGCGATCGTCGGCACGGTGTTGCAGGGTCTGGTGTGTGCGGCGATATCCATCCCGATCGGCGTCCTGGTGGCCATCTATCTCGTCGAATACGGTGGCGCCAGCGCGCTGCGCAGGCTGGTCTCCTTCATGGTGGACATCCTGACCGGCGTGCCGTCCATCGTGGCGGCCCTGTTCATCTATGCGCTGTGGGTCGCGGTCCTGGGCTTCCCGCGCTCGCAGCTCGCGGTCTCGCTGGCGCTGGTGTTGTTGATGCTGCCGGTGATCGTGCGGTCGACCGAAGAGATGCTGCGCATCGTCCCGGTAGATCTGCGTGAGGCCAGTTATGCGCTGGGAGCGCCCAAGTGGAAGACCATCGCCAAGATCGTGATCCCGACCGGGTTGTCCGGCATCGTGACCGGCATCCTGCTGGCCTTGGCCAGGGTGATGGGGGAGACGGCGCCGCTGCTGATCCTGGTCGGTTATGCACAGGCAATGAACTTCGACATATTCAGCGGGTTCATGGGGTCGCTGCCGGGCATGATGTATGACCAGGCGACCACGGGCGCCGGCGTCAGCCCGGTCCCCACAGAGCGGCTGTGGGGCGCCGCGCTGACGCTGATGTTGCTGATCGCGATGATCAATATCGGCGCCAGGGTGGTCGCCGCCATCCTCGTCCCCAGGAAGTCGTAGGCAGGAGCACTCAGTGGCCAAGCGGTTGGACCTCAAGGACGTCAACATCTACTACGGGTCGTTTCAGGCCGTCGCCGATGTGTCCTTGTCGATTCTGCCTCGCAGCGTGACGGCATTCATCGGCCCGTCGGGGTGCGGCAAGACCACAGTGCTGCGCACGCTGAACCGGATGCATGAAGTGGTCCCCGGCGGGCGCGTCGAAGGCACCGTGCTGCTCGACGACGAAAACATCTACGGGCCAGGCATCGACCCGGTCGGGGTGCGGCGGGCAATCGGGATGGTTTTCCAGCGGCCCAACCCGTTCCCCGCGATGTCGATTCGTGACAACGTGGTTGCCGGCCTGAAGTTGCAAGGCCTGCGCAACCGCAAGGTGCTCGACGAAACCGCTGAATATTCGCTGCGCGGCGCCAACCTATGGGATGAGGTCAAAGACAGGCTGGATAAACCCGGCGGCGGGTTATCCGGCGGGCAGCAACAGCGGTTGTGTATCGCGCGGGCCATCGCGGTCCAGCCCGACGTGTTACTGATGGATGAGCCGTGCTCGGCGCTGGATCCCATCTCCACGATGGCGATCGAAGACCTGATCAGTGAATTGAAGCAGGATTACACGATCGTCATCGTCACGCACAACATGCAGCAGGCCGCCCGGGTGAGCGATCAGACGGCGTTCTTCAATCTGGAGGCCGTCGGCAAGCCGGGCCGCCTGATAGAAATCGACGACACCGAGAAGATCTTCTCCAACCCGAGCCAGAAATCCACCGAGGACTACATCTCCGGCCGCTTCGGCTAGCGCGGTCGAATTAGCGAGAGTGTGGCGTCGTTTCGTCTTCGGGAAACCTCCCGGTCGCCTGGAAGATCACGCGTCGCGCCACTTCGACGGCATGGTCGGCGAAGCGTTCGTAGAACCGGCCCAGCAACGTCACGTCGACCGCCGCCGCCACGCCGTGCTTCCATTCCCGGTCCATCAGCACGCTGAACAAATGCCGGTGCAGATCGTCCATCGCGTCGTCTTCTTCGCGGATCCGGGCCGCTTTCTCCGGGTCGCGGGACAACACGACCTCTTGCGCGCTGTTGCCCAATTCGACTGCCACTCTGCCCATTTCGGCAAAATACCCTTTGACCTCTTCGGGTAACGCATGCTGCGGATGCCGCCGGCGGGCAATTTTGGCGACGTGCAGGGCAAGTGCGCCCATCCGGTCAATATCGGCCACCATCTGGATCGCGCTCACGATCGCCCGGAGATCACCGGCGACCGGGGCCTGCAGGGCCAGCAGCACGAACGCGCTTTCCTCGGCCCGGGCGCTCAGCGTTGCGATCTTTTCGTGGTCGGAGATCACCTGTTCGGCCAACACCAGATCGGCCTGCAGCAAGGCTTGGGTCGCCCGCTCCATAGCGATGCCTGCCAGCCCGCACATCTCACCGAGCCGCTCGGACAGTTCCGAGAGTTGCTCGTGGTAAGCGGTTCGCATGTGATAAAGCCTACGTTCTCGACGCCGGATACGCCGTGAAGCGCTTACTCGCAGGTGGTGTCGGCAGCGTTGGTGACCGTCAGATCTTCGGGCAGCTTGGTCGGCGGGGTGCTGGAATTGCGGCTGATCTGCATGCTGACCGACGAGCCGCTGGGCGGCGGGGTGGTCACCGAACTGAAATCCGGGCCGAGGACTACCTGAACCACGTGTCCGATCCCGGTGACCCGCTCGACTTTCGAATTGCCGAACGCCGCGGCCACGGTTGCCGCGGCCTGCTCATTGCCCGGGGAAAAGAACACCGTGGTGGCCTTCAACGAATTCGGGTAGTCGTCCGGGGTCATCACGTTGAAGCCGTTTCGCTTGAGCTGGTCGGCGGCGGTGGTCGCCAGACCGGCGGTGCTGGTCCCGTTGGAGACCTGCACCGTGATTTCCCGCGGCGACGTGGTGATCACCTGTTCGCGCTGGACTTCGCCGGTGCCGTTCGGCGGGGGCGCCTTCTTCGTTGTGGCCGGCGTCGTCGTCGGCGAGTTCCCCAGCGTCTGCGCGTTGTGGTCGTTTTCCAGCGGCAGCGGATCGTCGTTGATGATGGCGGCGAACAGCGCTTTCATGTCGGCCGTCCGGGGCGGCTCGTCGCCATTCTGGTCCGTCACGCCGGTCGGCACGGTCACGAACGTGACGTGGCCGGCTGCCATATGCTGCAACGACTGGCCCAGCTGTACCAGGTCTTTGGTCTTGACGTTATCGACGTAGCTGTTGCCGATGAACATGTTGACGACGTTGTTGAGCTTGTTGAGGTTCATCAACGTGTCCTCGGAGATCAGCGAACGCAGTAGCGACGACAAGAACAATTGTTGACGTTTGATGCGACCGTAGTCGCCGTTGCTCTCGGTGGTGACCTGGCGGGCTCGCACATAGTTCAAGGCGGTCGGCCCGTCAATGACCTGACGTCCGGCGTGTTCGAGCACCGTGCCCAATTCGTAGTCGCGCAGCGCGGTGGTGCTGCACACCTCGACGCCGCCGAGGGCTTCGACCATTCGCCCGAAACCGACGAAGTCGATTGCGATGAAGCGGTTGATGCTCAGGCCGGACAGCTTCTGGATGACCTTCACCAGGCACTTCGGGCCGCCGAAAGAAAACGCCGAGTTCAGCTTCGTCTCGGTGTAGACCATCCGGGGGCCCCACGTCCCCTTCTTGTCGTCGTAGATGGGCCCGTACTTGCCGGTGTCGGGGTTCCACGCCTCGCACTGGATGGGGGTGATCGCCAGGTCGCGGGGGAACGACACCGCCACCACCCGCTTCCGGCTCGCCGGGATGTTGACTAGCATCACGGTGTCCGACCGGGCACCGCCGGCGTCCTCGGTGTCACCGGCGCCGATCTCGGAATTCGCGCCGGCGCGCGAGTCCATTCCGACGATCAGGAAGTTTTCGTCGCCGTACTGCCCGTTGGGGTCGACGATGTCGCCGGAATTCGGGTCGAGCGCGCTCACCGTGTTCAGCTGCTCGTTTTTGGATGCGCTCCACTGCCACGCCCCGCCGGTCAGGACCAGCGCCAGCACGGCGAACATGGCCGCCAGTGACCGCCCGGCCAGCAGCATCGGCCGCCGGCGCGAACGCGGTTTCTTCGTCTGGTTCTCCCGGCTCTTCGGGGTCTTTGAGCGCTTGACGACAGGTGTCCGCGCCGCCGCGGCCGACTCGCCCTCGGGCGGCTCGGCTGCGGCGGTTTCCGCTGCCAAGCCGACCGACCCGAGGTCGGGCAGCTCGGAGAGAAGTTCTGATGAGTAGGCCGGAGTGGCGATGACTTGGGTGTCCAGTTGGTCCGCGTCGTCGTCGGCGACCTCCACGTCCATCACGTCCATCTGGGATGGTTGCGGTGAGTCCGCGACGGGATCGGGGTCCGGCGCGCTGTGGCGATGAGCAGGACCGGCGGGGGCAGGTGCGCCGAGTTTGGCGATCAGGTCGGCGACGCTGACTCCGCCGTTGACGTGACAGCGGACCGGTGCCGGCGCTGCGGCCGGGTCCGCTGCCGTGTGATCCGGGATGCGGTGTTCGGCCACGGCGCCGGACGACACCCCCGACCAGCGGAGCAAGCTGTCCTCGGGCGGCGGAGCGAACAACCGCTCCCACGGCGCGGCGCCTGGCGTCGCCGGCGGGTTTAGGGTGACCCGCTGGGCATCATCGCGGGAGCCGGACACGCGCCGAAGGTCAGGAGTGGCGTCTTTGTCGCCGTCACTCATGTCCTATCGGCCTCCGAAAGATATGATCCGGACATCAGCTGTTGTCCGTGCGCACACGTCAGCGCAGCGCCGAGCCGATCGGCGCCGCGCCATGCATAAAGCCCACATCGTACTGACTTGTGGTCGCAGACGCGATCTCGGAAGAGTTTCGGTTCAACCACCAGAATGCATGACGTCGGCTCCGTCGGGCACCCGGCAGTCGTCGGCGTCGTCCAGCCAACCGTCGGGAAGTGCGACCCGCGCGGGTGAACCCTGCCGGCCGCGGGGGCCGTTGCCGGCACTTGGGAACGCGACGCCGCCGTCCAACCGATTCAGCAGGTCGTCGAGCTCGCTCAACGTTTTGACCAGCGCTAACGCTCGCCGGACGTCGGATCCGGCCGGGAACCCATGCAGGTACCAGGCGATGTGCTTGCGGATATCGCGCATGCCCTTGTCCTCGCCGAAGTGTGCCGCCAGTAGGGCACCGTGCCGGCGGATGACGTCGGCGACCTCACCGAGTGTGGGCGGGGTGGGAGCCGGGCGGCCGGTAAAGGCGGCCGACAACTCGGCGAACAGCCAGGGCCGGCCCAGGCAACCCCGGCCGATGACGACGCCGTCGCAGCCAGTGGTGGCCATCATGGCCAGCGCATCGCTGGCGTCGTAGATGTCGCCGTTGCCCAGCACCGGAATGGACGTGACCTGCTGCTTGAGCCGGGCGATCTGATCCCAGTCGGCGGTGCCGGAGTACCGTTGCGCGGCCGTCCGGGCGTGCAGAGCGACCGCGGCGGCACCCTCGGCCTCCGCGATGCGGCCGGCGTCCAGATGGGTGTGGTGAGCGTCGTCGATGCCGATGCGGAACTTCACCGTCACCGGTATCGCGGTGTGTTCGGTGGCACGCACCGCCGCGGCGACGATCCGGCCGAACAGCCGTCGCTTGAACGGCAGAGCCGCCCCACCGCCGCGCTTGGTCACCTTGGGCACCGGGCAACCGAAATTCATGTCGATGTGGTCGGCCAGGCCTTCGTCGGCGATCATCCGCGCGGCCGCGTAGGTGGTGTCCGGGTCGACGGTGTAGAGCTGCAGCGAGCGGGGCGATTCGTCCGGGGCAAACGTCGTCATGTGCATGGTGACCGGATGCCGCTCGACCAGCGCGCGGGCGGTCACCATTTCGCAGACGTAGAGTCCGCTGACCGTGCCGACCTTCGCCTGTTCTCGTGGCGATCGCAAGGGCGCCGAAGCCGGACGCAGCGGGTTGCCACGCATCGAACCGAAGTCACGGCACAGGGTGCGGAACGCGACGTTCGTCACACCGGCCATCGGTGCCAGCACAACCGGGCTGGCAAGCTCGATTGAGCCGATACGCAACGGCCACTACCGTCCGGTCATCCTCAGCGTGCCCTTGGTGGTGAGCACCTTCCTGGCGGTGATGCGTTCATCCATGCGGGCCTGGCGCGCGAGGTAGCGCTGCTTGGACGCCTCGAACTTGTCGCACTCCGCCTCGAGTTCTTCCATCAGCTCGCCGAGGTCGTCGCGCATCCGGGCGGCCTCGCCGGTGAAGTCCTCCCGCTCGAAGATGCGCCACTTCTTCAGCACCGGCTTGACCACCTCGTCGAGGTGAATGCGAATGTCATAGACGCCGCCGACGGCGATGATGACCGCCTTGCGGCGGAACTCGGGCACCAGGAAGCCCGGCATTTTGAAGTGGCGAAGAATCAGGTGCAGCGACTTCATCGCCTGGTTGGGCGCCAGGTCAAACGCAGCCTCGCTGACGTCGCGGTAGAAGATCATGTGCAGGTTCTCATCGGCGGAGATCCTGGCCATCAGCTGGTCGGCCACCGGGTCGTTGCAGGCCTTACCGGTGTTGCGGTGCGAAACCCGGGTTGCCAGCTCCTGGAAACTCACGTAGATGACGGAGTCGGTGACGCTCTCCGCGAAATACTCGCCCTGGTGGTTCTGGCCCGGGCTGAAGCCCCGGTTGACCACCTCAAGGCGAAGCTTCTCCAGCTCCACGGGGTCGACAGATCGGGTCACCACCAGGTAGTCGCGCAGGGCGATGCCGTGCCGGTTCTCCTCGGCGGTCCAGCGGTTGACCCACTGTCCCCAGGCGCCGTCCATGCCCATGTTCATTGCGATCTCGCGGTGGTAGGACGGCAGATTGTCCTCGGTGACCAGGTTCTGAACCATAGCCACCTGCGCGACGTCGGAAAGCTTGCTCTGTTCGGGGTCCCAGTCCTGGCCGCCGAGGGCGTAGAAGTTCTTCCCGTCCGACCACGGAATGTAGTCGTGCGGGTTCCAGTTCTTGTGCATGCTGATGTGCCGGTTGAGGTACTGCTCGACGACCGGTTCGAGTTCGTGCAGCAGCTGTAAGTCGGTCAGCTGGGCTGACATAGTCCCTCCGGTTATCTGTGTCGATGGGTTGCAGTCAATATATCTGTGTCGACCAGTATCAACAAGTTTGCCCGCCGCGCGGTGAGTCACGATTGCAACCGTGGCAACGTCAGTCGCGAGGCCGCGTCGCGGTGGGGTGCCAGGCTTCGTGGCCGGGTCGGTGCGGCACATGGCTGGCCGCCGCATTGAGCAGCATGTCGACGCAGTAGTCGATGAATTGCTGGCGTGTGGCTCCTAGTTGACCATTCAGGTACGCGGTAAACAGGCCGGTCAGAGCGCCGATCAAGCTGGTGGCGACCAGTTTCTGCACAACCGGATCGACAATGCGGGAGAGCTTTCGCTGCAGCAGCTCGATGAAATTGGGCATCCACTCCGCGCCGGACCGGGTCAATACCGGTTCCACCGTCGGCGCCAACAGCAGCACCCGCCCGCGTACCGGATCATCGACCATCAGGGCGACGAATCGTTCCACGGCTTCCCGGGCGGTATGGGCCGACATGAGTGTGGCCATGGCCCGGGTGCAGACGTCGTCGTACACCGCGCGCACGAAGTGTTCACGGTCGGTGAAGCTTTCATAGAAGTAGCGCTCGGTCAGCGCCGCCTTGCGGCAGACCGCGCGTACCGTCAGTGCCGGCCCGTCCTTTTCGCCGAGCAGCTGCACGCCGGCGGCGATGAGATCTTCCCGACGTACGGCGTGGCGATCTTCCAGCGGGACGCCGGTCCAGCGGCCTCGTTTTTGACCGGCCTGCACTTCGCTCCTAAACTTCAAGTGACAACGCGTGTAGTCAGAATTGCTCACGTCGCCCTAACTACCCGGAAAGCACCAGTGACTCAAGATACGTCTGCTTCGTGCCCGCTGACCAGCGCCAAGGTGCAATCCTCGGCGGGTGGCGCCGCTGCCGCGGCCCTTGCGGCGCCGACCGACTCGGTCGCCGGCGGTTGCCCGGTTTCGCCGCTGGGTTACGACGCGCCACCAGTGCCGCTCGGCCCGGATTCGCTGACCTGGCGATACTTCGGCGACTGGCGCGGCATGCTGCAGGGTCCCTGGGCGGGGTCCATGCAGAACATGCATCCCCAGCTCGGGGCGGCGGTCGAGGAGCACTCGACGTTCTTTCGGGAGCGCTGGCCGCGGCTGTTGCGGTCGCTGTATCCGATCGGCGGCGTGGTTTTCGACGGCGACCGGGCTCCGGTCACCGGCGCGGAGGTGCGCGACTACCACGTGGACATCAAGGGCGTCGACGCTGCGGGGCGCCGCTACCACGCATTGAACCCGGACGTCTTCTACTGGGCGCATGCCACGTTCTTCGTCGGGACCCTGCACGTCGCCGAGCGGTTCTGCGGTGGCCTGACCGAGGCGCAGAAGCGTCAGCTCTTCGACGAACACGTCCAGTGGTATCGGATGTACGGCATGAGCATGCGGCCCGTGCCGGCATCCTGGGAGGAATTTCAGGTCTACTGGGACCACATGTGTCGCAACGTGCTGGAGAACAACTTTGCGGCGCGGGCCGTGCTGGATTTGACCGATTTGCCCAAACCTCCCTTCGCCCAATGGATTCCGGACAGGTTGTGGGCCCTGCAGCGTAGGCTGTTGGCGCCGTTCTTCGTCTGGCTCACGGTCGGCCTGTACGACCCGGCGGTGCGCGAACTGATGGGTTACCAGTGGTCGCGCCGAGACGAATGGCTATACCGCCGCTTCGGCGAACTTGTCCGTCTGGTCTTCGCCGCCGTGCCGCGCCGGTACCGGAAGCACCCGCGGGCGCGGGCCGGCTGGGACCGGGTCAGCGGGCGGATCCCGGCCGACACCCCGCTGGTGCAGACTCCGGCGCGCAACCTGCCGCCCCTGGATGAGCGCGACAACCCCGCGCACTACTGCCCGAAGGTCTGAACCCTCGACTCAGCTGTGCGCGTGGCTGTGCACCTCTTCAAAGCCTTCAAGGTCTTCGAGACCGCGCTGATGCACGTGCTCATGGGTGTGCTGGGTCCCGTCGTCGTGTGAGTGCGGGTGCTCGTGGGCGACGTGTTCGTGCTCATGGCTGGTGTGCGCGTGGCTGTGGGTCATGTCGCCGTGCTGGTGGTCGTGCGCGTGCGGCGCGTCATGGGTGTGGGTGGCTACCATGATCGTTACCTCCTCATTGTGACTCAATGTGAAATATGTTGTGGTGCTGGTGGATCCGGTTATCCAGCGTCTGGTGTTGCCGCGACTGCCTGCAGTCCGTCGCCGCGGTGGTGGCGGGGCACGCCGGGACCGGCGTGCTCGGCGTTGAAGACGGCGTCGATAACGAGTTGGCGCACGTGGTCGTTTTCCAGGCTGTAGAAGATCGTCGTACCGTCGCGGCGGGTGCGCACCAAGCGCGCCATCCGCAGCTTGGCCAGATGCTGGGACACCGACGGCGCCGGCTTGCGTACATGTTCGGCCAGCTCGTTGACCGACATCTCCGTAGTTGCCAGGGACCACAGAATTTGTACGCGGGTGGCGTCGGCGAGCATCCGGAACACCTCGACCACGAGGCCGGCCTGGTCGTCGGGCAACCTCGTTGGTCTGTTACTTGCGTGCATACGCAGATAGTAGTGCAAGTGGGTGTGCTGTCAACAGGCGTCCAGGTCGGCGCCGGTCTGACCGGCCGGAACCGCGGTGGCCGTGCGTCGTCCGCCGTTGCGTTCCTGCCAGAAGCGGTAGACATCGACGGCGGCGGGGCGCGGCTCGTACCGCATTGGCAGGCGCCGATCCCGCCAGTCCTTGGCGAATTCCTCATAGAAGGTGGCAAGTTCGAAGTATTTGCGGTCGTCGACGTAATGCGGCTCGTAGGCGTCGCGCGTCGTCAGAAATACCACTTCGTCGGGCGAGCAGTAGTACAGCGATCCGAGGCACATGGGGCACGGGTGCGCCAACACGTAAATAGTGGTACCCACCAGGTGCTCGGTACCCAGCCTGGTGCAGGCCTCGCGGATGGCAAGGATCTCAGCGTGCGCGGTGGGATCGTTGGTCTGCGCGACCTTGTTGGCGCTTTCGGCAAGGATCTCGCCGTCTTTGACGATGACCGTCGCAAAGGGGCGGCCGCCCTCGGCGACGTTCTGGTGAGCGAGATCGATGGTGCGCTGGGCGAAGTCGATCATGGTTGGTCAGAGTAGCCCGGCAGGCGCGATCGGGCCTGTGATAGTAACTAGATTATCTATCTTTTTCTGGTTCGACGAAGGGAACCGCCATGGTGCGCACCGATCGTGATCGCTGGGATCTTGCGACGAGCGTCGGCGCGACCGCAACCATGGTGGCCGCTCAGCGCGCGCTGGCTGCGAGCCGCGAGTTTGCCCTGATTGATGACCCATTCGCCGCGCCATTGGTGCGGGCGGTCGGCATGGACGTCTATACCCGGATGGTGGACGGGCAGATTCCGGTGCAGGAGGGTTCCGAGTTCGACCCGGAGCGGGTGGCCCGCGGGATGGCCTGCCGGACCAGGTTCTACGACCGGTTCTTCCTCGAGGCCGCGCGCAGCGGCGTCGGCCAGGTGGTCATCCTGGCGTCCGGCCTGGATGCCCGCGCCTACCGACTGCCGTGGCCCAAGGGCACCGTCGTCTACGAAGTCGACATGCCAGAGGTGATCGCGTTCAAGACGTCAACGCTGAGCGGTCTCGGCGCCGAGCCCACCGCCCGGCGTCGCACCGTGGCGGTCGATTTGCGCGACGACTGGGCCGCCGCGGTGCAGGCGGCGGGCTTCGACGGGCAGGTCCCCTCGGCGTGGAGTGCCGAAGGGTTGCTGGTCTACCTGCCCGAGGACGCGCAGGACGCCCTGTTCGACAACATCACCGTGTTGAGCGCCCCCGGCAGTCGGCTGGCGTTCGAATTCGTGCCCGACACCGCGATTTTCGCCGACGAGCGGTGGCGCTCCCATCACGACCGGATGAGCGAACTCGGGTTCGACATCGACTTCAACGACCTGGTGTATCACGGCGAACGCAGCCATATCATCGAGCATCTATCTGGCCAGGGCTGGCAGACGTCGTCGCACACCGTCAAGGAACTCCACCAAGCCAATGGCTTCGAATATCCCGACGACGAACTCGCGACCGCGTTCGCCGACGTGACCTACACCAGTGCGGTGCTCGGGCGGTGAAGTAGTCGGCCCTCGCCCGACTGATTTATTGGCGTTTATTGGCGAAGCAGCTCGTCTTTGAGGCGGGCGGTGATCAGGTCCTGGAACACCTCGCGGGCGGGACCGTACAAGTCGGTCAAGGTGGACACGAGCGCGTCCCGGTTGTATTCCGGAATGGATCCCCCCACCGGAGTCCAGAAGCTGTCGATATCCATGAGGAAGAACGGGCCGGCCTGCGGTGGCGTGATGCGGCGCAGATGGTAGCTCTGATCCAGCGCTTGGCCCACCCCGGGCCCGTACCGCAAGATCAGCGACTTGCCCGGTTGGGGTTCCCGGTAGACCGCGGCGCCCTGCCACTCGGTCAGCGACAGGCCGCCCGGAGCGATGCGGTAGGGCCCGAGCAGCTGCTCGTCGATCCAGTTGCCCCAATTGACCCGGCCGTCGACCCCCACCGGGACCCGGATCTCGAGGACGTATCGCAGACCGATGCGCTCTACTCCGACGATCGACGAAACCTGCGCGCGGGCATCGGCGACCCGTAACACGAGGTCGCAAAAGGTCTCGAAGTCGCGGTAAGCGCTGGTTTCGACGACGATGGCCTGGTTCTTGAGCGAGGCCGAAACGGTGTTGTCCCGGTTGCCGTAGCGAACGAAGCGGTCCGCAACGGGGGTCGGGGCGGCGCCGGGTGCCGTCACTCCCCAACTCACATCCTGCGCCTGGCGCTCGATCGGCAAGTCGTTGATGAGAAGGTGTTTGAGTTCCCGGCTGGTTGATTCGGTGAGGGAATCCGTTGCCGGGTGCCGGATTTCCATCGTCACCAGGGCGACGGGCGCGTTGGGTTGGATTCCATCCTGACTCATTTCGGGAAGCATAGCCGCAGCATAGCCAAGCGGTGCAGGGCTTCAAACGCCGGCCGACCGTGTGCGTCCTGGCCGGCGCGGCGTGGTTGCCGGGAGGCGGTCGATCGGTGCGATCATGGGCCCCCGTTGAGCCGCGCACGGTGGCGGTGTCAACGGTCGTTTGGGGGCGACCATCCGGAGCGCGGCCGGCATCGGCGGCGGGCGAATTCGTGGTTCTCGGTGCCCCCACCAGGACTCGAACCTGGGACCTGCGGATTAAAAGTCCGTAGCTCTACCAACTGAGCTATAGGGGCGCGGAGTCCCAGGATACTGCGTGCCCAGGCGAAGCTCGTTTGAGGATTGGGCCCGGGTTGACCTAAGCTGACGTGGCTCCCAACGATGACCGCGTTGCGAGTGCCCCGGAGAGATTCGGTTCTGCCCCCTTCGTCTAGACGGCCTAGGACGCCGCCCTTTCAAGGCGGTAACGCGGGTTCGAATCCCGTAGGGGGTACCCTGCGATGCGGGTATCGCGGAGCAGTAGCACAGCATGGCCCTGTGGCGCAGTTGGTTAGCGCGCCGCCCTGTCACGGCGGAGGTCGCGGGTTCGAGTCCCGTCAGGGTCGCCGATGCGGCCAGGCACATGCTGCCTTCCGGCCAGGTAGCTCAGTCGGTATGAGCGTCCGCCTGAAAAGCGGAAGGTCGGCGGTTCGATCCCGCCCCTGGCCACCAGGTTTGACCTGCACGGACGCGGTGAAGGCATGCTATGGATAGTCGACAGCTAGTCCTGCATAACGAATTCCATGCGAACAGTGCCAGGCACAACCACCTCGATCGACCGGAAGGTGCCCGACGACGGCAGTACGGCTTACGGGGACCGCGTTTTCGAGGTCGTCGACCGTCTCGCCGGTCCGCGTGCGGACGGTCAACGGAGATGTGGCCGGAGATCACTCCCGGAATGCGAGGATGAGTTCAGACGGTCTTCGAGTTCTTCTGCTCTGCATGTCTTTACGAGTGACACGCTCCGAGGTTGACAAGCCGCAGGCCTTCGCCACTCGCGGCCGAGATCACGCCCAGAGCATCCACCTGACTCGCCGCGCGGGGTTCCCAAAGTAGCGTTCGTGGCAGCTCGGGGCCGCCCGAGATCGCACAGAACAACCGTCGAAGCGCAACTCAGTTCAATGACGGCAAAGAAGCGCTGAACCTCACCGTGACCCCGCCGTCGGCTTGACCACCCGATTGTTGCGGGCGTCGGCGACGTACACGCTGCCCGCGCGGTCGACGGCGATCCCGGTTGTTTGGTTGAGGCCATGGAACCGCAATTCGGTCTGGGTGTTGGATCCGGCCGCCAGCTTCACCACCCGATCGCCCATGTCGGTGACGTAGACGTTGCCCGCGTCGTCCACCGCCACGCCGTCGGGGCCGATGAGGCCCCTGAACGGCAGCACCGTCTGAGCGCTGGATCCCGCCGCCAGCGTCACCACCCGATCGCGGAGTTCGTCGGCGACGTACACGGTGCCCGCGCCATCCACGGCCACCCCGTCGGGGTGTCTGAGGCCACGGAACCGCAATCGGGTCTGGGTGCTGGATCCTGCCGCCACTGTCATCACCCGATCGCGGAGGCTGTCGACGACGTACACGGTGCCCGCGCCGTCCACCGCCACCCCGGTGGGGTTTCTGAGGTCGGTGAACGGCAACACGGTCTGACTGCTGGATCCGGCCGCCAGCTTCACCACCCGACTGTTGTCGGTGTCGGTGACGTACACGGTGCCCGCGCCATCCACGGCCACTTGGTTGGGGTGTTTGAGGCCCGTGAACGGCAGCACGGTCTGGGTGGAGGATCCCGCCGGCAACATCACCACCCGATCGTTGTCCCAGTCGACGACGTACACGGTGCCCGCGCGGTCCACCGCCACCCCGGTGGGGTATTTGAGGCCCGTGAATGGCAGCACCGACTGTGCCCCCGACGAAGGCTCGATGGTGCGGAGGATCAACGTGGTGACCGCAGCAGCGATGACGGCGACGGTCAACAGAACGGCAGGGACCCAGAGACTCTTGCGCCGCCACCGCCGGCGGGGGGCACCCGTCTCGTTCTCCACCACGATCCTTCCGACACCGAGTTGGCAACCACGGATAACGCGACCATAAGCTCAGTCCACTCCGCCCGCAGGATGTTGGCAGAGTCCCATTTAGCACCAGCGTGCGACCAAATCACTGTGTAGCGATGGCCTTAAACCTGAAGTTGGCAATCTGAAGTCCGCCCCGGGTGTTGTATTCGGCGATTCTTCCAAACGGAGCTATGAGACCCTCATATCTCGTCCTTTTCGAGACGGCGTTCAGTTCTGCTCGCGTCTGGTCGACTTTGCCGCATGCGCCGGTTGTTTGGTAGCTGGGACGATCCACTGGGGCTGGCCCGTGACGGTGGGTGCGTTGTGTAATACACGCGCCCACTGACAACCCTGGCGGAATCCGACATCACGGCCGGCGCCGATGCTCCTCATCGACCGGGAGAGTCAACGATAATCCCTACGGCGATGTGATGTTTCGCGTTCGAAACGAGTGGGGGGCTGATGACCACACCACCACTGCCGCCTGGATGGTATCCGGATGAGGGTGGAGGCGGGGGCAGCGCTACTGGGACGGCACCTTTTGGACGGAATCCCGTATCAATCCGCCTGCCAGTCCACCAGCGGCCCTTGCAGTCACACCGGTATCCGGCATTCGGTCGGCGATCTCGCCCCTGCGTTGGATTTTCTGGGGTGCGCTGATCTGTCTCGTTGACCTCACCTACAGCCAGACGGTGAATGGCGTCGGATGGAGGTTTGATTTCGCCAACGATGCGGTGGGATCTACTGACGTTTCCGTGGGCTGGATTTCATGCGGCGCGGCCGGGTAGTTGTGGGCAGAGTCCGCCGCGGGTGAGCATGGCCATGCCGATAAGCGCATCGGGACTGTGAAAACCATAGGCGCGCTTGGTCAATGCGCGCAGGTGAGTGTTGGTGGCCTCGGACTTCGCGTTCGACAGGCCGTGGTCGAGGGTGTTGTGGATCAGGTCGCGGTAGCGGCGGATGCTGCGGGCCAGCGCGACGAACTCGGGTATGCGCGAGTACGACGCCCACGACAGCCACCCGGCCAGCAGTTGGCGCCCGTGGGCGCCTTTGACCCGAAACACCTCCCGGAGTTGCTCTTTGAGCAGATACGCCCGATACAGGGTGGCGTTTGGTGTCGGCGATCGCAGCGAGGCTGGTGCGCTGCTCGCCGGTCAGGTCGGGCGGGTTCTTGCGGGTCGCTCACATAGCGTGCCGATCGGTGATCCCGGCGCGGGTCATGGTGCGCACCCGCACCTTGTCCAGTGCCTTCATCGCCCAGGCCACGACATGAAAGGCGTCCAGGCAGATCAGCGCCTGCGGCGCGCGTGCACGCACCAGGGCGTGGATCCACTCCGCGCCGTCGCAGCTGACGTCGGTCAACAGCGTCGCCCGCTCGGCGCCCAGCTCGTCGAAGAACCGGCCGAGCGTGTCCTGGTTGCGGCCCTCGTCGGCCCACACCAGTCGGCCGGTCGTGTGGTCAACCACGCACGTCAAGTAGCGATGTCCCTTGCGGTATGCGATCTCGTCGATGCCGATCCGGGTCAGCCCTGCGAGCAGGTCGTTGGTGTCGCGGCCGTCGGCAACCACCCTGGTCACGATCGCCGCCGCGGTGCGCCAGGCGATCCGCAACAGCACCGTCAACACGCTCAGCGCGGCGTGGGCGGCCAGCCATGCGCAGGTGTCCTCGAACAGCCAGGTGTGCTTGGCGCCCGGCCGCGCCCACGGCACATGCGCGACAACGACACCGTGCTCGGGGCAGCGGACCCGCGGCACCGGCGCCTCCAGGTAGGTCTTCATCGTGCCAACGTCCAGAGTCCGCCACCGACGCAACCCATCCCCGGCGTCGTAACTAGGTCGAATAGCCCGACAACGCGAGCACCGACCGGCCTGCACCGCCTTCGGTCGGACCCGGAACACCAGCACCTCCTCGGTGACCGTCTCCTTGCCCTTCTGCCTGCTCTCGACCTCCACCGTCACGTCCTCGACCACCAGATCCGGCCCGCCCACGGCCTCACCGAATATCCTGTTCTTGCGCAGCGCCGTACACCCCTTCTCACGGATTGAACCTTCAGCAGTCCAAAACGTAAGCAGGACACGGCGTTGCGCCCAAATTTCCAGGTCGCGGAACCCACGGCTATGTCACAAGAGCCAGAACGTTGATGATCCTGTGGGGGACATCCCGACTGGCCAAGATTCGGGTCCACGATCGATACCGATCTGTCCTGCGGTTCGTGTGATCACGGCGGTTTTTTCACTGGTGGATGCGATCCATGGCCATTTCATGTACGAAACTCCGCCGCCGGTCGCCCTTCTTTTCTCGGTAGTGGGTGTCGCGGCGATGATCGCCACTGTGGTGTTTTGTGTGGCGATGCGCTGGCTGAGCGAAGCGGCGGGTCTTCAGCGATCGGCGAAGAGCTGGAAAATTACCACTTTGCTGTTCGCGATCGTTTATCTGATTCCGGTTGGATTGCTTTCCGGCGCCGCAGCGATTGCGATTGCGTTGGGATCGCCTTTCCACATCGATTTGGGGCCTGCCAGTCTGCTGCTCGCGCCGGTGTTCGGCGTCTCACTGATTCACTTTTTCGTCTCCACCTCGCGGATGAAGGCTGATGCCGAATCGCCGGCGCCCGACCGTTCCCGCACCCGCCACAGGCCAGTCACGAACCCAGCCGAACCACAAAACGCGCGCTTCTGCCGGTGCTGGCCGTCGCGGGCGTGGTCGGCGGTCGTGGGTCTGTTTGCTCTGCTCTTTCACCGGTCCCAGCCGACAAAGCCACTGCCTACCGTGGACGTCGACAACGGCCTGTACGCGGCGGCGGTTGATCCGGGCACCCACACGGTCTACGTCGTGAACACGGAGGACAACACCGTGTTGGTGATCGACGGGAAGACGCGAACCGTCACCGCCACCGTGTTCGTCGGCGATTATCCGAACAGCGTGGCGGTGGATCCGACCACCCACACCGTCTACGTCACCAATCTTCACGACGACACGGTGTCGGTGATCGACGGGTCGACGCACGCGGTCACCGCCATCGTCGACGTCGGCAAGCACCCGGTCGCGGTGGCGGTGGACCCGGGCACCCACACCGTCTACGTCGCCAAAAACAGCGATGACACGGTGTCGGTGATCGAACGTCCATAGGGTTCAGCACCGCTCACCCCTGGCGAACTCCATACAGGGTCGACTCCGATGCGCTGGCCGCCGCAGATCGCATCACGCGTGATTCTGGTGACGGTTTGGGGCGGGCGTCGGGAATCTGCTGGCCGGGGCGGAGTGGGCCCTCGCCGCCTTGCCGCCCTCAGCTCTCCACAAGCTCGGGCAACGGCTCCGCACCGGTCAGCCAGTGGCGTCCGGCCTGCCGGGCCGCCTCCCACTTGGGGACGCTCACCGCATCGTCCTGTCCCAGGTCCTCGGGCGTCGGGCCGATGCGCGCGGCCAGGGCGGCCAGCGCGCCCAGGTCGAAGTTGTACACCTCCGCTGCCGTCAGGCCCAGGATCTGCCGGGTCTCGGCCACGGGAATGTCCCAGAACGAGCGTTTCAGCCAGTCGCGGGTGTGCGGCCAGGTCCCTTCGGGATGGGGAAAATCGTTGCCCCACAGCATGTTTGAGACTCCGATCTCGTGGCGCCGCGCCAATTCCCGGCGCTCGGTGGTGGTTGCCCCGATAAAGCAATTCCGGTCGAAGTACGCCGAGGGCGGCATCGTCAGATCGCCCTCCATCCGCCGGCTCATCTTCTTGGCCGAGTGCTCACGCAGGTATCGCGTGTCCATCAGCCAGAGCAGGTCGCTGGCCCAAAACGCGCCGCACTCGGTGGCTCCCCAGCGCAGCCGGGGGAAGCGTTCGAAAACCCCGGACCACAAGGCGAACCACAGCGGCCGGACCCCCCACCAGCGCACCTCGGTGACATAGATACCCAGGTGCTCGCCGTAGTCCTCCTGCGGGGCGGCGCCGACGTGGGTGTGTACCGGCATCTGCAGGTCCTGGCAGGCGGCCCAGACCTTGTCGTAGCGCCGGTCGTGGTAGGGCGGGTAGCCGGCCCAGCGCGCCGGGATCATGATCCCGCCCCGCAGCCCGGACTCAGCGGCCCGGGTGATTTCGGCCACCGCCGTATCGATGTCCGCCAGTATCGGTACGACCGCCACCCCGGCCCGCCGCTCAGGGCTGTGGCTGCACAGCTCGGCCAACCAGCGGTTGTGGGCCCTCGCCCCGGCCATCGCCCGGCCCGGGTCGAGATCGCCCGACTGGGCCAGGCCGGCGCCGAACGGGGCCCCGGCGACCCCGCTCACGGCGTCGGCGTCGGGGAAGATGACCTCGCCGACCACCCCGTCGCCGTCGAGTTCTTTGTCACGCAAACCTACGTCCCACCCGCCGGCGATGCCGTCGCCATGCTCGGAGAACCACGCTTGCGCGAACTGCTCGTCGATCAATCCGCCGACCTGCGCCGCGGCCGCCTTCTCGACCAGGAAGGCCTCGAAGTCCTCGCGGTATTCCGGGTCGATGTACTCGCGGTAACGCTCGGTCGGCAACTCGGCGTGACAGTCCGCGGAGATGATGACGTAAGGGTCCAGAGGCTGCACAGTATTCCTTTCGTTACCAGGCACGGATGGGGTCGGGCTCGAAGGCGGTGCTGCTCGCGTCGGCGGGCACGGCCGCCAGCGGCTCGGCGACTTCGGCCACGGTCGGGCCGATTCGGTCGGCCAGCGGTGCGAGGGCCTCGAGGTCGAAGCGGTAGACGGCGGCCGCGTTCCCGCCCACCATGGCCGCCACCTCCTCGGCCGGGACGTCGCTGAAGGTGTGGCGCAGCGCCTCGCGGCTGTAGGGAGCGGTCCCCTCCAAGTGCGGGTAGTCGCTTGCCCACATGATCCGGTCGACGCCGATTCGGTGGCGCTGGGCACACTCCACCGGGCGCAGGAAGCTGGCACCGGCGTAACACTGGCGGGCCCAGTACTGGCTCGGTTTCAACGGCAGCGATCCCGCGGTGGGGCCGGCGAAGCGGGCGATCGCCGAGTTCGCTCGCCCGAAACGCGCGGCCGCCACGTCGAGCGAATCGAGGGTCGCCGATATCCATCCGGTGCTCTGCTCGGTGAAGACCACGGTGAGGTCCGGATGGCGATCGAGTGCGCCGCTGAAGATCAGGTGCCACAGCGCCCGGTGCGACCACCAGTGTGTCTCGTACACCCACACCGCGAACGAGCTACCCCACCCGTCGGTCGGGGTCGGTCCGGCGTTGCCGCCGTGGTGGTTGACCACCACGGCCGACTCCTCGCAGGCCGCCCAGAGCGGCTCCCAGTGCTCGGCATAAAGCGCGGGAATGCCCGTACCCGGGGCGACCCCGGGCAGCAGCACACCGCCGCGCAGCCCCAGCTTGGCGATCTGGGCCACCTCGGCGACGGCCTCGTCGAGGTCCCCGAGCAGGATCTGGCCCACTCCGGCGCGCCGCTCGGGTGACAGGGAGCAGAAGTCGGCCAGCCAGCGATTGTGCGCGCGCAGGCCGGCCCAGCGCAGTTCGAGTTCCCGGGCGGTCTGCGGTGGCGGGGCGGCCAGACTGCCCTGGGGAAAGAACGGCGGCACCGTATTGGGAAAAAGGACTTCCCCCGCAATGCCGTCCTCATCCAGTTCACGGTTACGCAGATCGCTGTTCCAGTTGCGCTCGGCGTCGGGCTCGGTGAGGTCGCCGAACGGGTTCACGAACGTCGGCGCCCAGCCGTCGAATTCGTCCCGGTATCGCGGATCGAGGTACTCGCGGTAGTCGAGCAGGTCGGCGCCGGCGTGGCAGTCGGCCGAAATGACGGTGTACCGGTCCATGGCTAGACCCGGGCCGGTTCGACGGCCGGGGACGCCGATGGGATCGGGTCGTCGTAGCGCTGGTGCACATAGGGCAGCAGCCACTCCGGTGGCACCCGCTCGGCGATCCTTGCCACCTGGACGGTGCGCCGGCGGCACCAGGTGATCGACCTGATCTCGCGGATCACGATGTCGGCCACCGGGTCCAGCGGCGACTCACCCAACTCGAGGGTGCCGTCGATATTGTCCAGCAGCTCGTAATGCCGGTGGTACTCGCCGTAGACCAGGTGAGGGTCGGTGATGCCGTTGCCGTCCGGGGAACGCAGGAATTTGAAGTAGAACTCGGTGTCGACCTGGTCGTCCGGCAATTCCGCCGGGCCGGTGACCCGGCCTTTCAGCGTGATGAGCCGATACCCCATCCGCTCCACGGTTGCGGTGATGCGGTCCCCGTCGCGCTGCACCTCGATGTGGCCCAGTTTCTTGGGCTCGCCGAATGTTTCGCGCCCGCCCGTGACCGATTGCTCGGTCGACTGGGGCATCAACAGGGGGTAGTCGCCCCGAAGTTCGCCATGGCGGGCGGTCACCGAAAACACCGCCGACCCGAACGGCGGCCTGCCCTCCATCCGGACCCGCTGAAGCTGGACCCGCACCAGCGGTTCGTCCGCCGGCTCCAACGGCTTGGGCAGCACGGCCGCGACAATCTCCGGATCGGTGAGGTAGGTGACGGTCACCGCCTCGGTGGCGATGGGCGCCTTGGTGACGTCGATCTCGTGGTCGACCTGCGCCCGGGGTGGGCGGGGACCATATCGGACTGCGGTGCTCAACGCTGCGCTCCTTCGTTTTCTTGTTCCGTCCCGGCATGCCGGCTGAGGACGTCGACCAGGTAGTCGGGGTTGGTGCGGGCAACGATCGATGCCGCTTTGCGGGTCACGACCTCGTCGGCGGATGTGGGTGGACCCATCACCCAGAAGCGGTCCGCCCTGATCCCCTCAACCAGCTGGTCCGCGACAGTCTCGAGCGGGGTGAACTCGACGCGCCGGCCGCCGGCCTGGAAGCGACCTACCACCGCCGCCAGAGTCGGCTCGGGTGTGCGACGTTGCTGGGTTGCGGTGTAGCGTTCCGGCCGGTGCCGCCAGGACTCCCAGATCCCGGTGTTCAAGAAACCGCTGGGAAAAAGGACATGCGCCCGCACCTGCGTCCCGGTCATCTCCAGGTGTGTGTAGAGGCTCTCGGTCAGGCAGAGCACCGCGGCTTTGGTCATCGGGTAGACGGCGTTGGCCGGGCCGCCCAGGGCGCCCCGGGCGATCGGCGCGAACCCGCCGTTGCCCGAACAGGTGTTGACGACGTGTCCCTCGCCCTGCTCGAGCAGGATCGGCACGAAGGCCTTGATGCCGTGGACGATGCCCAGCACATTGACGTCGATGCCCCAGCGCCAGTCGGCTAGGTCGTGCTCCCACATGTAGCCCTCGGAGACCCCGCCGGTGCCGGCGTTGTTGCACACCACATGCACCGCGCCGAAGTGGCGGAGCGTCTGCCTGGCCAGCGACTCGACCGAGGAATAGTCGGTGACGTCGGTGACCACCCCGGCCACGTCGATGCCCTCGGCCGCGAGTTCGCGGGTCGCCGCGTCCAAAGGCTTGGCGAGGACGTCGGCCAGCACCACCCTCATGCCCTCCTGGCCGAAACGCCTGCCCATGGCCCGGCCGATGCCTCCGGCTCCGCCGGTGACGACCGCCACCTTGCCCTGAAGGTCCCTCATCGCGGTCACCGTCACATGGTGGCGCATATCGCCCCAATCCGTCGCGTAATTCGCCCACAATCGTGAGCGGCCGGCTTGTTGGCTGCCGCTGGCGCATCAATCCCCAGGGATGCGACGCGCCGGCGGGGACCGGCGCGACCATGGGCCGCATGACCTACGACTCACCAACCTGATCGTTTTAACGTGACGCTTCACCACGGTGGTTGGCCGGCGGTGTGCGGCCATTGCGGCGGCGAGGGGTTGAGGACGGTTGATGCCAGCGGACGTCAAAGGTAGTGGCGGGGCGAATGTCGCCGGCGACATCCGCCGCCGGCCGGATGGGGTGACCGCCGTCTGTGCCGACGTCGTGTTAGGCCGCCTCGCAGGCGATGTGGCGCACGCGCATCGGGGGTTCGTGGGATCGTGGCGGGTCATCGGGCCGGTCGGCTGGATGTCGGCGAGGTGGCGTTGTGTGTCGTGGTGGCCGCCGAGCACCGCCATCAGGCGTTCGATGCGTGCAGCGCGCTGGTTGAGGCGGTCAAACGTGATTTGCCGGTGTGGAAGCTTCAAGTCTTCACCGACGGCGAACGGCAGTGGGTCGGTGCGCCATGACAGCGATAAGCCTTGGCGCGCCATGCATTACGATGCGGCCAACCTACGACCGTCCGGACAGCCCGTACTTGATCGACAGATTCGGACGGCGAGCCGTGGACCTGCGTCATCGATCAGACGCCGTTGGACGCCCAGCATGACTGGGATCGCCGAAACCAACCGACCTGCGATCGATGCTGCGCGCCGGAACCTCCGACGACGAGATCGCCCGATGCTGGCGAAACGCCATGTGGGCCAAAGCTCCCGGACACGCGAGCATCGCGATCAGCGAGCGTCACGGTGCGCGGATGGCAGACCTGTTGCAGCGCTGCAGTTTTCTTCCTGATGAAGCGGCGGCGACTTCTGAGCGGTGCGCGGTCACGCACCTGTCGACCGACGATGTTCTGCCGCCGTTCGCCCGGGGCTGAATGTGCGAAACATATTCGCACAACAATACTCAAGGATTAATCGACCAAACAATCACGCGGCGTTGGCGTCCAGGGGCATTCGACCCGCGGGCAGTTGTCACGGCTGAGCAGATCATTGTGTTGTTGGAGGCGGCCGCTGGGTGGCCACCTGGGGAAGGCGCCAGCCGGTTCATTTCTTTGTGGGAATCCGCGGGGGGTGCGACGTTCGTTGCGCTGGCCGGGCTGCTCAAGCCGGGCAACAGCTATGCCCTGGCCGCCAGCGCGCTGACCTTGGTGTGCCGACCAGGGAGACGGCGACCGGACTGCTGTCTACGCGGCGCTGGATGCCGGTGCGGTCATCGCCCAGCTGAGCATCGATGCTCAGTCATGATCGCTCGGCGTTCACCCGATGGCCGGCTTCGAGGTTGGGGCTGCCGACTAGCTCCTGGGCCATGCCATTCCGCTCGCGACGCCATCCGAGCCCACAACCTCACTGACTTTTCATTTGCGCGGCGCGCATTTCGGTTCCCGAGATACTGTGAGGCCGCCCGCGACTCCCATACCTCGGCGCTCAGGAGTGACCGTGATTCCATCGACGGCGCTGTGTGCGCTGGACAGCGCAGTGCTCGGCGGCTTGCACACCACCGACGAGCTGCGAGCGATCCTCGGCGAGCGAGGGTTGCTGGCCCGTTTCCTGCAGGTGGAGGCGGAGCTTGCGGCGGCACAAGCCGACCTGGACATGATCCCGGCCGAGGTCGCACCGGCGCTGCGCGCCGTCACGCCCGAGCACCTCGACATCGCGCGCCTCGCGGATCGCACGGCGGCGGCCGGGTATCCGATCGTCGGCCTCGTCGAACAACTTGCCGCGATAGTGCCCGACGGTCTCGGCCAATACGCCCACTGGGGGGCCACCACCCAAGACATCATGGACACCGCTGCGGTCCTGCAGATCGTCGCGGCACTCGACGTCATCGAGCGGGATCTCCTACAAACGTTGACCGCGCTGACGACGCTGGAAACCCGGCATGGCGGCGAGTTGATGGTCGGTCGCAGCCAACTGCAGCACGCCCTGCCGATCACCTTCGGGTACCGCGTGGCGTGCTGGACCGCGCCGCTGCTGCGCCATCTGGACCGGCTTGCCGAGCTGCGGCCCCGGGTCGCGGTGGTTCAACTCGGCGGTGCCGTCGGCAGTCTCGCCTCCATGGCGCCGCACGGCCTGGACATTCGTCGCGAGCTAGCCCGTCGTCTCGGCTTGGCAGCACCGTCAATCAGCTGGCACGCCACCCGTGATCGCTTCGTCGAGGTCGTCGCCTGGGCCGCACAGGTGGCGGCCTCGCTGGGCAAGATCGGGCTCGACATCGTCGTGGGTTCCCAGACCGAGCTCGCCGAGCTGAGCGAGCCCAGCGCACCCGGCCGCGGCGTCAGCAGCACCATGCCACAGAAACGCAATCCCATCGGCTCACAACAGCTCATCCGAGCCGCGCGGCTGACCCGCTCCTACCTGGACCTTGCACTCGACGGCGCCGTGGCCGACTGTGAACGGGCCACGGCCGTGTGGTCGCTCGAGTGGCACACGGTGGCCCCAGCGCTGGCCGTCTGCGGCGGCGCCGTTCGCACCGCGGCCGACGTGCTCGCCGGGCTGCACGTGGACTCCGCGGCAATGGCGGCCAATCTCGACCGGACCCACGGGATGATCATGGCCGAATCGGTGATGATGCGGTTGGCGCCGGTCCTCGGCCGCCAGGCCGCCCACGACCAGTTGGAAACGCTGGTCACCGCCTCCATCGAGAGTGGCGAGTCGTTCGCCAACCTTGTTGCGCGCCGCGACCCCAAGCTGGCCGACGCCGTAACGCCGGCCGCCTATCTCGGGCACGTCGACGAACAAACCGTGGCCGTCATGTCCGAGGCGGCCGCGCGAGTAGGCGGACAGACATCGTTGCAGGGCACCGCGACATGACCCGATCGCCGTGCGGAATTTGTCCGCGACGAGAGTCCCGATGGTTGAGTAGCCAGGTTTGCGTCAGTCATTGACACCGGCGGTGATCGCGGCGTCGGGTGCCGGTGGGGACGGGCCGGGCATATGCCGTGCCGTTTTGGGCAGTGCCCGGTTGGTCAGCACGCGCAGCAGGATGTGGTAGCGCCCCAGCAATTGTTCCCGACACCGATCTCAGCGGCCACGTGAGCCACGGGCCGGCCGGTCTCCATTACCGGGCGCGCCCTGCTCCCGAAACTCCGGGGTGTGTTTGCGACGCGTGCCCGACATACGGACATCCTTCCTGCACGACCAGCAGTCCCATCACTCCGGTGTTCACCATCGGGGGTCAACCCCACACAACGGTCACGCGTTCGAACAGACTCTTACACCAAACTTGCCTCCCGGCTTGGCCCACCAGTGCATTTCACGATTGACGAACGATTGCCGAAAGTCCGCGTGGGCATCATTGATCACGCAAACGCTGTGCTCGCCGTAAACGGTCCGTAAACGGTCAGCGTCCTGAGTTCCTGGCGCGTCTCGGATTCCGCCCTACTACTTCTACTTAGGTCTCCATATGTCGTTCTTGATCACAACGCCGGAACTACTGACAGCAGCGGGGGAGGAGTTAGCGGGAATTGGCGCGGCGGTCGAATCCGCCAATGTGGTCGCAGCCGCGGCGACAACGCGCATAGCCGCAGCGGGCGCCGACGAGGTCTCGAGGGCTGTTGCGGCGCTCTTCGCCGCGCATGCCCAGTCATATCAATCGGTTAGCACCCGAGCGGCGGCCTTTCACGACCGATTCGTCAGCAACCTCTTCGCCAGTACCGAGTCATATGTCGCCACTGAAGCTCATAGCGCACTGCAGAATTTGCTCAATGTGGTCAATGCACCCACCCAAGCGTTGTTGGGGCGCCCTCTTGTAGGTGACGGCGTAAACGGTGCCTCGGGTACCGGGCAAGACGGTGGGCCCGGAGGAATCTTGATCGGCAACGGCGGGTCCGGCGGGTCCGGCGCCCCAGGCAAACCCGGAGGCAACGGGGGGTCCGCCGGGCTGATCGGTCACGGCGGCAACGGCGGCGTCGGTGGGAACTCATCGACTGGCGGGGGTGGCGCCGGCGGCCATGGCGGCAACGGCGGGCTGCTGTACGGAAACGGCGGATCAGGCGGCGCCGGCGGGGCAGGTGGCCTTGGCGCCTTCGCCGGCGGGTCCGGCGGAAATGGCGGTAACGCTGGGCTGTTCGGCGATGGGGGGGCTGGCGGGCCCGGCGGCATTGGAGGTACCGGAGCCGCCGGGGTCGACCCGCCGCGTGACCCTCCGCCGAAAGCCCCAGACGGCATCACCAATCCTCTCTACGGCACCGGATTCGACGGGAGCGCCGGCTTGAACGGCACCGCGGAAGGACAGGCCGGCGGGGAAGGCGGCACGGGCGGCGACGGCGGAACAATACTTAACGGACCGAGAAGCACAGGTGGAGCGGGTGGCGACGGCGGGCCCGGCGGCACTGGTCATGACGGTGGTGTCCCCGGCGGCCGTGGCGGCGCCGGCGGCGCCGCCGGCGCCGGCGGTCAGGGCGGGCTGCTCATCGGCAACGGCGGCAGCGGCGGCAGCGGCGGCGCCGGCGGCAGCGGTGGCACCGGCGCTTCCGGCGGCGCCGGCGGCAGCGGCGGCATCGGTGGTAACGGCGGCCGAGGTGAAAACACGGGTTTCGGCGGTGATGGCGGCGATGGAGGTAGAGCTGGCATGGGCGCCCCCGGCGGAGCGGGCGGTGCCGGGGGTGCTGGCGGCGCCGGCGGCCATGCGGGGCTCATCGGCAACGGCGGCACTGGGGGCATCGCCGGCGCCGGCGGTGCCGGCGGTGCCGGCGGCACCGGCGGCGCGGGCGGTGGCGGAAGTATCGGGGGCCGCAGCCCCCATGCCGAATATTTTGGTGGCGACGGCGGTGATGGTGGGCGCGGTGGCACAGGTGGTACGGGCGGGGCCGGCGGCAGCGCCGGCGCCGGCGGCGACGGCGGCAGCGGAGGAAAGGGCGGGCTGCTCATCGGAAATGGCGGCCACGGGGGTAGCGGCGGCGCCGGAGCAGGCGGTGGCGGGGGCCGAGGCGGCGACGGCGGAGGCGGCGGAGGCGGCGGCGCGGGCGGCAGCTCTGACAATCATGGTCCAGGACGAGCTGGTACAGGCGGTGACGGCGGTGACGGCGGCAAAGGGGGAAACGGCGGTGATGGCGGGGCCGGCGGACACGGTGGCGCAGGTGGCACCGCCGGGATGTTTGGCCACCTCGGTCGTCCCGGCGACGGCGGAGTGGGTGGCGCCGGGGGCTTCGGCGCCGGCGGGATAGGCGGTCTACCCGGACAAGGCGGTCTTGACGGCAGCGGCGGACATGGCGCAGCCGGCCACCTGGGATCCCCGGGCAAAGACGGTACACCTGGGCGACCCGGACAACCCGGCTGATAGGGCCAACGCACGAAAGCGTGGCGGTGTGAAATGCCGAATCGATCCTCGCAGCCTGACGGCTTACTATGCGCTACCGAAGCCGAGACAACGTCGGCGGCTATCCGTCAATTGACATCGCGCCCTGCGCTCCCAACCCGTCTCGAAAAGAGAAAGCCGCCTCACGGTGCTGTGCGAGTGCCGTCACCCAGGCTCAGTGCGGTAGGCAAGTCGGCAGGGCACTATGAAAGCTCTAGCGACCCTTTGTCGCTGGAGAAGATGCCGGCACTTCGGTGTCGTTACCCACTTCCACGGGCCCCGGAGTTGAGCAACACCGGCCAGGCCAATCCCTGGACCGCTCCACTTACCCCAGCTTCGCACTACCAATCGTTCAAGAAAGCCAGACGGGCACCGCGATGTCGTATGTGATCGCAACAGCGGAGCTATTGGCGGCGGCGGCAGCGGATGTGATGGGCATCGGCTCGTCGTCGGATGCCGCAAACAGCGTTGCGGCCGTGCCGATTACCAGGGTGTTAGCCGCCGCTGGAGATGAGGTGTCAGCGGCGATCGCTGCGCTAACGGCAACGGCGGGGCCGGCGGCGCCGGCGGCAACGCCGGAGCACCAGGAAATGGCGGTATCGGCGGAATCGGCAACGCCACCACTGACGGCGGAACCGGCGGCAACGGTGGCGATCTTGGCGGCTTTGGCATCGGCGGCACCGGCGGAGCCGGAGGCAACTCCGCACTCGGCGGTGGGGCCGGCGGCGACGGCGGGTCTGGCGGCAAGAGCGGTTTGCTTGCCGGTACCGGCGGTGTCGGCGGTGAAGGCGGCAAGGCCACCGGTACTGGCAGCGGCGGTAGCGGCTGCACCGGCGGGGCCAGCCAACACGAAGGACCCGGTGACGCGATCGGCGGCATCGGCGGTAAGGGCGGCATCGGATACTCGGCCGGCGGAAACGGCGGCACCGGCGGTGCAGCGATCAACAACGGAACCGGAGACGCAATCGGAGGCGCCGGAGGGGCCGGCGGCATCGCCCAGATGAGCGGGGGAAGCAGCGGAAACGGCGGGGACGGCGGGATCGCGATCAACAACGGAAGTGGAAACGCCATTGGCGGCGCCGGAGCGAACGGCACCAGCGGCGGCAACAGGGCCGCCGGTGGGAACGGAGGATCCGGCGGCAGCGGAGCCATCACTCAGGTCGCGGCAACGGGCACCGCGGCTGGAGGCAACGGGGGGGCGGGCGGCACTGGTGCCGTGGGTGGCGGGCACGGCGGAATCGGCGGCTCTGCCAGCAGCGCTTCCGCGACCGGGGACGCAATCGGCGGTACCGGGGGCGACGGTGGCCGCGGCTTCGGCATCGGCAAAGGCGGTTTCGGCGGCAGCGGCGGCAGTGCGGGCCTCACCAACGCCGGCGCTGCCGGCAGCGCGACCGGCGGCAAAGGCGGGGCTGGGGGCAACGGCACCATCGGTGGGGCGGGTGGGAGGGGCGGTGATGGCTCCACGACTGGCACCGGCTTCGGCATCGGCGGCACTGGCGGCGACGGCGGGGACAGCTTTACACCCTTGGCCACCGGTGGCAACGGTGGCAACGGTGGCGATGCGCACGCGCCTGATCCGGACAATGCCACGGTCGGCGCCGGCGGCGCCGGCGGAGGGGGCGGCACCGGAGGTTCCCCTGGCGCAACCGGGAGCAAGGGAACGGTCTTCTGATCGATCATCCGGCCATGTGCCGTCCGTAGCTACCGACCCCGCCGCGTCGCGCCTACGCGCATCATGGTGTGACTTCAAGAAGTACGAAAAGACGGGGTTCGCCACCCCCTCGGGCAAGGTGGAGATTGGGCGCGGCTCGGCACGGACCCGGATGCGACGACGGCGGGCGCAGTTGGTTATTGCCGAATACTGTCAAAGCCATGGTTTCGGCTGCCGCCGGCGCCCTCACATCCCTCGTCAATGCGAGCGCCATGCTGCTGGTGCCCGCGATGATGGGATTCTCCACGGTACTGTGCCTGGCGCGAAAACCGAGCCCGCTGACGGTGGTTGCCATCCACGAGTACCTGGGACGCGCCAGGATTTTCGATCGCATCTGGCTGCTCGCCGCATTGGGGTGGATCGGTTGGGCCGCCGTGCAGGGCGGCGCGCCGGGTTGGACGGTCGCGGCCGGAGCCGTCGCGCTGGTGTTGTCAGGCTTCCACTATTGGCTGACGGGATCGCTGCGCGGGACGCTTGCGCCGTTGGTCGGGGCGATTCTGCGCGCTGGGCCGGTGACCGCAATGAGTGAGGACGGGCTGCTTGTTGCTCGTCGGCGGACCCGAGAAGACATTCCCGTCCTACCGATCGATTGGGCTGTCCGAACACTCGCGTTCGTGCTGCTGGCGGATATCGGGCTCTTCGTCAGCGTCGCGCTGGTCGCGGATCCGTCGTCATTCGGCCGGGCCGTTCTGGTCGGCGGCTTCTGGCTCTCGCTCGGTGTGATCGGGATCGACTTGGCACAGGACGTGTGGCCCGGCACGACCTCGGCGGCCCGCCTCGCCGAGTGCTCCCGCTACTACGTTCAGATGTTCGAGCAGTGGAAGAACATCGGAGTGCTCGTCGGCTTTGGCACCGTGTTGATCGGCGCACCAATCGCCTGGGCAATCGGGCGTGCTGGTGCCCCCGTGCTCGCGTTTCCGCTGTGGACGGGGGCCTGCATCGTCGTCGCTATCGCCTTCAACAAGGTGTTGCACCGCATTGGATGGAGCCGAAGCCGGGTGCCGTTGCCGGTGTCGGTGAACGAATACAGCGCGACAGATCCACTGTGGGCGCACTCCTTCACTGTGATTCACGTCGTGATGGCCGTCGCGCTGCTGGCCGGTCTCGTCGCGCTGCACCCGGTTTACGCATAGGTTCGAGCGCCCGATGGCTGGCAGCCATTTTGCGACCGGGCTGCCGGCCGCGACCGGTGATATTGACGATGTAGTTGCGAAGGTCTCGGGCCAGGAGACCCGGCACTCCAGCGGTCATCCCATGGTCGCCGATCACCGACCAGCAATACTCCTCGACGGCGGCGAAGCCTGCGATGCCTTGATCGCTACGAGCGATCGCTAAAGCTTCGCGAGCTTAATACTTCAATCTCTTAATAAAAATTGTGGACCGCTAGGCTACGCTGGGACGGCACCCGATACGTCGACGAGGATCGCGATGACAACATCTGTCGGTGGCCCGTGACGACCGATCCGGCCGAAATGGGGCGTCGCAAACGGCGCCACATCGATGTGTGCCTGCACGGCGACGTCAACTTCGCCGGCGTAACGACCGGACTGGAGCGTTATCGCTTGCCGTTCAACGCCCTGACCCAAACCAGCCTCCACGACATTGACATGTCGGCCGACTTCTTCGGGGCGCGCCTGCGTGCGCCGATCTTGATCGGTGCGATGACCGGCGGGGCCGAACTGTCGGCGACAATCAACCGCAATTTGGCGACCGCCGCGCAGCGGCTTGGTCTGGGGATGATGCTCGGATCGCAGCGGATCATGCTGGACAGGTCGCGGGGGGAGCGGGCCGCGGCCAGTTTCGAAGTGCGTGACGTGGCCCCGGACGTGTTGCTGATCGGCAATATCGGCCTGGCGCAGCTGACGAAAGCCGCCGTGCCCGACATCAGCAACGCCCTGGACCGGGTGGGAGCCAATGCCCTTGCGGTGCACGCTAACTCGTTACAAGAGGCCATCCAGGGCAACGGGGACACCGACTTCACCGGATCGCTGCAACGGCTATGCGATGTCGCCGGCGCGCTGGACTGCCCGTTACTGCTCAAGGAAGTGGGCCATGGTATCGGCGCTCGGGCGGTCGCGCTGTTGACCCAGCTGCCCGGCGGTTTGCCGGTGTCGGGTATCGACGTGGCCGGCGCCGGGGGCACCTCGTGGTCGAGAGTCGAGCAGCTGGTTCGCTACGGCGAACTGCGCTACCCGGACTTGGCCGACTGGGGCATCCCGACAGCCCAGGCGATCGTCGAGGTGCGCCAAGTTTTACCGACGATTCCGCTTGTCGGCTCCGGCGGTATCCGCACCGGGATGGACGCGGCCAAAGCGATCGCCCTGGGTGCGGACGTGGTTGCGATGGCTCGTCCGCTGCTGGCTCCCGCGATTGAGTCCGCGAATGCCGTCGAGGACCGGCTGCAACGGTTCATCGAGGAGCTTCGCATCTGCCTGCACTGCTGTGGCGCAACGGATCTCAATGCGCTGCGCGCCGTCGGCGTGATTCCGATCCGGTAGCCGGCCCCGGCTCGGTCGTTGCGGGTTTCGACGGCGGTTTTCGTCGCCTGCCGGGTGCCGCCTTCGAAGATTCCTCGGTCCGCGCCGACGACGCCGGAGGCGGGTAGAGCTCGCTTTCAAATGCGGACATCCCCGCGATCATCGCCGTGAATACCTTGTGGGCACTGCGCAGATCCCGGTCAGGCAGCTCAGCCAGGGACGCGCGGATATGTTCGCCTAGTGGCCTGAAGAACTCGTGCGCCAATTCCATGCTGCCGTCCTGCAGCCGCAGCAGGGACCTGCGGCGGTCCTCGACATCCGGTTCACGGCGGATGTGTCCTGCGTCGATCATGCGATCGGCAAGATAGGTGATGGCCGCCGCCGACACGTCCAAGCGCTGGCTGAGCTGGGCCGGTGTCAACGGTGTGCCCGCGGTCTCGGCCACCATGAGATGCAGCAGGGCGTGAAAGTCGCCGTGGCTCAAATCGTTCTGCCGGGCATAGTAACGGCCGACCCGGTCGGAATGAGCGGTGATCGTCCGGAGGTCGGCCGACAGCAGACTCTCCAGCTCAGCCCGAGTCGGCTGTCGTTTCGCAGCGACGCGCTTGGTCACTTGCCTGCATCCTTCATGGCGATAAGGCGATAGCTTAGCCCGTGCTCCTTTCACGCGGTCCTCGACGCGGTCCTTAATACTCTTAACAGTGCCGCGGCGGAAACGTGGTACCTAGCCGTTGGCCGTGCGGGCGGCGCCCACGGCTTGACCGGCTTGACCGGCTTGACCGGCTTCACCGGCTTCACCGGCGAAGATGCGACGGTGAATACCGGCCAGCGGTTGCGGCGCCCACCAGTTCAGCCTGCCGAACACATGCATGAACGCCGGCACCAGCAGCGCCCGAACCAGGGTCGCGTCGACCAGCACCGCGATCGTCAGCCCGACTCCGAACATGCGCATGAAGGATACGTCGGCGGATATCAGCGCCGCAAAAGAGATCGACATCAACAGCGCGGCGGCGGTGATCACCCTTCCGGTGTGGGCCAGACCCAACGCGATGCTTTCGTCGTTGTCGGCGCGTGTCCGGGGTGACCGCAGCCAGTATTCGCGAATGCGGGCCAACAGGAAGACCTCGTAATCCATCGACAATCCGGATGCGATGCAGAACATCAGCACCGGAATGTTGGCGACCAGCGTACCCGTCGGTGTGGTGCCCAGTGCGCCCAGATGCCCGTCTTGAAAGATCCATACCAGCGCGCCGAAAGCCGCTGTGAGGGAGAGCATGTTGAGCAGCACCGCCTTGATCGGCAGTGCCAGACTGCCGGTCATCAGGAATAGCAGCACCACTGTGACCGCGGCGATGAAACCGAATACCACCGGCAATCGTGACGTGATCCCGGTGACGCAGTCGCGATTCATCTGGGCGATTCCCGTCATCTGGCCCTCGTGACCGCCCGGCAGCGCGACGGCATGCAAACGGTCCAACTGAGTCTCTGACACCTGCGTGTACAGCGGTGCGGTGCTGTCCACGGTCAGGTAGGCGCTGCCGTCGGCCATTGCGGCCGGCGCCGACGGCGGCCCGGTGAGCCGGCCGGCCACGAACGTGCCCGTCGGCGCGGACACCGCCGCCACATCGGGCACCCGGGACAGTTGTGCGGCGTACTCATCGAGGTCTGGCTGTGTCAGGCCGGCGGTGTCGGGGATGACGATCGTCACTTTGGTTGCGGAGTTGGACGTGAAGTCGCTGCGGATCCGATCGCTGACCATCCGCGCCGAGGCCGACGAGGGCAGCACCCGGTCGTCGGGGTAACCCCATTTGATGCCGAGGAACGGTATTCCCAACGCGATCAATAGCGCAATGATGGCCAGGCCCACCGGAATAGCGTGGCGCATAACAAATTTGGCCGTGCGGTACCAGAAACTCTGCGCTATGGGCTGCGGTGTCGGTTCGGGACGGCCCGATAACCGCCGGCCCAGCTGCCGTACGTCAAGCACATCGAGCCGGTCACCCAGTAGCACAAGCACGGTCGGCGCCACCACCACGGCCGCCAACGCGGAAAAGATCACGACCGCGATGCCGGCATAGGCAAAGGACCGCAGGAAATACATGGGAAAAGCCACCATGGCGACCAGCGACAGAGCGACGGTCATCGCGGAAAACAGCACGGTGCGCCCGGCCGTCGTCATGGTGCATATCAAGGCGTCGTCACGGTCCCGTCCGTCGGCGAGCTCATCGCGGTAGCGGCTGACGATCAACAAGGTGTAGTCGATCGCCAAGGCCATCCCCAGCGCGACCGTCACGTTCAGCGCAAAGATCGACACGTCGGTGACCAGGGCAATCCCACGTAGCACCGCGAGTGAACCCAGGATCGCGAAGCCGCCTACGGCTACCGGCAAAGCCGCGGCCAGTAACCCGCCGAATACCCAGACCAGCGCGACGAAACTCACCGGTATCGCGATGAATTCCATTCGCAGCAAGTCTTTTTGAGTCTGCTGATTGACCTGTGCGTAGACCATCGCCGCGCCGCCGGCCAGTACTGTGACGCCGTCGCGGTGCTGCGCGAGCCGATCTGCCAGGGCCTCGGCGTGCGCCGGAGCGCTGCTTTCAGTTCCCTTGAGCGCGGCCAGGATTATCGCGGACTTGCCGTCGGTGCTGACCATCCCAGGCGCCGGCCGCGGCGTGTCCCAGGGGGATGCGACCTGAGCAACGAACGGTGACTCGGCAAGCTGTCGTGCGATATCCGTTCCTACGACCCGCGCCGGGCCGTCTTGCACGCCGCGGTCCGAGCTCACCAGCAGCACCATCTCCATGTCGCCACGGTGGAACGTGTCGGCCAGTACGGCTGCGGCGCGAGCGGATTCGGATGCCGGATCCACGAACCCGCCGGGGGCCAGACTGGTCGCGGCGGGAATGCCGAAGATGGCGGCGCCGGCCATCACCAGGATCGCGGCCGCGATGATCCGTCGCGGTGCCGCGATAGCGATGCGCGCCATTCCCGACAGCATGTGAGGCCTCCTCCGGCTCGATCCGCGATTAGCCGGCGCCGGCCTCATCGGCGCACATTCCGGCGCTCCCACAGCAGCAGGGCGGCGGTGACCATCGCAAAGCCGAACAGGAAATCCTCGATCGGGATATCGAGCGGGAACCGCAGGCCGGTCGTTTGGTGTTCGTCATAGCTGACGATCGGCGAGCTGAGTTTGGTCAGCCAGCCGTCGACCGGGATCTGAAATCCCAGCACGATCAGCATCGATACCCAGTACGCCGGGCGCCGAAACACGCCGGTGCGCAAGAGCTTCAGCTCCAGTGCGCTGACGGCCACCACGGCCAGCACGGCCGGCAGCGTATATCCCAGCCCGGTCATCGGCGGCTGCGCCGATCAAGAATCGTGCTGACCGCGTTGTAGGTCAGCAGTGCGCAGATCGGGATCACCACAAAGAACAGCACTTCTTCTACCGGCACCCGAAACGGAACCGCCAGGCCGCTGATATAGCGCGCGTCGTAGGTCCATATTCCGGCGGCGACGGCTACCTCATCCCAGAGGAGGAACACCGCCGCAACCGGCAGCACCGCTTTCAGCAGCCGCAGCGGCTGCCGGTAGACGCCGTTGCCGAAAAACTCCAGCGGTGCGGTGATTGCCAGGCAGGCGGCCAAGACCAGCAGGTATTGCCAGTGATCGCTCATGCGGCACCCGGCTCGGCCGGATCGTAAGCAACGGGGGCACTGTTGCGGGCCAGCCAGGCTTGGATCAATCCGGCTCCGGCGACCCGTAGCCGTCGTGCCTGCCCGACGGCGGCGCGGTGACTGAACACCTCGAAATCGTCGTCTTCGATGCGATCCAGAATTTCGGAATACAGCGTCAAAGCGGTTGCCACACAGGGCCGGGAGCGAGGCGCCAGCATGGCGATCCCGTCAGCGGCGAACCGATAGGTGTTCCTGGTGATCGCGTGCTGAGCCGCCAACGCGTTACGTACCCGATTGTCGGTGCACCGATTCCGGTGGCACCACATCAACAGATCCCGGTCGACGCCATCGCCGGCGAGCTCGTCCGCGGGGAGGTAGACCCGGTTTCTGGTCAAGTCTTCGTCGACGTCCCGGATGAAGTTGGTCAGCTGGAAAGCGCGCCCGAGGGCGGCGGCGTACGGGGCTGCCTCCGCAACCGGCACGACCGTGCCCAAGATCGGAAGTACCTGCAGCCCAATCGCTTCCGCTGAGCCGCGCATGTAGCCGTTGAGCGCGTCGCGGTTGGGGTAGTCGGTGACCGTGAGGTCCATTCGCATCGATGCCAGAAAATCTTCGAACAGCTCGGCATTGATGTGGTACCGGCGTGCGGTATGGCGCGCGGCTACCAGTACCGGGTGGTCGGTCAGGGCGGCGCCGGCGAAAAACCGATCGAAAAGTTCTTGCAGCCGCTGGGCGCGAACGTTCATGCCCAGACCGGGATCAAGCGTGTCCAGAATGTCGTCGGCATGACGGGCGAAACCGTACAGTGCGTGCACCGGCGGTCGTTGGTCCGGCGCCAATAGCCGGGTGGCGAGGAAGAAGGTGCGCCCGTGGGCGGCATTGATCCGCCGACAACGGCGATACGCCGCACGCACCCGCGGATCGTGGATGTCGGCGGCGTCTAATTCGTTGCCAATCATGATATCTGGGCTTTCACATCGACTTTCATGTCAAAGTTGCGTGCTTGTCGGCGCACGGCGCCGGTGATGCGATCGGCGGCCAGCCGCCCGGAGATGAGCGTGGTGGGCACACCGACGCCGGGAATGGTCGACGACCCCGCCAGCACGGCATTGTCGACGCCGCGGACCATGTTTGCCGGCCGGAACGGCCCCGTCTGGCCAAACGTGTGCGCCAGCGCGAACGGTGTGCCTGCCGCCATGCCCTGACGCGCCCAATCCAGCGGGGTGACAACGTCGAGCACGTCGGCACCGTGGCGAAGCTGCGGCAGCAGCCGGTCGGCGACGGTGTCGATGATCGATTCCGCGTAGGCGTTGCCGGCGGTGGGCCAGTCGACCCCACCGGCGGCCAAGTTGGGTGCCGGTGCGAGCAGGTAGAAAAGGTCGCGGCCGGCGGGGGCCAGCGTCGGATCGCTCGCTGTGGGCCGGGTGACCAGTAGCGACGGGTCCCGCATCAGCCGGCCGTCACGAACGATGTCGGTAAAGGTCTGCTCCCAGGCTGCCCCGAAAAGGATCGTGTGATGAGCTATCGGGTGATCCGCCGACGAGACGCTGCGGCAGCCGGCGTGGACGACGACGGCCGACGGCGAGGCCCGCAACGCACGGACGCGACGCGGTGTGCGCCCCAATAGTCGGTACGTCGTGGGTAGTTCGGTGGTGAGCACGACGGCGTCGCAGGGGATGCGCTGTCCCCCGTCGGTGCGCACGGCGGTGATGCGGTTGCCGCTGCGTTCGAGTTCGGTGACGCTGCAACGGTAATGAAACTGCACGCCGGCGCAGGTTCCGGCGGCCGCCAGCGCATCGGGTAGTGCTCGGACGCCGCCGCGGGGGAAGAACACACCCGACACGGTGTCCATGTATGCGATCACGGCATACGCCGCCAAGGCATCGCGTGGGGCCACACCGGCGTACAGCGATTGGAAGGTGAAGATCCGTCGCAGCCGGGGGTCGCTGAGGTGGCGCCCGACCATGGCGTCCCAGTTGCGGAATCCGCCTATGACGGCCAGCCGCGCCAGCTGTGGTGTGAGCAGCGACAGTGGCGAGTCGAAATTGGCGCCGATGAACCTGTCCATTTCGGTGCGGTACAGCCGCGTCAGCCACTCGCGCAACCGGCGGTATCCGGCGGCCTGCCGACTGCCGGCAAACGTCTGGATGGCTGATGCCATCCGGTCGGCGTCGCAATGCACGTCGAGAGAGCTGCCGTCGGCGAACACCGCGTGGTATGCCGGGTCGACCGGAAGCAGTTCCACACGGTCAGAGCTGGTTTCGCCTATGGCGGCGAATACGTCGTCGATGATGTCGGGCATGGTGAGCACCGTTGGGCCGGTGTCGATTTGGTAGCCGCCGATGTCGAGTCGTCCCGCGCGTCCGCCCGGCCAGGGTTCGCGCTCGACCACCGTGACACTGCGGCCGCGGCCGGCCAGATGCAGTGCGGTGGACAGCCCCGCCAATCCCGCACCGATCACCACCACGTGGTCGGTGCGTCCCTGGATGGTCCGCATTACCGGGCTCCTCTCACGCGGTGCGCTCCACGCAAGCCTCCGCCAAGTTGGCCAGCGCCGTGCGCGTGGCGTAGTCGATCACGACGTGGTCCAGCACATTTCGGGCACGCTCAACGCGGCGCCTGATCATGCCCTCGATGCGCTGTGCCGCACCCGTCGCGATGATTACCGCCCGGAAGCGATCCAGCGCTGCATCGTCGAGGTGATCGGCCCGCACCAGTTCGGCAAGCTCCCGGCGTGCCGACTGGTCGGCCATCTCATAGGTGGCCACCACCACGCTGATGGCTTTGCGGTCGAGCAGGTCCCCGCCGTTGGGCTTGCCCGTGGTCGCCGGCGGGCCGAACACGCCCAGCAGGTCGTCGCGCAACTGGAAGGCTTCGCCGACATCGGCACCGTAGAGCCCGAGCTGAGTCAATGTGCGATCGTCGCAGTCGGCCATGGCCGCGCCCATTTCCAGCGGCCGGCGCACCGTGTAGTTGCCCGACTTGCGCCGCGCGATGTCGAGGACGGTCCGCAGCGACGGCTGGTCGCGGATATCGTTGGCCAGGTCTGCGAATTGGCCTACCGCCAGCTCGATGCGCATCGCGTCGTATCGCGGCCACAGTTGCTGCAGCCGGCGGGCTTCAAGACCGCTCTCGCGCAGCATCTGTTCGGCCCAGATGAGGCACACGTCGCCCAGCAGGATGGCCGCCGACTCACCGAATCGCCCTGCCGGGCCCGACAATCCACGTCGTCGATACCACTCGGCCAGCTGGACGTGCACGGCCGGGTTGCCGCGCCGCTGTGACGATCGGTCCATCACATCGTCCTGCAGGAGCGCAAACGCATGCAGCAACTCCAAGCTCGCCGCGGCCGACAGGGCCGGGTGGCTCGGCGCGGCGCCGCACAGCCAGCCCAGGTACATGAAGGTGGACCGCAGGCATTTGCCGCTTGAGACAAACGTCAACAACATTTCGCCCGCGGCCGCCGAAGCTGCCTCGTCGAGCTGGGATGCAGTGCGCGCCGCGACGAACTCGCCGACAGTGGCCAGGACCGCCTGCCGAAACTGAGATTGCCAAGCAGGGAAATCAACAGCGGGTGATCTGTGGCCGACCGTCACCGGCGACGAGTCGGTCATAGCCGCTGGCGCCGTGGGCAGCTGGGCCGTCGGCGGCTGGCGCGAAAAGCTAGCACACACCGGCTCATGCCTCCCTGTTCGTCGGGTAGCGAAACGGTCTGCACCACGTTGAGAGTGGCTGCGACGCTAGTGGCAGCTTAGGGGAGAACGAGACAATTCGCTTAACAAACTTAAAAATTAATTATATGAAGTGGATATGAAGCTCCGAGTGCCGTCCGGAGAAGGCGCATACAGGCATACCGGGAGTCCGCCGGACTGTTTGGTTCCGGACGTCCTGTCGAGGCACGTGGTGGTGCCGGATATGCCCGAGCTGGAACGCTAGTGCAGCCCGCTCAGTTGACGGTGGCCGAGAACGAATCGACGGCAAGGCCGACGCCGCCGTTCCACGGCTCGAAGCCGGCCTGAATGCTGGTGAGGTACCAGGAATTGGTTATCGCGCCCCGGTTGCGGACATCGCTGACGAAATCCAGCACGCTGAAGCTCCAGGAGTTGATCGGCGCCGGCGCGAGATAGGAGATGACATTGTTACTGCCGTTGCTGCCTTGCCAGACGTCCCAATTGCGGCCGCCGACGGTGGCGGTGCCGACTTTCGCGCCGACCGGTTGGATGGAGCCCTGGCGGTTGAACCAGATCATGATCTCCATCTGGTTGACGCCGTCCTTTTTCGGTGTCGGATCCAGCCAGATGTCGTACGCCGCATCATAAGTGCCACTGGTGTAGCTGTAACTGATGCTGCTGTTAGCACTGGTGAGCTGGCTCAGCTGGGCCGGCAGCCTGCTGCCCGGGGAGCAATTGCTGTAATGGCAGCCAAGGTAGACCGACGGGTATGACAGCGGGGCGCCGTTGGTGGGGGCCGAGCCGTCCGCTTTGGTGATGGCGAACCCGGTCGCAGTGACGTTGATGCACTGCGCGGCGCTGGTGCCCCACCGATTGTTCTGAACGACGTAGGCGCCTCCGATCGTCGTCGTTCCGAACTGATCGCAAATCTGGGTACCGCTGGTGGTCGTGCTCGTGGTTGTCGCCGGCGTCGTGGACTGGCTGGTTGACACCGATCCGCCGGTGCAGGACTGGCCGTTGAGCAGACAATTCGCCGGTGGCGCATACGCGCCCGTCTGCGCGGCCTGGAAGCCGACGGTGACCGAATTGCCCGGAGCGATGGTGCTGTTGTAAGACTCGGGAGTCAGGACGTAATGCGTACCGGATTGGGCAAGTTTGCTGCTCCACGCATTGGTGATGGATTCTCCTGCGGGCAAGTCGAATTCGAGTTTCCAACCCTTCAGCTGTGCGGAGCCGGGATTGGCGATGTTGTAGTTGGCGACGAAGCCGGTATTCCACTGTGAGGTCACCGACAAGGTCGCGGTCGCCGCGCCAGGGGTGGCGGATCCGGTCGTCGAAGTCGCGGTCGTGGGTGTCGTGGTGGTGGTCGTGGTGGTGGTCGTAGTGGGAGTCGTAGTCGTGGTGCCCGGGGTCGATCCGCTGGTGCAGGGTTGTCCATTGACCAGACAATTCGCCGGTGGCGAATAGGCGCCGGTCAGCGCGGCCTGGAAGCCGATGCTGATGGAGCCGCCGGGCGCAATCGTTCGGTTGTAATCTTCGGGGGTCAGGACGAAGTGCGTTCCGGACTGCGCCAGCTTGCTACTCCACACATTCGTGATCGATTCATCTGCGGGCAAATCGAATTCGACCTTCCAGTCGGTCAGCTGAGCAGAGCCCGAGTTCACTATCTTGTAGTTGGCCACAAAGCCGGTGTTCCACTGCGAGGTCACCGCCAATGTCGCGGTCACCGCGGCCGCGTGAGCCATCGGAGATGCGAGAATGACGGTTAAAGCAATGACGAATGCCGACACGACAACGTGAAATGCTGGGCGCCAACATCTCTCATACGTATTCGATCCGCGCATCCGGGCAACGTTATAGCCGAGCCAATGGCGATGGTGCTAATCGACTTCTAAAGCTGCCGTATCTTCGCCCAACCGAAACCGTCATGAAATATCCGTGTTTAGCGCTATTGCGCGATACCGCGATCTGCCCGAAATGCCCGCGGCTGAGCGACTCGGCCGCAATATCATTGCGCTAGCCGAGTACCGGGAGCAGAAGCCGCGACGACGAGCGGATGGTGTTCAGGCTGCTGGTACCAACGCTGGCATGCCGGAAACCCATCATGGCGGGCACCGACGGATCTTGGTCGTCGCTGGTGAGCACCAGCTGGATGCGGTGCCCAATCTTGAACCGGCGAGCGTTGGGAACCAATGGGATTCGATACACGACATCGTGTCCTACCGGTATCCCCTGAGCGTTCGTGCAGGGCAACGCCGGCGCCCCGGGCCGGCTCGCCGCCTCGTCCACCGCACGCATGCTCGCGCGCAGCCAGCCGGCCGTCACATCGGTGGTTTGGCCATCGGGCGCCACGTCCTGCAGCGTGGCAATCCACGCGGTGTCGATCGCTGTCGCCGATGCCACCAGCCGTAGTTCGATGTCGCCGACGACATCGAGGTCCTCGCTCAACGGGGTGCCGGTCCAGGTCAGCAACGACGGTGGATCGATGGCGCTCGGCTTGACGCGACCCAATCCCGAACCCAGCACCATGAATTCGCGGCTGCCCGGGTCACCTTCATCCGCGCGCAACGCGCCGTCGGCGCGCAGGGCGAGTTCGCGGTGCGGCGTCGTCGACGGCGGCCATGACTCGGCGGTACACCATTCGTCGGCACCTGGCAGAAAATAGCGGATCGGCGGTCCGTCGAGGATTCCGGTGGCGCGGCCCTTGAGCCAGTGGTCGTACCAGGCAAGCGCTTCGACGTGCAGACTTTCCCATGGCCAGGTCAGGCCGAACTTTCCGAGTAGGCCCATTCGCACACAAGCGTTGTCCGACAATGCGTTCCAGGTGGAAAACGTCGACGAGAGGTGTAGGGGCACATTGTCCCAGTCGCAGCCGAGGTACACCGGGATGTCGATTTCCTTCAGTAGCGGCAACAGGTTTCGCTCCTGCCACCACTGGTCGCGGGTTGGATGCCTGACCGCGGCGTCGAGCCACAGCTCGTCCCACGGATGCGGATTGTGTGGCAGACGGAGGAGTTGGCGCAGCATGGTGAGCGCCGACTCCCCGTTGAGGGTTTCGAACTTCTTATGCACCCGCGGGCTGTTGAGCACCCGGCGAACCAGACCGACGGGCTTGCTGCGCCAGAGCTTGTCGCTGCGCTCGGCCGTCAGGCCGGTCATCGCGAGGAAGGGGGTGACGAACGACGAACTCAGCAGGCCGTGATGGTTGGCTCCCTCGTAGAGGTCGGTGGTGACCGCCAGGGGAAAGATCGCCTTGAGGTGCGGCGGGCGCTCGACGGCGGCTTCGAGTTGGCTCATCGCGAAGTAGCTGATGCCGATCATGCCGACGTTTCCGTCGCACCAGGGTTGTGCGGCAACCCATTCGACAAGGTCGTAGAGGTCTTGGCGCTCCTGTGCGTCGAAGAAGCTGAACGTGCCACCGGACCCGCAGGTGCCGCGGAGGTTGGCGATGACGTGCGCGTAGCCGCGCGAAACCCAGAAGTCGGTCGCGCCCGCCTCGATGAAGCCGGCGGGTGCGCCGAAGTCCTGCATCTGCCGCGGGTAGGGCGAAGCGGCCAGCAGCGCGGGGAAGCGGCCGTCGGAACCGGGCCGGTGCACATCGGCCAGCAACGTGGTGCCGTCGCGGACGGTGATCGTCACGTTGGCGTCGGTGCGGCAGGAGTGCCGCGGCTCGCTGAGGTTGCGGTATTGCCGGCCGGTGGTCTGGGGACCGTTGAGCAACGTGGTCATAGTTTCACGCTACGTTGAAATTAGTCTCAACGCAAGATGAATTTCCGCGGGTATGGTGTGACTGTGGCGACACGATCGGGCACCCCCGGCCCGCGCGACGACCGCGGTGTGCTGGCGGCGCGCATTCTCACCGCGGCCCGCGAAGAATTCGCCGAACACGGCTGGGCCGGCACGGCGATCCGTGCCGTAGCGCGCGCCGCCGACGTCGACCCGGCGCTGATCTACCACTACTTCGGCTCCAAGGAAGGCCTGCTCGACGCGGCGACTGCGCCTCCGCAGAAGTGGCTCGACTCGGTCGCCACGACCTGGGCCACGCCCAAGGCCGAGCTGGGCAGAAAACTGATCCGCAACGTCCTCGACATCTGGACGGATGAGGAGGTCGGTCCCGCCCTGCGCGCGGTGGTGTTGACCGCCGCCCACGAACCCACGACCCGCGAAAAGCTTCGGCTGATCATCGAGCGCGGGCTGATCGGTGAGTCGACGCTCGGCGACGACGAGGGCGAACGGCTGCGTCGCAGTGGGCTGATCGCCAGCCAGCTGATCGGGTTCGCCCTGCTGCGCTACGTCTGGAAAATCGAGCCGATCGCGTCGATGCCCGAAGACGACGCGGTGGCAGCGCTTGCGCCCAACCTGCAGCGCTACGTCGACGGCGACATCACCTGAGCAGAGTCAGGCGAGCGCTCGCGCGCGTCGGCGATCAAGCCGTCGCGCGGGGGGTGCGGCTGTGCGCCGGCCGGCGGCCGCAACCGGGCCCGGCCGGGGTTCCGGGCAGGCCCGGGGAAAGTCGTAGTCGTCGAGGTCGAAGGATGGCGGCGGGAAGTTCCACGGCGGTTGGGCCGAACCTGGCGCCCACTCGATCACGGCTCCGTCGATCCACGCTTGGGCAAGGGTGTGTGGTGAGCTGCCTTCGGCCGGCAACTGGCGTTTCGGCGCCGCATCGGGGACCTGCGTCGCAACGACGGTACGCAGCCAGGCGACGGCGGATTCCGCGTCGGCGGGCACGGTTGCCGCGCGGTATCGCATCGGTGGGCGACCGGCCTGGAGGTGACGTCGCACCTGTGGGTAGTTGTCGGGGTGGGCCGCCAGGTAGTCGGCGATGCGGTGGGCGTCGGCCCGCAGCGCGGTTTCGGTGTGCGCGGAAAGAAGCAGGCACGAAACGGCCGGAGTGGTCGCGGCCGACTCGCAACCCTGTTCCACGATCGCGTGCGCGTTGATGCCGCCGGCGCCGAAGCTGCTGACCGCGGCGACGCGGGCGCGCTGCGCCGGCCACGGCCGGGCTTCGGTGGGAATGTAAAACGGAACCGCGCCGTCACCGATTTCCGGGCTGAGCCGTCGAAAGTTGATGTTCGGCGGAATGACTCCGTTGCGCACCGCCAACGCCGCGCGGATCAACCCGGCCACCCCGGCGGCGACCCCCAAGTGGCCGACCTGGCTCTTGAGCGAGGACAACCCGCACGAGGCAGGTTCGGTGAGCCCGTAGCCCTGCTGCAGCGCGGTCACCTCGACCGGGTCGCCCAGGCGGGTGGCAGTCCCGTGCGCCTCGACATACCCGATTTCGGTAGCGCGGCGCCCACTGCGTCGCAACGCCTGTGCGATCACCGTGCGTTGTCCGGCCACCGACGGGGCCATGAAGCTGTGTTTGCGTGAGCCGTCGTTGTTGATCGCCGACCCGGTGATCACGGCGTGGACGGTGTCACCGTCGCGCTCGGCTTGCGACAGGCGCTTGAGCACCACGACCGCGACTCCGCTGGCGCCCAGCGTGCCCTCCGCGTCGTCGCTGAACGGACGGCAGATGCCGTCGGGCGCCAGGAAGTAGTGCGGCCGATGCCGGTACCCGTCGGTCAGCGCGGTGTCGACGTTTACGCCCGCCACCAGCATCACGTCCGCGTCGTCCTCGCGCAGTAACCCGGCGGCCAGATGCACGGCCACCAGCGAGCTGGCGCACGCCGCCTGGGCGGTGAACACCGGCCCGGTCAACTGCAGGTAGTAGGCCGCCTTGGCGGCCAGGAAATTCTTCTCGTGCAGAATCTCCATGCTGAGGCCGCTGGGCAGTTCGGCGGGATCGGCCTCGCGCATCATCGCCTCGTAGTAGGTGTCATAGCCGCCGGTGGCCACCAGCCCGACGCGGGCAGCCCCGGGCTCGGCGATGCCGGCGTGGGCGAGCGCTGCCGTGCAACTCATCAGCAGATGCCGCTGTTGGGGATCCATCAACCGGGCATGGCGGTGGCTGATCCCGAATCGGTCAGGATCGAACGCCAACATGCCGTCCAACTGGCTTCGGGCGCCGACGAGGCCGTCGGCCGCCTCGAAGTGCTCCACGCCCGACCCGCCCGTTTCGACCAGTTGCCACAACGACGCCAAATCCGCTGCGCCGGGTGCCCGCACCGCCATCCCGACGATCGCGATGGGTTCGGCGACCGGGCCGTCGCGGTGTTCCCCGGCCGCCGGTCGCGGGCCGGGTGCAGGTGCCGCCGAGGCCTGCGACGTCTCCAGATGGCGGCTCAGCTCGCGGATGCTGAGGAACTCGAAGAGGTCGGCCACGGTGAACGGCAACCCGAGCTCGGTGCTGCAGCGCTGCTGAAACCGCATCAGGTCCAAACTGGTGGCGCCGGCGTCGAAGAACTTCTGGTCGGGTCGCAGCGGCTTGCCGGTTGCTGCCAAGAACTCGCCGTAGAGGCGGCTTTCCAGCGCCGACACGTCCCGCCACGCGATAACCGTCGCGAGCTGGCGCCCCGGCACGGTCGCGGCGCCCCGACGGTCGAGCTTTCCGCTCGGGGTGAGCGGCAGCGCGTCCACCCGCCGGAAGTCGGCGATCCGGGCGTGCGCGGGCAACAGCCCGGCGAGGTGCGAGTTCAGCTCGTCGACGCTCGGATCGTCTGTGCCGTGGCATTGCACCAATGCGCGCAGCGACCCGTTGGCCGGGATGACGACGGCTCCCACGATCCGTGGGTGGCGCAGCAGGGCCGCCTCGACCTGGCCCAATTCCAGCCGGTGGCCGCTGATTTTGAGCTGCTGGTCGTCGCGCCCGTCGTAATGGAACAACCCGTTGTGGTCGACGTGGGCGAGGTCGCCGCTGCGGTAGAAAAGTCCCTGCCCGGGCACCGCGGTGAAGCGGGTCCGGTTCAGTTCGGCGTCGCCGAGGTAGCAGGGCGCGGCCATCTGCCCGCCGATGAGCAGCCGGCCGGTGACGCCGGGTGCGACGGGGTCCCCGGTGTCGTCCACGACGCGCAGCACCGCGTTGGCTACCGGCCGGCCGATCGCGGGCCGTTCCGGCCACGTCTCCGGATCCCCGTCCAGCACCAGGGCGCTGACGACGTGTGTTTCGGTGGGGCCGTAGTGGTTGAACAGCCGGGCACCGGGCAGCCGCGCGAACCAGGTGCGGATCGCCGGGGTACAGATCAGCTGCTCTCCGGCGGTGATGACCTCGCGCAGCCGGGAGGGGTATCTGCCCAGCCGGACGCCGTGCTCGGCGAGCAGTTGCAGTGCCACGTACGGCAGGAACAGGCGCTCGGCGCCGGCGGTCTCCAGCTGGTCCAGCAGCTGCGGCAGATCCCGCCGCCACGCCGGGTCCACCAGATGCAGCCGGCCACCCGAACACAGCGTGGTGAAGATTTCCTGGAAGGACACGTCGAAGGACAGCGCGGCGAATTGCTGGGTCACCGCTGCGCCGGCAAGCCCGCCGTGCTCGCTTTGCCAGTGCAGCAGGTTGCACAGCGTGCGGTCGGGCACGTCGACACCCTTGGGGGTGCCGGTGGAACCGGAGGTGAACAGGGTGTACAGCGGCCTGCGGCCGTCATGCGGCGCGGCGGCGAACGGTAAGGCCGGCGCAGCGGGAGCCAGCGTGACGACCAGCCGGGGCACGCCGTCCGGCACGACGGCAGCCACCTCGGCTTCAGCACCTGGCAGCACCAGCACACACAGGGGCTCGGCTTGGCGCAGGATCTGGCCCAGCAACTCGGCGGGATAGGCCGGGTCCAGCGGGACGGCGGTGAAATTGAGCCGAGCCGCGGCCAACAGCGCAACCACATGCTCGGCCGACGGCGGCAGGTAGATCGCCACCCGCGCGGGTGCGGCGGGGTCGGATGGCCGGGGGAGTTGGGCGGCCAACGCGGCGGCCTGGGCGTCGAGTTCGGCGTAGCACAGCGTGCGCTCGCGGGTCGTCACGGCCGGGGCGTGCGGTGTCCGGGCGACCTGACGCGCGAAGCCCTCGGCCACCGTGACGAACGTCGACCGTGGACCGCGACCGTGCCCGGCGACGTCAGCCCGATACGGGGCGGCCAGCTCGGTCAGCGTGCCCGAGCGGTCGCTGGTGAGCAGGTCCACCGCGCGACCGAACAGCTGGGCGGCCGCTTGGATCCGGTCGCCGTCGAATACGTCCTCGGCGTACTCCCAGACGCAGTCGAAGCCGGCTTCGCCTTCCAGCACGAACAGCGTGAGCGGGCATTTGGCCTGGGCGGGCCGCGGCCAGAGGTGACGCACGCCGCAATCCGGCAGGGCAAGGGCGCCGTAGTCGGTGTTCTCCAGCACGAACAGGAACTCCAGCGGCGAACACCCAGCGGGTAGGGGGGTGTCGGTCAGCACGTCGGCCAGCGTCACGTCCTGACGGTTCAGGACCTCCTGGGTCGCGACGGCCTGCCGTTGCAGTTGGGTGCGCAGCTGCGCATCCGGTGCGAGGTCGACGGGCAGCAGCACGGTGTTGGCGAACATCCCGACCGCCGACTCGAACTCGGCCATCGGCCGGCCCGCGACCGGCGTGGCCACGATCGGGCGGGTGCGGCCGGTGACGCCGTAGAGGCTCCACGTGAATGCGGCCAGCAGCAGCTGGAACCGGGTAAGCCCCAGTTCGGCCGCAAGCCGGGCGATGCCGGCGCGCTGCCCGGCGTCCAGCGAGCTGTGGAACAAGCGGGCGTTGCCACCGGCCGGCTCGGCGGGCTGGGCGGGCCACTCGAGCTCGGCGTAGTGGCGGCGCAGTGCGAATCGGTGCGCCACGCCGCGGCCAGGCGCCACCCCTCGGGGTCTGCAGCTGGGCGGCGCGTAGCGACGCCGTGCCGGGCGCCCTTGTGGCGCCCGCGGGTAGTAATCAGTCGTTCTCCAGGTGAGGTGTGAGTGGTTACTGGGGACCGTTCCAGGTGGGGTGACACGGTGTGGATAACCCGAGTGAGCTGGGCGTTGTCGTGCAGTGCCCACACTGAGGCCCAGCCACGGTGGTGATCGCCCATCCGCCAGGACGCCATGCGCTCGGTGTAGGTGCGTTGGCGGCCGCGCAGGACCTCGGTGGCCACGCCGAGCAGGCGCAGGCATTCGCGGGCCCGCTGGATGGTGCGCTCGGTGAAGCCGGTGGCGCGCTGCAACTGTTCGTTGGTGGGGCGCGCGTTGCGCCCGGTGGCCACGTCAGCGGTACGAGCCAACGCGGCCGCGATCACGACCAGCGTTCGCTTGGCGATGCCCCCAGACGTCATCTGCGGTCGGATCTCGGCGTAGCGCAGGTCGTAGGCCACCGCGACAGTCACGTGCGCCCAGTGCGCGCCACCACTCGACCAGCAGGGCGCCCCCGCGTAGGCGTCGTCCTCGAGCTCGAGGTTGACGAACACGCTCGCCGGCGGAAGATCACCATCGCTTAGTCGGCGGCCGCGGCGAAACGCCACTACATCAGCTACCGGCGCGGTACGGATGACACCGCGCCGCCGGCGACCAGCGCTACAGCCGCGATACGTCGGCGGCCGCGACGCCGGCGGCCGCGTGGTGACACACCCTCGATGCGGGAGGGCACACAAGCCCACAGATGGGGTGGACAAAAATGGATCACAGTGCGCCGCGTTATCTGGAACAACGGACAGGTATGCGCTACCGTGAAACGAGTCTGTGGAAGACATCGTTCCTTTTCAGGGGCAACGGGTGCGGACCCGGAACCGAGCGCCAACTCGGTTCGAACCCTCAGACGGAGCCCCGCCTCGGCGGGGCTTTTGTCGTGTCAGCGGGTCAATCCGCACCGGACTATTGAGATGTCACGTCTACCCGGCCAGATAGTCGACCCAAAGACAAAGGGATGCCGGGCTGGGGATCTCACATCGCCAGCGGCAGAACCTCCGTCTTCTGATCGAGTTCGCGGACGAGGTCCTCACGGCCGTACCGATATGCCAGAACATCAGCAACGAGCTGTGAGAGGCTGATGCCTCGCTGAGCGGCCTCGGCTTTCGCCTCGTCATAAACCGCTTCAACTGGGCGACACATGATGAGTTTCCGTTGACCCTTGTGCGGTTGTGCCATATGCCAACCCTCACATAACTATCTGATAGATCGGCCCCGACACGCCGTCTTTGCGTGATGTTTTCGTGATCAGAGCGCGCAGCCCTGACGCTCGCCGTCGAGGAGGTCGCGGAGGTCCGCAGCGAGGTCGGTGATGGCCTCCTGGTCGAGGAAGTCCAGTTCAGTGGCGTCGTAGGTGTGGAAGTAGTCGCCGTGTACCTGATAGCGGCCGGTGGGGAGCAGGGCGACTGCCCAGATCCGGTCGTCGTCGGCGCCCTGGTCGACAAAGCGTGCCGGCCGGACGGTTCGGGCCTGACGGAATGCGTGACTGGCGGCCGCGATGAGTTCGGTGATGTCGGCGATGATCAGCCGTTGCGATCCGGTGAGGCTCCTACCGTGCGGGTCGTAGCCCAGATACCAGTCGGTGCGCTGATACCAGCGGGTGGCCGCGGGACCGTTACAGCGGCATTGTTCGGCCCGCGCCTTGCTGGGACAGCGGTCCAGGACCGCACCGTGGTTGTCCACGACGTTCCACCACCCGTCATCGTGCGAAGGCGTGATCTGCCAAGTTGCCGGCGGGTTGCAAAAGTGCGCCCGGGCAACGTCTTCGAACACGGCAAGACTCATAGCGGCACCCTCCGGACGACTGCGAACACTAGTCAAGACAGCCTTGACTCTAGGTACGCCGGGTGGAGTAGTCAAGGTAGTCTTGACTGGTGTGGTGGAATGGCCTGTGTGGACGAAGACGAGGCGCTGGCCGAGCTAGTGCGTGCGCATGCCGATCTGGCGCGCCTTGACGAGGAAAGCGCTGATGCGCGCGAGCGTCGCCGGCAGGCGGCACGGCGTCTGGTGGAGTCCGGTCGTGGTACGACGTGGATTGCTGCCCAGCTGGGCGTGACCAAGCAGGCCGTGGACGGGTTTTTGCGGTACAAGGAACGCAAGCAGCGGTAGGCCGCCCGGCGGCAAAAGCCGCCGTTATGCGTTGCGGGAGAGCGGGATTGACGACATGGACGAGGATTTGATCCCGATACGGCGGGTCACCGAGATGTTAGGGCGGCATTTGCGGTTGCCGGCGGGCTGGGATGCCGCGGAGCGCCAGGAATTCGTCGACGAGGTGGCCGAGCAGGTTGCGCTGCAAGTGGCTGAACTGGCCGACGAGTGGGCCGATCGGGCGGTTACCGACTGGGGCCGCGAGCACTGGCGACTACCCGACTCGCAAACGCAAAGCGAACTGGTTCGAGAAGCCCGCACAGCGGCGCTGGTGATGGTGCTGTGTGACGTGCTACCCGACGTGCCGGTCGGCGAAATATGCCGAGCGTAAAAAGCCGCCCCGATAAGGCGGTGTGAGCTATCATGGACATGTCTGCGGCACTAGCTGCAGAAAGTGAGCCCGAGACCCGGCCGGACGACCGCGGCGCTCGGGCTTCGCGCATATCTGCGTGGGTTTAGACCTGGTTTAGACCGTCTGCACCGTTATGACGGATCGGATGTGGGATCGCCAGTGCCCGCCCTTGGCCCAACACCAGGCGAAGGCATCTGGAATACCGAGTAGGCGTTCCGTGGCCGCGCGCCGGTGCTCGTAGCGCAAGGTGGCCTCGCGGCCGGCAGCACGCACAGCACGGTAGAGCAGCCGGCGATCGGATTGGACTAGGGTCTCGTCCTGGTCTAGGACGATCAGGGTTTCGACGTCGCTGGTGGCCAAGTCCTCGACCAGTGCAGACAAACATGCGGCCCGGGCAAGCACTTGAGTGCGGTGTCGTCGACCTGCGTCATAGACCGTCGCGTGAAGGTCTGCGGCGGCGAGCACCTTGGCGATGGTCTCTTTCCGACCGTCCGCCTCGTCTTTCATGTGGAGGTGTTGCTGGCCCGGCTTGAGAAGGTCCTGAACGACAGCGCGAGCCGACGTCAGATCCTCTCCCAGCACGACCGCCGCGACCATCAGGTAGTTGCGGTGTTTGGTCTCGTCGACGTAGATATGGCGAGCGGTCACGGCATGCTCCGGGGACCCAAGAGCTTCGCCGCTCTGCGGCCTGCATAGGTCATGCCGGTGGCCCGGCCGGAGCCGCGGAAATGGTGCGCTTCGGTGTACACGCCTAGTCGCATGGCCAGGGACGCTAGCGACAAGGGGGGTGCAACCGCCCCGGTACAACTCGAATTGAGAAGGGTTTTATGACTCGTCGGAGGCGGGTTGCGACCTAAAGGCGGTCTGCAGGGTGGCGAGGTTGGTCTTAAAGTCCTGGTAGGCGGCGCGGCGTTCGTCATCGGTCGCGTAGTCGTCACCGTATCTGTCCAGCCATGCTGCCCAGTGCTCGGCGGAACCCGGTTGCGGCGGCTTGGCGGCCGGCGTCGTGTTCGCGTTCATGATTCCCACGGTATGACTCCCTCCCGACATTTTGCCTTCGCGGCATTCCCTTCCTCGTAGTGGCCGCTCTTGTGCGTGGTGGTGTTGGTTGTCAAGGCTCGACCGTGGTCGACCGCGTAGCGGCGTGGCCTTGACCAGCCAGCACCACCACGTTCGCCACAATTGGCGGCGAGGAAGGCCATGCCACCTTGAGACTCAACTGGGCATGCGGTCGTTGTGGTCTGGTCTGGGGATACCCGCCTTGTCGAGGTAGGTGTTGATGGCTTCGTCGACGGTGTCGGTGATGGCGTATCCGCGGGCCTTGATCCATTCGAGCCGGGCCAGCGTCCCTGAGTGTAGTTGCGTAGCGAACGGGTTTTTCGCCTTGCGCTGTCGGGCTTTCAACCGCACCGGCGGCTCGGGGGCTTCGTTTCCCTGGTCGGGGGTTACCATCGGCGCCGGCGGAACGTCATCATCCTGAAGCGGTGGGCTGACTGGTGCCGGTTCGGGGGGAGCTTCGTCGGCTTTGACTCGTGCGGCCTCGGCGCGGCGCTCCGCGCGAGACAAGGGTCTGGTCGAGCCGATCTCTAGACCGCTGGGCTTCGCTGCGTTCATGCTGCTTGCCGCCTGGCCGCGATGCGTTCGGCGACCTCTCGGTATGCCACGGCGGCCGTACTGGTCGGGGCGTGCACGTGAACGGGCACGCGCTTGCCCTTGGCCTCCACGACTCGCACGGTGTGGGGAATTTCGCCCAGGTATGCCCCGCCGGCGTCCCACTCGCCCCAGTCGGCGCGCAGTTGCTTGCGCACGTCCTTGCTGGCCTTGGGATTGCCGTCGAAATCGGCTAGCAGCACATATCGGATTTGCACGTCTGGATTGAGTGTCTCCTGTACGTCGAGGATCGAGTTGCCCAGTTCGACCAGGCCGTCGACTTCATCGGGCCCGGCCTTGAGGACCGCCAATACGTAGTCGGCGGCGGCGAGCGCCGCCGTCGTTAACTCGCCCAGTGCCGGCGGGCAGTCCATGAGAACGAAGTCGTAGCCCTCAATGTCGTCGAGTTGCCGGGCTAGGCGCAGTTGGCCCCCTGATCCGAGGCCGGTGCGCTCGAGTTCCTTGAGCGCGAGGTGGCCGGGCGCGACATCAATCCCGAACTGGCTCGGCCGGATGACTTTCGCCAGCGGCACGCGCATGGCCCTGTCCGGATGCAACACCTCGTACATAGACGCATCGTCGGCGCCGAGCTCGATGCCGAGTCCTTTGGTGCTGTGGGCTTGCTGATCCATGTCGATCACCAGGACTCGAAGACCTATCGCGGCAAGGTTCGCGGCGAGGTTGATCGTCGTGGTGGTTTTGCCCACGCCGCCCTTTTGCAGCGCCACTGCCACGATTTCACACCGCTCATCTGCGGAAATGTCCATGACGGAGAGCCTACCGCCTTACAAGCAAGCATGTCTACATGCATCATTACATGTAAGTTAGTATGTAAGTAACCATGACAGTATGTGTACTTACATACATGCAGGTAAGCGCTTTTCCGAGGCCCCGCATCAGCCGACCCAATAACTTCTATATACGGCGTCTCAGGTGCGGTGAAACGGAACGCGGCAAGCCCGAAACCTGTTGGAAGCGACCGTCTGAGCCTCTGAATGGGTATGAGACCTTTTCATCCCGTTCCACTCCCGCCGACAGCGCGGATACTTCCAGAGTGGTCTCGGCGGCGGAATACGATGCTCGCGCTGCCGAAGCGCATCATCGGGAGATCATCGCCGAACAGCACGCGGCCGTGCGCCGCGAGCTGGAGAGCCGTATCGCCGAGGGGTACTGGCCCGGCTCCGGGCAGAACATCAACCCACATCACGTCTCCAACACGCTGCGCGGCCTGGTAGAGAGCGGAGAGATGGAATGGGTCACCGGCCCGACCCGCGGCGGCGCGCAGATCGAGACGCTGCAGCCGACCGACCGCGCTGGCCGCGCCGACCGCATCGACCAGGGCTGCCGCACGCAAGCGACTGCTTTACGGCCGGTATCTGGGTTGGGCGTCGGGAACCAAGCGACACCCCAAAGGTTTGATCGGGCCGGCGGGGGAGGCGGCGGTGCGCGCGGGCATCTTGGAGTCCGGGGCGGTGCTGCCGACCGATCCGGGAGCTAGCGCGGTGGTGCGGTTGCTTGGGCTGAGGTTGCCGGGGCCGCTGGACAGCGCGGGAGTCACCGTGCCGATCGGCAATGACGGTGTTCCCGGAGACCCCGTGACGCTGCTGTTCGAGGTGAAAAATATTCGGCAGTGGATTTATCCTTCGGCAACCGAGCCCTACCAATTTGTTGGCCAAAGGCGTCTTGGTGCAACAGGCCCGCCCCGATGCCGCCGTTGTCCCGATCCTGGTGTGCCGCAAGGCGCACGTCACCACGTTCTACATGGCCAAGCAGATGGGCTTCATGGTGATCGATATGGGCCGCCAGTTCATCGGCGCAGTCGAAGAAGAAAAAATGCTGGAGGTCCGCAACGAGCTGTGGTTCACCGACCTCGCGCTCGGTGACGGCCCCAGCCTGCGGGTGCGCGATCGCCTGCGCTCCGCGGTACGGTCCAACTGTGCTGGTGCTGCCGCGATTTGGCGAGATACGGCACTGGATGTGGAACTCAGCCAGGCAATCCTGGCCGCCGCCAAGGCCCGGGACCAGGGCGCGCTCTACCGCGAAGTCCAGCACCTGCGCCAGGCTGCGGCCGATCGAGGGTGGCTGGGCGGCTGGTGATAGCCGGCGCGCCATCGCGGCCGCGCGATACATTCCTGCTGGATGATGGGCGTGGCAGCTGCTCGAACCAGAAGGTGTTCGCCGACGGCCCGGGGCAGTGAGACCGGCTGGAAGGGCCGTCGAAAAATTCTTTCGGGAATTTTCAGGGGTCAGGGCCGCGCCGCGATTTAAGAGGAAGCGACAACCGAAAGCGTTCGGCCGTCTCTTGCTCGCCTCACCGGAGATGTAGCCCATGGATCGACCGGACCGGACCCCCGGCTCCCGCGTGGATCCTGCGCATGTACAACCCGACGACCAGGGCGTAGAACCTGATGAACCGGGAGAACCCGATAACGACGGGGACTATCTCGGCTACGACGGCGACAACGACCAGCTGATCGACGAGTGGCTAGGGGATAAGGAACTCACGGCCGAGCAGGAAAACCTACTGCGCCTCGTAGGCGACGAAGAACTCCTGCTTGAACTGCAATTGCACGGCTTTGCCGGCCGCCCATGGGACCGGTTCGCCCGCGAGATGGCCCGCTACGGGATGGGCGTGATATCGAGCTGGATCCGCCGCTGCGTGATTTACGGAAGGGTGAAAAAGCTGACCGGCTTTGGCCTTGGCCGGCGCGACGGGTGGCCTGACGCTGAACTATGCGACGACCTCGCCACCGACACCGTCGTGGTGGCCTTGGACTATTTCCGGGAACGCGTCTTGCGCGCCGGCCGCTGGGAGGCCAGCCGGGGTGCGAGCTTGGGTACCTTCTTCATCGGCCAGTGCCTCTATCGATTCGCCAACGTCTACACCAAGGCGCTGCGCGCCGAGACCGCTCGTCAAGAGCACCGCGAGATCCCCGATGGCGAGATGCCCGAGGAGTGGTTCGACCCGATTAGGGGAATCGAGGCCGAAGTGGTGGCCCGCCAAGACGTGGCCGACGCCCTGGCCCAGGTCAGCACGGAGCGGGCCCGCCAAGCGCTCGTACTCAAGCACATCGGCGGCTACTCGTACGAAGAAATCGCCGAGCGGCTCGGTATGAGCGATGCCCGCCAAATCGGCAACATGCTCGATTACCAGCGCGCCCAGCGCCGTCAAAGGAGGTCCGGGTGAACGACAGGTCCATCAATCGACTCATCGAACGGTCGTCGTTGGGCACCCGCTCGGCCAAGGCCGCGCGTCGAAGCGTGCCGACAAAAAGGGCCGAGGCAGTCGTGCGGGCCGCAGCAGAGCGCGCCGCGGCGCGGGCAAAACGAACTTCCGCACTAACCGCCATCGATTCAGGGGTGCGCCCTCTCGCTGCATTTAGGAGACCGGTGTCCGGCTCAACCGAACCTGTCGATCAACAAAAGGAGAACATCATGGCCAAAGGCCACCACCGCAGTGCCGTGACCGGCCGCTACGTCAAGGGCTCGACCGCCGCGCGCAACCCGCGCACGACGGTCACCGAAAGCGGCAGCGGCCGCAACACCAGCAACGGAACTCACCATCGCAGTGCCGTGACCGGCCGCTACGTCAAGGGCTCCACGGCCGCCCGCCACCCGAACACCACCACGACCGAGCGCGGCTGACCTCGGTGCAGCGGGCGATCCCTTGGTGCGAGCCATTTCAACTGCGCACCACGGGAAGTCCGCGAACCGCTCTCGCTTGTGGTGGTGTTGGGCCAGCATCGGCGTTGTGTCGCAATGGTTTTCGCATGCCGCCCGCTGGCCCATGCGTCCGAAGGGTTAACAGCCCAGAGCCATAGGCCTCCGCGGCACTGTCAGCGTTTCGCGCGGCGGACCCGCTGATTAAGAGTCAGCGGTCCCGCGGACACAAGTAGTCAGTGTCCCGATAACGATCGATTTCGAGAACACCGCTGCGATGTCTGGGCGAGGAATGCCGAGCTGCACGATTGGCGTCCCGAAATCGCGTCCCGATTTGTCGGTGGGTTGGTGGATGCTGTGGGACATGGGCGAGCTGTTGGGGTATGCGCGGGTGTCGACCACCGAGCAGAGCGCGCAAGGGCAGCTTGACGCGCTGCACGCGGCCGGCGTCGAGCAGGTCTGGACGGATGTGGCTTCCGGCTTGCGGTCGGATCGGCCAGCGTTGGCCGAACTGGTGACCACCGCGGCGAAAGGCGACACCGTGGTGGTGTCGCGGCTCGATCGGCTCGGCCGGTCGTTACCGGAGCTGCTGGCCTTGGTCGAGGACCTGACGAGTCGCGGTATTGGGTTGCGCTCTCTGGGCGAGCAGATCGACACCACCAGTGCTGCAGGGCGGTTGGTGTTGCATGTCTTCGGCGCGCTCGCCGAATTCGAGCGGGCCCTTATGCATGAGCGAACCATGGCCGGCCTCGCTGCAGCCCGGGCCCGCGGCCGGGTCGGGGGTCGCCCGCAAGCGCTGTCGGGATCCCGGTTGACGCATGCCCGGGAGCTACAAGCACAAGGCATGCCGGTGTGGGAAATCGCGCAGCTGCTCGGCGTCGGACGCTCGACGGCCTACCGGCAACTCAAGGCTGCCGAATCTGTCGCTGTTCAGCGGTAAGGTATCCAAAACGGTTGCGCCACCGGAGAACTGAACAAAAAGAGCAACACAACGCAACTAGTGAACATTCGATAAAGCAGGGAGGGCAGCGATGACGGACGCGATCCACGAGGAGGTCGACGACGTGGCGGCGACTATGAACGCGTGGCGGGCATCTGTCCCGTCCGCAGTGGCGTTCGCGCCGCCGCTGGCGGCCGACGACGCGGCGACTGCGGCCGTCCTCGCGGGCATGGCCGACTGGCCCGTCGAGCACCATGCGATGGGGGAGCACCGGGAGTCCATGGCTACGGCATTACACGCGGCGACAACCGCAACCTCGGTCATCTTGACCAACGCCGACGATGCCGGTGCCGCCGGGATCGCCGCGAGTCAGGCGACGTGATATGTCCACACCGTGGCAGCCGCCGACGTATCCCCCGAATGTTCGCCGACCGTCTGGTGTGCGGCGCGCTGGGTTGATTGCGGCAGTCGTGGTCAGCGTCTTCGGTGCCGGCATCGCTGGCGTGATCGTCGGAGCACACATCAGTTCTGCGCCCGGTGGTCGCGCTGCTGAATCGAGCACTGCCGCGCCTCCGTCACCCTCGCCCGAGCAGATCCGCACCCAAACGATCGACTTGTGTACGCGGTTTGCAGCGGGCTATGCGATGCTGCCGTCGCCGCCCAAAACCGCCGCCGACATTGGTCCGGCAGCAAACTATATAGCTGATGCTTTGCGCGACAACGGATTTGCAGACCATGCTATACGGACGGCAATAGGTGACTCATTGCGGTTGTATCGCGACCGTGCGGCCATGGTTAGCCGTGAGTCAGCACAGGGTGCGATACAGCTCCCGAACAGTTGGACGCCTGACGCGGCGAACGCGGCGGACGACCGCGTGTGGTCGTTATGCCATCAGTACCAGGGGTGATCGATGGATGCGAATGGGATCGGATCTGAGAGCGTGCTGGCCGTGACAATCAAAGCCGGCCGATTCCCGAGTTCCTCGACGCTCACCGCACTGGAGTCGTCCGGTGGAGCGCTAGCGGAGCAGCGCCGACTCCTGGGTGCGGCATTAGATCGACACTCCCACTTTCGTCAGCGGCTGCAATCGGCGCTGCAGGGCCAGGCCGGCGATGCGGCCCTGGCGGCGCACGACGGCAACCGAAAGTTGTGGGAAGCACACGAGGACCTGTACGGGCCCGCCGCCGACGCGGTGACGAACGCGGTCGGAGAGCTGCGGCGCCTGCAGACGATGCTGCAGGACCTAATCGACGACAAGGAACCGGCGTTCCAGGCGGCACTCGACCGCGGCGATCATGTTGCGGCGCAATCAATTTTGGCGGCCGCTGCAGGCGAGGCGGACACCATCGTCGACGAGCACGCGGCCAACGCCGAGGGCCATATTAAGGCAGTGAACTTTGAAGCACCGCTACCTCTTGGCCCCGCGCCATCCGAAGGCCCAAAACCCAAGCCGCCAGGCGGAAAACAGAAGCACGACAAATGGTCCGGGTCATCCCAGCCGGCCGAGGGAAGTTCGGCTAAGTGGTCCGAGGACGGCGATGCTGGTTTGGATGGCGCCGCAGCGGAAGGCAACGGCGGTGACCAACACGATAAATGGGCCTTGACGGGGCCTGATCCCAGTCCGCTGACGCAAAGCGGTAAGTGGGGTCCGAGTCCGAATGGCCCCGGCATGACCCCGCCTTTACCTGCATCACCGCTTGGTTCCGGTGGTGGCTCAGGCGGTGGTGGGGGTCGTATGCTGAGCTTGGGATCCGGTTCTCCATCGTTGGCATCTGGTTTTCCGTCGCAGCTGGGTTCGGGGACCGTGCCGGCCTCGGCGGCTCCCTCTGCAGGAGCTGTCTCGCCGGCGTCGGCGGCACCCCTCGCCAACTCTGGATCGAGTTTCCAATCGGGCCTGGCATCGGGTATGGGCGCTACGAGTGGAATGACAGCCTCGGCGACCCCTCCGGCGCAACCGCAACAGCCCATGGCATCAACCCAGCCGCCGGTGGCCGCGCCGAGTGCGGCAGGTCCGGGGATGGGTCCGGCGGGCGTCGGACCAGGATCGGGTTGGACCGCCCAACCCGTGGATTCAGCCGGTGTATCAGGCGGCCACGGCGCGGGCAGCGCACCGATCGCCGGTGGTGGAGGGATGATGCCCCCGCCTGGGATGACCGCATCGCCGTTGGCGCCCTACAGCCCGCCGGGTGCGGGAGCCGCTGGTGCCGGCAGCGGTGTACCGAGCTCGCCGACGTCGCCGGCGGGTGGCAGTAGCACGGCCGGGGCAGGCGCCGGCGGCGGTTCCGGCCCCACCGGTGGTGGCCCCGGTGCGCCGCCCATGCTGACAGGTAATCCGGGTTCGTCGGGCGCGATGTCAGCACTTGCCGGTTCGTCGAGTGATGTCAATCCGGATTTGGTGACCGCACAACGGATTTTGGGTGAGCTGGCGCATGGTAGCGAGGCATCGAAGATGCTGGTGTTGTGGGCGGTGGTGGTGCTCAGATCCCCGGTCGGTACGCACATTGCGGTGGCCAACAACGTTGGCGGCGGCGCCTATCTGCCCACGACGGTGTATTTGCCGAGCACGGTGCGCCTGGCGGTTAGTGACCCCGCGCTGCCGCTCGGCTGGGCTGATGTGTGGATGGGCTGTCAGTTCCCGTCGAAAATAGTCGCCGACTACGCCGACCGCTTGACTAAAGTCGTTGCAGACGCATCCGTTTCAGCTCTGGCTACCACGGAGATGTGGACCGACCCGCCACATGACTTTGCCGGTGATTTCGCCGCGATAGATCACCGTGATGCGCTGCGGCTCGTAAATGGGGCGCCGAAATTGGATGCGGCCCACCAGCATCGGCTCGCCGTGATCGACCCGGGGCTATACCAGCGGGTCAACGGTCTGGATCGCGGGGGCAACATATCGGCGTGGGCGGCGGCGACCTTGACGCGCATCGTGTTTGAGGAGGCGATGAAGCCTGATGATACTGGTGCGCCGCTGGTGGAACAGGCTGACGGGCAGATGCTGGAGGCGGTCAGCGGCGGGGCCGCCACGGCGACGATGTGGGGCGCCTACGATCGGGCGGCCGCCCAGCGCCACGGGGGCGCCGCGATGTGGCCCGACCAGCACGCCCCCCGCGACAACTACGATTCGGACGTGACCCGGGCCATCACCCTTTGGTACACCCATTATTACCGGATGGGGCGGATGATCGAGCTGATCCAATGTTGGAAAGCCGAACCGCCGCGGTTGGCTGAAATCGCCTATTGCGGGATCAAAGCCGGCTTCGGAGCCACGGTCGTGACGACGATCGCCGCCATGGAGCAGCACCTCGCCCAAGAGCGGCGACGGCCGTGAGTGATGCGGGATTCGTCGCTCCCGGTGGCGATCCGTTGGCGCCGTTATCGCGGTTGTCGGAGCTGCCGCCGTTGGGACCTCGCGAGTCTCGGCCGCAGTTGCCGGATCTGCCGGCCGAGCCCGTGGGCTGGAACCGGCGGGCGTGCAGGGAGCGGGCGGCCGCGCGCGACGCGACGGCTGACCGGCTGCTCGTAGCCACAACATTACGTCTGGTGTTGGGCCAGGCCCGGCTTGGCTCGCTGCCCGCGAATTGGCGGGAGCGCGGCCTGCGCGACGCGCTGACATCGGGCCGTGACCGCCGAATCTGGGTGTGGTGGAAGGTACTTGCGGGCGGTCCTCGGGTGTGGGAGCCGGGCGCCGCCGAGGCGCTGGGTCTGCCGTGGGGTGCCGTGCTGGGTGCCTGGCGGGCGGACACGCTGATGTGGCTGCGCGAAACCCAAGTAGCTGATCGGTCGTCGGTGTCGCGGTGGGCCGGATTTCAGGTGGTCGATGCAACCGACGACGAGTGGGAATCGTTGCTGGACAGAGCACACTCGGGGCGCTGGCCAGAGCGCGGTACCGACGTTAAAGGGCCCTGGAATGTGGGCTTTTCCGCGCATATGCTGCGGCAGGAGCTCGACGACTGCGCGTTGCGTTATGACGCGGGGTGTGCGGCGGGTGGCGATGACGTGGATTGGGTGGGGCGGCATCGGGATCGGGTGCGGCGGTGGCGGTTCGCGGGTGACCGGGCCGATGAACTGGCCCGTATCGAGCGCCTGGCTCGCGAGGCCGACGCCGGCCGGCCACCTTATCCCTTGCCGTCCTACTGGCTGCTCTCCCGATGAGGGAGGACGGAAACCATCTGGTGCGCAATAGGATTCGCAATGACGTCGTAGATAGCATCGAGGTCTGCTCATATGAAGACGCGGCCTCTTTAGCGAGCCGCATGCTCAATGCACGGCCTGCAGGTAGCGATGAACTGTGGCTGGCGGGCCTGCTGGCGGTCGACGGGCTCGCGGCATTGCTGTTCGCGGGGTCGCCCCGCGGCAATGGTGCGGGGATGAGATGGGTGCGGTCAGTGGCCGCACTACTGTGCGACCCGCAATACGATGTGAGCCAGGCGATTCGGCAGGCCGTGGATGGTGGTTAGGTTAGGGTTAGGGGCCGGCCCCCGCGCATCGACGTTAATCGGCTTGGAGCGACTGGATGTAGGCTGGCCAGCCTTCGGTGATGGTCTGAGTTAGCGCGAGCCGGGTGGTGTTGCGGTCGGCTTCTGTGAGCTGTTCTCGGCCGTCGGGGTAATGGATGACCATGCCTTCACGGGAGGCGTCGCAGACAATGCAGTACGAGCGACGGTCAAGTGCCAGATAGATCCCGGGTAAGACTTCGGTGATGTCGTAAAGGGCCTGATCAAAGTCGATTCCGTGCGATGCCCACGTGTGTCCGAAGTGGTCGAGCCAGCGAGTCAGCTCAGCGAGGAATACAACACGGTGTTGGCCGTGGCTCGCGAAGTAGCGTGCGACGTCAAATACCTGGCGCGTCGGCGTACTGAGCAGCTGAACTTGGAAGGCGTCCGGGGCAACGGCGACAGCGGATTCGGCCACGCTCGGCTGATCGTCTGGCCAGGCTAAGCCGAAGTTAAGGCTATTGAACTGGCTGAATTCCTGGGTTGACCTGGGTATTGGCTGGTTTGGGTGGGTGGTGGTTCTGGCTACGCGGTGATGGTGACTGGGATCGGGGCGTCGATGAGGTCGAAGGCGCGGCGCTGGGTGGGGGTGGCCTCGGTGAGTTTGTCGATTTCGATGTTGGTGTGGTGGTAGCGGATCCGGTCGCGGGTGAGGGTGGCCAGGTGATTGAGCAGGTCGCGGAAGTTTCGTACTGGGTTGCCGGCCGCGTCGTGTTTGGTGGAGGCTTTGGCGTGTGCGGCTGGGGAACGCTGCGCGGGGGCGACGGGGTTGTCCCGATGCGGTGGTGTTTCGTCGGTGAATGTCAGTGGCGCCCAGGCCTTGCGCAGGTGCCAGATGAGGTAGCAGGCCAGCATGCAGATCAGCACGTGGGCTTTGACGCGGTCCTCGAGGCGGTGGTGGATGGGGCGTAGGTCGAGGTCGTCGGTCTTGATGATGCGAAAGTCGCGTTCGATGTTGGCGAGGTTTTTGTAACCCTGCACCACGGCGGCGGGGTCGAGGACCTTGGTGTTGACGCTGGTGCGCAGCACGTAGATGCCGTCGAGGGCAGCTTGGGCGTCGATGGCGGCCTGGTCGCGGTGGTAGGTGAATTCGGTGTCGGTGATCGTGAGGTGGAAGAGCTTGCCCACCTTGAATTTTCCGCTGACCTTGCCGACTGCGATGCCGATCTTGTTGGCGCCGGACAGGGTGGCTTTGGTGACGCGTTGGGCGATGTGGGCCAGTTGTTTCTCGGTGGCAGCCAGCAGGTCGTGGCGTTTGCGGGCACGTTCGGCGGCCAGGGTGGGGTTGCGGCAGGCGATCAGCCGTTCGCCGGGGTAGTCGGGGTGGGTGATCTCGGCGAGGTCTTGGGTATCGAACAGGCTCATCTGCAGCGGCCCGTCGTCGCGGGCGAGTTTGGCGATCGCGGGTGCACGTAGCGCGGTGATCCAATCGAAGGCGGTTGGGGTGTCGGGGTTGTCGTTGAGTTCGCGCAGCGCGTCGATGCGGGCGGTGGTGATCATGCCGCGATCGCCGACCAGCACCAGCTGTTGGATGGCGAGCTTGTCTTTGATCACCTGCACGATCTGGGTGAACGCGGTCGGGTCGGCGGTGGCACCGGACAACACGCGCACCGCGACCGGGCGGCCCTCAGGGTCGGTGAGCACCCCGTATTCGATCTGCTGGCAGCCCTTCTTGCCGTCGCGGGAGTAGCCGCGCGCGGCCAGCTGGCAGCATCGGCCGGTCACCCACGAGGAAGTCAGGTCAAACAACGCCATCCGGCCCGGGTTCACCGACTCGTTTAAATGCTTTGCCGCCAGCTTCTTTTCGATCTTGTCCTGCCGGTCGGCCAGCCAGTCCATCCCGGCGTAGATCTCGTCGGTGGAGGCCTCGGCCACCCCGAAATCCACGCCGAGGGTGGTGTTGGGCCACCACGACAGGGTGGACAGCTTCGAGGTGGGCCGCACCACCCGCGAGATGATCAAGGCGAGCACGATATCGCGGGCTCGGCACGGCGGGCCCAGCAGTGCGGCCAGCTCGAGCTTGCGCGCCATCGCGGCCACCGCCGCCACGTCCCCATGCGGCAGCGACCGGGACTTGCTGAACTCCGAGCCGGCCGGCACCAGCGTGTGGCCCTTCAGCGTCGCCTCGATCGCATCGACGGCCTGCGGCGGCAGCATCGACAGGTTGGCCACGGTCTGGTTGCGCACCTTGGCCCCGTCCCGGTAGGTGCGGCGCAACAGCACAGACTCATAGACGCGCTCGTGGCCGTGCTTATCCACGTGAGTCTTCTTAACTCTGACTACGTGAGCTTTGCCAGTATTGCGTGGCACACCAAGAATAATAGCCTGATTCCGTTGAAATGATAGCAACGACACGCATCTATTCGTGACTACATATGAGCACACAACAGCACCCATAATGTCAGTTCAAACCACTAATCCCCAGTCAAAACCGTCGCAACTTCGGGCTAAGCCGGCGACCAGCCAGAAGGAGGGTTGCAGCACTGACGGAGCCAGAGTCGTCATGCATGTGAGCATGACAGCGCCCACCGACATTGATGGTGTTCAAGCGGATGGGTTGATGATGAGCTGGCCCGTCCGCTGTCGGTGTGACTCTCCCACTGACCTACATGCCCTTCTTCGTTCGCCCACTTCGCCCGCGTTCAGCTCTGCGGTGGTTGAAGACCGTCATCGGAACGAACATTGCTACCAGCAAGAACGCCGAGACGATAGTCATGTTGGTCTGGCCGGTGACCACCAGACCCGCGATCAGCACTAACGTGACAGCACCGGCCACGAGGTACGACGCCACGCGGTAGTGCGGGCGCCAGGCGCCCCACAGCGCCAGCACAAACGCGCCAGACAGAATCGCGGCCTCCAGTACGTCCGTCACTTGCTCCCCGTTAGGCATCGCAGCAGATTCGTGCCCGCTATGACCGTGCCGACACCACCGGCGCCAGCGACAGCGAGCCCGACCCCGGTCTCTGCGGCCAGCAGGCCGGAGCCGGTAACGATCACACCGCTGGCGAACTGGCTGGTGCGTTCGATCCAATCTCTTGTGGTGCAATGGGTGCGGGCGTACTCGATGTCCGTCACATGCGCCTGCAGATCCGCAACCTGACCGCGTAACCACGCGGTCCTGGGATCGTTTTCGGGAAGTGACTGCACGAACCGCTGCATATTCTCTACAAGACCCTGGCCGGTCAAACTAGCTGGATTACTGCCGAGCAGCATCTGCTGCAGCTTCGGACTCAGGCCAGTGCCCGGCGGCGGTGTTCCATCGGGAGTGTCCCACGGTGCAAATGGTGGTGGGTTGGTGCCAGCGGCGTTGTCTTGTGTGAAGTCGACGAGTTGGACCCCGTTGTGCTTGTTGTCTCCGATGATCGTGTCGTCGGCGTTGATCGGTTCCCCGAACGCCTGGGGTCCGATCCCGGCCATCGTGGCGGTCACCTTCTGGGCAACGTCGGTGTCCGCAGTGACCAGTTTCGCCGCCCGCAACCTGATGTCTTCGGCGAACGCCTGTGCCTGCGCCTGGCGGTCGGCCAGCTCGACTGGGTTGGCGGTGGTGTGGGTGTCGTAGACGGACATGTCCTCACTCACGCTGAACCCGGCTTCTTCGGCGTCTTGCACCTTGTATTTCAGCCGGTTGCGGGCATCGAGGATTTGCGATGCCCCGCTGCGGGCTTCCTTGCACGCCTGTTGCGTCACCTGGTCGTATACGTTTGCGGCTATGGTTTTGTCGGCGCCGGTTGCGGCGCGCAGCGCGGTAATGGCTTCGCCTTCCCAGTCCATGTTCAGCGTGTCGCGCCACACCTGACCAACCGCGTCGTAGCACTTCGAGGCCAGGGCTTGCCAATATGCCGCTGCTTCGTTGAGGTGCTCGTAGGGCCAGTTCAACAGCTGCGAGAGGGTAGGCAGCGGTGCGGTCATGGGTTAGACCATCACCACAGGGGCTACGGCGGTCATTTCGGCTGCTGAGTTGGCTTCGTTCGCCGTGTAACCGTCAACGGCCGCAGTGACTTTGCCCGTGTAGGAGGTAATCCGGGCGCTCAACGCGGCGGCGAATCCCGACATCATGGCATCGGCGGCGCTCACGGCGGCGGCGCTGGGTTGGCACGACAGACCGGTTATCGCCGGGGGCATAACGGCGGTCGTCCCGGCCGCCAGGACGCTCCAGCCCGTCGTGGTCTCCTGCACGCTGGCAGTGTTGATGCGCACGGTGTTTGGCATAAGGGGCAAGGGTAGCCCAACCAGGCGGCAAGCACCCCTCAGGTTTTGTCGGACAAGACTCCGCACGGCTTGCCCTCCCGGCAACCCGCTCGCCGAGGCTACACGTAGGTCGTGCATGACGTTCGGGGTGTCATCGAGACAGATGACATCGGTTATGCCGATCAGGGCTTCCTGCGGATGGCCGGCATCACTGGTGGAGAGGTCATCGAGCAGTCGCATGCGTTTGCCTCGTAGGCCGGTGGCGTCATAGCGGAAACGATGAACGCCCGAGCTGGTCTGGCATCGTCATCGCCGTCCATTGCGTCGAATAGCCGCCCGGCACCCGTTCTACAGTCCGAGGTCGTAGCCGGTGTCGCTGCTCCGTTGGCGGGTGCGGGCCTTGTGTGTCTGGTCGGTGCTGCGGTCACGGTATTCGCGCATCCAGCGGTTCCGCTCGGCGTGCTCGCTGGCTTGGTGGTCGGACCAGGCCCGGTGGGCGCCGCGGCGGCGCGCGAGGTCGTGGTCGCGTTTGGCGGTGAACCGGGCTACCCGGTCGGGAAGCCGGCCGCGGTCGGTTGCCGCGGCGACTTGGTGGACGGTTTGGGGCCGGTTGTCGCGGCCGGTGATGGCGCGCACGAGTTCGGCAGCCTGGTGGCTGTCACCGCGGCGGGCCTGGTGTACACCGGGGGCCGGTTCGGCGTGTTCGTGGTCGCCTTCCCCGGCGATCTTGTCGTAGATGAATACGCGGTTCATTTCGCGGCCGCGGGTCAGGCCCGTGTACAGCGATTTGCGGTCGGTGCGCGCGCTGACGATGGGGTATGCGGTTTGCCCGGTGTCACCCTGTTCGGATTGCAGCGTGACGGCATACCCATGGTGGACGTGTTCACGTAGGTAGTCGCCGCCGAGGATGGCCACGGCGTCATCACCGATGCGGCGGGCGAGGATTGTCTGACGGGCGGTGTCGACTGCTTCGACGATCCAGCGCTGACCGTTGCGCACCTGCGATGCGGTCTTGCTCACCGCGGGCTGGCCGTGTTCGTCCCGGATACCGACCGTGATCGTGGCGTCGTTGTGGCGGGTGACGATGGTGTCCCCGGCGCCGATGTGGTGATCGCGGGCGGCGGTGACGGTAGGGGCGTCCGCAGCAACGTTGTCGTTGTGAATCTGCTTGTTCAGTGCGTCGCACAGTTCCCACTTGTCGGGCATGAGCAGCGGGTCTTTGCCGGCGGCCACATCGGCGCGGTAGGCCTCCAGCGCGTCGTGGGCCATGGTGACTTCATCGCCGCAGCGCAGCCGGTCGTGATCGCGATACCACGCGATGGCGCGCCGCAATGGTTTGGGGCCGCCGTTGCGTAACGCGAGCGATGCGGTGCGTTCTTCGGGGTCGAGCATCCGCCAGACTTCCGAAAGGCGTTGGGACCAAGGCAGATCGGCGCACAGTTGCTCGAACATACCGCCGCGTTTACGCACCGGCGCCAGCTGGTGAGCGTCTCCAACGAGCAGGGTCTTCGTCCCGGAGCCGGTGGTGTACTCCAGCAGGTCACGCAGCTGGTTGTTGCCGATGAGGCCGGCTTCGTCGACGACCACGATGGTGCGGTGATCGAGTCTTAACCGCCCGTTGCGTAGCTCGAGGAGGGCCTTGTCCACGGTGTAGCCCTCGTCGCCGGCGCACTCGTTGATCGCCACGTCGACAGCGCGGCCTTGGGGCGCGAGCACGACCACGGTGCGGCCGCCGCGGTGGGCGGCGGTGCGTAACGCTTTGAGGGAATGGGTCTTGCCGGCGCCGGCGGGCGCGGCCAAAGGCTGTACCAGCCACGGGGATTCGGCCAGGGCGGTGACCTCGAGCGTGCAGCAGCGAAGACGCTGACCAGGCGAGGCTGTGGGCGGCCGTCGAGGCGTGCACCGGTCGGCTACCACCAGCCGAACAGAGGTGGGTGCGCGACGCGATCGCCAACAGCGCACTAGAGGGCTACTGACCGGACACCACTGCGATCGAGCGCCTGGTGGCTTTCGCCGCCGGTGAACTCACCATGGCGCAATACAAAAACCAGGTACTTTCCAGCCTCGGCTTGCGACACAAAGCCGGTGAACCTAGCTGACCTAAGCGATATCGCCAAACGGCCGTTACCAAGAACGATTCATAGAATGCCTATGCGTCGGTTTTGGTGATGCGGTCCGTCGTCGTGTGCGCTCACATTGACGCGCCGAGGGCGGCGATGATTCGCGATGCCCAGTCCTGGCGTGCGGTGAGCGAATGCGTGTGTGCATGGCGCGCCCATATGGCCTGTTACCCATGGGTGTTGAGCGTCACTCAGGATGACGATGACGGCGTCATTGGGATTGAAGTGATCACGTTAAGGAGGACGGCCCGCTGGGCATGTTGAGCGGGGCCGTTGTGGGCGTGTTGACGGCGTTGTCGCCGGGCTGACGCGGTGGTGGTCGGGTTGAGGCGGACTGGGTTCAATCCGTGGCGGTTTCGGTGATGGCGATGCGTGCTGCCTTTTCGTCGACGATGCTGTGGTCGGCGGCGAACGCGGCGGTCAGTGCGTGTAGGGCCAGGTTGTTGACCGCGCGGGGGTGACCGCGCGAGGCGTTGTGGATCAGCCCGATGGCGTCTTCGGAGAACAGGGTGTCGGCTCGTCCGGAGATTTTGCAGTGGTGGCGAATGTAGTCAGCGGTGTCGGCGCCGTTCATCCCGGCGATGTGATATCGGACGGCGATGCGCTGATCCAGCGCGGCGAGCACGCCCAGCCGCAGCCGCTGGCGCAGACCGGGTTGGCCGATCAAGACGACCGCGAAGGGCGATCCGGAGTCCATGTCGTGGTTGGTCAACAGTCGGATCGCTTCGAGCTGATGGTTGTCCAAGAGGTGGGCTTCGTCGACGACCAGGACGGGGTTTCGGCCCCGTTCGGCGTGTTCGGTGGCAAGGGCTTCAGCGGCTTGTGGCGTGAGGGCGGAGCGGTGGAAGGCCGGGGTGTGCCCGAGGGTGGCCACGATGTGTGTGAGCATGCCGCGCACTCCGACGGTGGGGTTGGCCAGGTAGATGAACACGTGGCGGGACGGATCCAGGCTGGCGGCGCTCGCCCGCACGGCTACGGTCTTGCCTGCGCCGACAGCGCAGGCGACAGACTGCAACAGCTTCGCGCGGTGCTGCCGTGCGAGATCACGGTAACTGATCGCGCGCACCCATTGTACGGGGAACAGTTGCGAGCGTTGTCATTTCGTCGACGACAGGGCGTGCTGAGGCTGGTGGTCGTGCTGCCGGACGGCACGCCGGGCATGGTGGCGGCCGACGCGACGGATGTCTTCGGTAGCGACGCCGCCGTGTTGGCGGGGTTGGCGACGACGTTGTCGGTCGAGGGGGTTCGACGGTTGCGGTCCCGGCTGGCGCGTGACACGGGCGTGTCGTCGTGACCGGGTCCGACCAGTTACGGCCGGGATGGGCAAGGCTCACCTCACTGGATCCGCGCCAACGAGACCAGGAGGTGAGCCGTGCGAGGAGTCAGGATAGCGGCCGCGGTGCAACTGCGGCTGCCGTGGGAGCAGGAGCGTGTCGCCGGGAGCTGGGAGCAGCTGCCGGAACCCACACGGGCGCAAGTGTTGTCGCTGCTGGCCCGGATGATCGCCAGGGGTGTGCTGGCCGAGGACGGCAGCGATGGCTGAGCTGACCAAGATCCGGGCAACGCACCTGCAACGACAGGCGTGGGTGTATGTGCGGCAATCGACGATGACGCAGGTGCGGGAAAACACCGAAAGCCTCAACCGGCAATACGAACTCGCGCAGCGAGCGCAGCACTTGGGGTGGCCAGCTGACCGGGTACGGGTGGTCGATGACGACCTGGGTTGTTCGGGCGCGGATGCGAACGCACGCAACGGGTTTCAGGAATTGGTCGCCGCGGTCGGGTTGGGGCAGGTCGGCCTGGTGCTGGGCATCGAAGTGTCTCGGTTGGCGCGCTGCAACGCAGACTGGTATCACCTGCTGGATCTGTGCGCGATGACCGACACCCTGATCGCCGACGCGGACGGGATGTATCACCCCGGTGACTACAACGACCGGCTCGTGCTTGGGTTGAAGGGCACGATGAGCGAGGCTGAGCTGCACGTGCTGCGGTCGCGGCTCAATGCCGGGCTGCGGCACAAGGCCGCGCGGGGCGAGCTGCGCCAACTGCTGCCGGTGGGGCTGGACTATGACCAGGACGACCGGGTGGTGCTCAGCCGGGATGAGGCGGTCCGCGCCGCGATCACGGCGGTGTTCGACCGGTTCGACGAGCTGGGTTCGGCGCGTCAGGTGGTGCTGTCGCTGCGTGCGGATGGCCTGCGGCTGCCGCGCCGGTCCGCCGGCGCGCGGGTCATCCGCTGGGCCGAGGCGACCTACCCGGCGGTCCACGATTTTTTGACCAACCCCGCCTATGGTGGGGCGTACGTGTTCGGGCGAACGAAGGTGAGTCGGCGTCTGGACGAGGCCGGCCGCATCGTGGTCCGCGATCAGGAATTGCCGCGTGAGCAGTGGGAGGTGACCATCCCGGATCATCATCCCGGCTATGTGTCCTGGCAGACCTATCTGGCCAACCAGGATCGGTTGCGCGCCAACGTGCACCCGCCCAAAGGGCAGGGCGGCGGGGCGGTGCGTGAGGGCCGCGCCTTGCTGCAGGGGCTGGTGGTGTGCGGCAAGTGCGGGCGGCGGATGCTGGTCGGCTACTCCGGCCCCGATGGCCGAGTCCCACGGTATCTGTGCGCGCAGGGACTGCGGTTGTACGGCTCGGCGCGCAGCTGCCAGAGTCTGAGCGGACGCCGCCTGGACGCCGCCGTGGTCGAGGAGATGTTCACCGTGTTGCAGCCGGCCGCGTTGGCGGCCACCGCCGCCGCACTGGCCGAGGCCGAGGATCAGCATGCCCGGCGGGTGCGCGCGTTCGAGCTGGGCGTCGAGCGGGCCCGTTACGAGGCCCAGCGAGCCCGCCGCCAGTTCGACGCGGTCGAGCCGGAGAACCGGTTGGTCGCCCGCAGCCTGGAACGCGACTGGGAAGTACGGCTGGGCACGCTACGTCAAGCCGAGGCCGACCTGGCCGCGCAGCAGTCCCGGCGGCCGGCGGTGCTCACCGAGGAAGAGGTGGCCTGGCTATCCCACGCGGGTGCTGACCTGCGGGCGGTGTTCGACGCCGACACCACCACCATCCGAGAACGAAAGCAGTTGCTGCGGTTGCTGATCGGTGAGGTCGTCATCAACGTCGACCGCGACGCTGGTCAGGCCGCGATCCGGATCCGGTGGGAAGGCAGCGCTCATACCGATATCACCGTCGCGTTGCCGCGCCGCGGCGTGGACAGCGCGATCCGCACCGAGGCCGACACGCTGGAGCGTATTCGACGGCTGGCCGCCCACTACGACGACGCGACGATCGCGCGCCTGCTTGCCCGGCAAGGCGTGATCACCGCGACCGGGTTGCCGTTCACCCGCGACCGGGTCGGCAGCCTGCGCCGCAAACACCGGATCGCCGGTCCCAGCGAACCTGTCGGACCCATCGACGAGGATGTGCACATGGTCAGCATCGCCGAAGCCCAGACGCTGCTGGGCACCTCCCGAGCCACCCTCTACCGGTGGCTGGCCAGCGGGTTCATCCGCGGCGAGCAGCACGGCCCCGGCGGCCCGTGGCGAATCCGCATCGACGCCGAGCTGCAAGCCAAGATCACCCCGGACGCGCCCGAGGGATGGGTTGGGCTCGAAGCTGCTGCCCGCCGACTCGGCGTTGCCAAACAGACTGTCCTGGACCGGATTCAACGCGGCGAGCTCAACGCGGTGCATGTCAACCGCGGCCAACGCAAGGGCCTGGCCATCCAACTGCCACCACCGGAAGATGCTTTGTTCGCTGCAACGCCATGAAACGCCGAGGCCAGCGTGTCGCATCCGGTCCAGAGCACCCGGTCGCACCATCTGCGTGACCATGAAAACCCATAACAACGCAGCATCCGGCCCGAATCTGGACCGGATGAGACAACCAGGGAAAGGAAATTAGTAGTGAGAACCCGGCTCGACCTCGCCGGTGATCACCCCGATCGCGTGCTGGTCCACACACCAGCTGATGCGGGCGACAGCCTCACCGTGGCCGCTATGGCGGTGCAGCATGCTCGGTGCCAGGTCACGCCCGAACGGCATCCGGGTGAATCCCCAATGTGATTGCAGCCGTTGGATACTCATGCCGACATTTCTCCTTGTGAGTCGATGTTGTTTTCGATGTCATCGATGGATAGCTGGCCGGGGATTTCGCTGTCATCGCCGTAAAGGGCGTGGTATCCGATGCGTTCGTCGTGTCGTAGCTGCTCCTCGTGGGTGGCCGCGGTCAACGACAAGTAGTCGATCCCGGTCGCTGCCGGCGGCTCGGGTTCGGGTGTCTCGGGTTTGGCTTTCGGGTGGGTGTGACGGGAGATCTTGTGCGGCAGGGCTTTCCCATAGGACTTGTCGTGGTAGCGGACCTCGATGGTTTCCAGGTCAAATGGGCAAAACACCAGCTCTACCCGACGTCCGACCAGCGCTGGATCGACCTGGTAGGTGTTGGTGTGCAGCGACACGGTGGCGGTCTTGGTGACCACGCGGTATTCCGACCACAAAAACGCCTCGGTCAGCTCGTCAGCGCTGGGCATGGCCGGGACGCGGCCAACCCGGTCCCAGCCGGCCTGCCAGCGCGCCAGCGGTGCTTGTCCGGTTTCGGTATGGGTACGGCGGTGATATTCGGTTTCTACCCAGGCCATAAACAACCGGTTGAGCTCCAACAACGCGGTGGCGTCATCGACGCCGGCGGCGACGAGGTCCTCGCTGGTGGTGTCGGTGACCTCGACGAGGAACTGTTGGCGCACGCTACGAAACCAGCGTTCTATCTTTCCCCGTCCTTGAGGACGACCTGGTTGAGAATGAACCAGGCGCACACCGAGTTTCGCGCAGGCCCGCAGCAGCCACGCATCGACGAAGGCGCTGCCGTTGTCGACGCAATGCCGATATCGGCATTGCGTCGATTATGCCGACCTCACGATTATGCCGACGTTTCTGGGTAGCTGCTGGTCAGCGACGTGAGAAGGGTTGAACTGTCGGCATAATCAGGACTGATATCTCCTTCGACGGGTTTCTGACGAAGGAGGATGTGATGGGCAAGCCGGTCAGCAAGGTCACCGACGTTCGGTTCGAGGGTCCGCTCGCGCCGTTCGCGGATGGCTTTCGGGATAAGTTGCGGCAGTTGGGATATACGCAGTTGTCGGCGGTGCACCAGCTGCGGCTGTTGGCGCACTTGAGTCGCTGGCTGGACGAGCACGGCTGGTCGGGCCGGGATCTGACCGAAGGATGTGTCGTCGAGTACCTGGCCTCACGCCGCGCGACTGGTTATACGCTTCACCGCGGCCGGCGTGCGATGGTGCCGCTGCTCGACTTCCTTGTCGCGCAACATGTCACGCCGATCGCGCCGCCGCCACGTCCGCCGTCGAATGGGGTCGAGGCTCTGCTGGGCGGGTTCGAGCGTTACCTCGCGTCGGAGCGGGTGTTGTCGCGGTCCACGATCACGGCGTACATCGCTCGCGGTCGGCGGTTCCTGGTCGACTACACCATCGACGGCAAGGTGAGTGCGCTAAGGGCGGCGGATGTGACCCACGCGATCACCGCCGAGGCCGGGCGGGTGTCGGTGGGTGGGGTGCAGTACTACGTGGCCGCGGTAAGAGCGCTGCTGCGGTATTGCCATCTGCAGGGCCTCGTCGATGCGGACCTCTCGGCGGCGGCGTTGGCCGCGACCGGTCGCCGGATGTCACTGCTGCCCCGAGGAATCGGCGACCACGACGCGCCAGCGCTGCTGCACGCGTGCGATCGGCGCCGCCCGATCGGCCGCCGCGACTACGCGGTGCTGGTGGTGCTGTTGCGGCTGGGACTACGCGCCGGTGAGGTCGCCCGGTTGCGGCTCGACGACATCGATTGGCGGGCAGGTGTACTGGTCGTCCACGGCAAGGGCGGCCGAATGGATCGGATGCCGCTACCGTCCGACGTCGGCGCCGCGGTTACCGGCTATCTGCAACGCGGACGACCATCCACCGACCTGCGGGAGGTGTTCGTCACCGCCATCGCCCCGATTCATCCGCTCACCCGTGAAGCCGTCGGCGGCATCGTGCGCCGCGCGTGCGTGCGCGCTGGTGTGAGTCCGGTTGGGCCGCATCGGCTTCGGCACACGGCCGCGGTGCGGATGGTGCGGGCCGGGGTTCCGCTGCCGCACATCGGTCAGGCGCTGCGCCATCAGGGCCTGACCACCACCGCGGTCTACAGCCGCGTCGACATCGCCGCGCTGCGGATGCTGGCGCGGCCCTGGCCGATCGGAGACCCACGATGACCGCCGAGCTGCGCGCCCATCTCGACGACTACTTGCGGCTGCGGCGAGGGCTGGGATTCGCGCTGGCCGGCGACGGCCAGGTGTTGGCCCAATTCCTCGACTTCCTGCGCCAGCGGGCGTCGACATCGATCACGACCGAGGCTGCGATCGCGTTCGCGCGACTGCCGCGCAATGTCGACCCGGTCAACTGGTCGCACCGACTCGGCGCGATCCGCGGATTCGCCCGCTACCTGGCCACGATCGACCCGGCAACCGAAATCCCACCCACCAAGGTATTCCCCGGACAGGGCAAGCGGCCCACACCCTACATCTACACCGATGCAGAAATACAACGGATCCTGCACGCCGCCAACGACCTTCGCCCCGAGATGCGTGCCGCGACCCTACACACCCTACTGGGGCTGCTTGCAGTGACCGGCCTGCGGATCGGGGAAACACTGCCGCTGCGCCGTACCGACGTGGACCTGCGGGCGGGCGTGCTCACCGTCGCTGGCCGCAAGGCCGGCCACCCCCGCCTCATACCGCTGCACCCCAGCGCCGTCGAACAGCTGCGCCGCTACGCCCGCCGCCGCGACCGCCGGATACCGCCGCCGCGACGATCGGAGACGTTCTTTGTGGCCACCACCGGCGCCGCGCTGCGATATTCGTCGGTGCATGAGGCGTTCATCGAGATCACCACGACGATCGGACTACGCACCGCCACGGTCCGGCCCCGCGCACATGATCTTCGGCATGCCTTCACCGTGAGTTGCCTGCTGGACTGGTACCGATCCGGCGTCGACGTCGCGGCAATGATGCCGGTGCTGTCCACCTACCTCGGACACGTCAACCCGGCCAGCACCTACTGGTATTTGACGGCCACGCCCGAGTTGATGGGCCTTGCCGCGCAACGGCTGCAGGCGAGCAGACCCGGAGGCCGGCGATGACCGCGCTCGCCCCGATCCTGCAGGCCTACTTCACCGACCGGCTCATCGGGCAACTCCAGGCCAGCCCGAACACCATCGCCGGCTACCGCGACACGTTCCGGCTGCTGCTCGGCTATACCGCAACCCGCACCGCCAAACCGCCCAGCCAGCTCGACCTCGCCGATCTGGACGCGCCCTCGGTCGCCGGGTTCCTCGACCACCTCGAACACGATCGTGGCAACAGCGTGCGCACCCGCAACACCCGGTTGGCGGCCATCCACTCACTGTTCGGCTACGCCGCACTGCGCCATCCCGAACACGCCGCCTCGATCCAACGCGTGCTGGCGGTCCCGCCGAAACGCTTCCAACGCAACCTGATCACCTACCTCACCAACGAGGAGGCTGACGCGCTGCTGGCCGCCTGCGACCCCGACACCTGGGCCGGACGACGCGACCACGCGATGCTGGCGCTCACCTTGCAGACCGG